>NZ_VFVX01000015.1:0-146471 GCF_006442395.1 Mesorhizobium sp. B2-3-5 | reverse complement strand
ATGATCAGGGACCAAAAACCATGGCAACCCGCTTGAAATCCAAGACAGTCGCTCTCCCCGTGGAACGGGGAGAAGGGACACTGCCGCCCCTTGGCGCTTCTTTTGCAAACGCTGAAAACTGGCGAAATCCGCGATGAAAGCGTCCTTCTCCCCGTCACTATACGGGGAGTGGAGAAGTGGTCCGCGTAGCGGACGAAAAGCCAATTGCTTGGCTTTTCGAACGACGAACGCCGGCAGGCAGATGAGGGGCAGCGCAAACGCTGAAAGGCGACCACACGTCGCCAGCTTTCGATGGCAGCTACTCGCTCTCTCCCTCCAGCGCCGGCACCGACACGCCGGCCAGTTCCGCCGCCAGCAGCCGCGAGGCACCGGCGCGCGCGATGCGCAGCATCAGCGCCTTGCGCGTCGCCGCCACCATGCGGTGCTCCGGCGCGTCGCGCAGGATTTCGGCGCCATAGCCGTCGGAGAGGATGAATCCGCACTCTTCCGGAAAGATGTCCGCCGGCACGCCGGGATGGGTGGCGAAGAAGAAGCGGTCGGAATGCAGCCGGTAGTCGGGCCATTTGCGGTCGACCCTGAAATCCTCGATCGAGGATTTGATCTCGATGATCCAGATGTCGCCCTGGCGCGTCAGCGCAACGAGATCGGCGCGCCGGCCCGTGGCCAGCGACAATTCCGGCAGCACATGGGTGCCCATCTGCATCAGCAACCGCTGCACGCCGCGCCGCACCAGTAGCGCGCGTTCGGACTGGCGTCCGTCGATGAGAGGGTTGAGGGGAATCGGCGAGATGATCGGCATGGCGGCACCATGCCAGATTTTGTTCACGGTTTGAACCGGGTTTATCGAGGCGATTATCTGGTTGACAAACCCAAATAGATTACGTAGGGTAAGGGCATAGGAGATTTCCATGTCCGTTCTGTCCCGCCCCGAATTCCACGACGAAGCCAAGGCTTTCGAGCATGTGGAATCCATACTGTGGCCGAATGGTCCTGTTTGCCCGAAGTGCGGTAGCGTTGATCGCCACTACGCCTTGAAGGGCGTTCGCACCAAGCCTTCCAAAAAGAACCCGAACGGTGTCGAGCGTCACGGCCTGTACAAGTGCAGCGCCTGCCGTTCGCAGTTCACCGTCCGCATGGGTTCGATCTTTGAGGAAAGCCATTTGCCGCTGACCAAGTGGCTACAGGCTATCCACCTTATGTGCGCCTCAAAGAAGGGCATCAGCGCCCACCAGATGCACCGCATACTCGAATGCACCTATGAGGCCGCTTGGTTCCTGTGCCACCGCATTCGCCTTGCAATGGCGTCTGGCGAGCTTGCCCCAATGGGCGGCAACGGCAAGACGGTGGAAGTTGACGAGACGTATATCGGTCGCTTGAAGGGCACTCCGGTTAAGACTGGTGGCGGCGCACACAAGACCACCGTCGTTACACTGGTGGAGCGTGGTGGCCGCGCCCGTTCCTTCCATGTCGACACCGCCCGCATTGGAACCGTCATGCCTATCGTTCGCGCCAACATCGCCAAGGAAAGCGCGTTGATGACGGACGAGGCTGGCATGTATCGCCGCGTGGGCCAGGAGTTCGCTTCCCACGATGTCGTCACGCATTCCAAGGACGAGTATGTCCGCTACGAAGGCGCAAAGACCATCCACACCAACACCGTGGAAGGCCTCTATTCGATCTTCAAGCGCGGCATGAAGGGCGTCTACCAACATTGTGCGGAACACCATCTGCACCGCTACCTTGCCGAATTCGACTTCCGCTACAGCAACCGTATCGCCATGGGCGTTGATGATGGCACCCGCGCCTTCATCGCCTTGAAGGGTGCCGCCGGCAAGCGCCTCACCTATCGCAGACCTGCTTAAGGATAAGCAGGATCATTTCCGAAGGCCGTTGCAACTAGAGTTGCCGCTTTGGCGATACCCTCGTCGGTCGAAGGATTGATTCCGTTAGAAGGGCATCGCGCTGGTCCACAGGTCATTACATACCCGCTTGTTCTGGTTCCATTCCTTTTCCATTTGGTCAAAAATGTCGGCATCGTAAGCGAACACGTCGGTTTTCGGGCACCCGATTGCTGGCAATTGGCCCGACTCGGTTGCTTCGCAGGCGCGCTCAGATGGCACCAAAATCAGTCCTGATTCTGTCCGCCACGCTACCCGCCGCAACGGCGCGCCACGATAATCCCTCACGATGATAAGGCTCTTTTCCATTGCTGGACTCCTTTGTATGCAAGGGTTTCAGCTTTCTGTCCGGACTGTAAATAGCGTTCTTCGCGAGACCGTTTTGCACCATATTGCTATTTGGCATACGCAGGACTATACCAATTCCCATATTCCGGCCACGGAGTTTGGATATGGACACGCAGGCGAGCGAGCATACCAAGAAACAACAGAATCCACCCTATGTCGGGTGGCCCAGCTATCGCGGCATGTTGAGCGGCTTCAAAGAGCACGTTTTGCCAAGCCGAATTGATCGCAGCGTGCTGGGCAACTTTTCCGGCATTGTGGGCACCCAGCTCTTAGCAACGCTGAAATTCCTGGGGCAGATCGATGCAGCAGGGAAGCCTACTGAACATCTTGAGCGCGCGGTCAACGCTATCGGAACAGAGGAATGGGTCTCGGAGCTTACAGCCCAGCTAAGGCGGGCCTATGCGCCCGTGTTCTCGCTCAATTTGCAAACGGCGTCTCCAAATCAGTTCACTGAGACGTTCCGTGGGGCTTACCCATGTGAGGGAGACACCCTCCGCAAATCCATGACGTTCTTTTTGAACGCGGCGCGGGAAGCGCAAATTCCCGTTAGCATGTTCATCATGAAAAATAAGAAGCCGCGTTCGGGCAATGGCGTTAAAAAATTGAAGGCGGCAAAGCAAGCGTCGGCCAAGGCCGAGGATAACCCAGACCCGATCAAAACCCGCGAACAAACTCCACCAGCTCAGCCAGCTCAGGATGACTTTCGCCAGCAGTTATTGAGCAAGTTCCCGGCCTTTGACCCCGCATGGCCAGACAACATCAAGGCCGACTGGTTCAAAGGGTTTGAACAATTTATGGCGATGGCCCAGAAACAATGAAGCCGTCTGACTTTCGCCAGACGGCGTTCAAAAGCTTCATTGCAGAGCGCGCGAACTTTCGCAGGGGACCGCGCAATGCGCCCAACGGAGAGAAAGGAGGATGCGTCATGTGGTTCATGACCCGGAGAATACCGGTATCCGCCTGATGGCGGTTCACCCTGCCCCCTTCCAAAAGGGGTAAGAGCGAAAGCGTCGGGGCGTCCATAGCTTCGGCGCTTTCGTGCGTTCGTATATCAAATCTGACAGATTCAGTCTAGGTTTATGGTCATGACCGACAAAAAGTCACAGATCGAGAAGTTCCGCGAGGCGGCGCGCGAATTAAAAACCGACCAATCCGACGAAGCCTTCGAGGCTGTCGTCAACAAGATCGCCCATGCGCCGAAGCTCACCAATGAGCAGATAAAGGAACTGGTGCGGCAGAAGCGTGCCGATACCAAGCGCTAATTGGCTTAGCAGATATTGCATTAGATTCAGGAGCGCTCCGCTTGGCTTTTGTGTTCGTGTATGATGAGAACGAACCTCTCGAAATAATCGAACTTAACGGCAACGGCGAACATATCGCGCGCGTGGCAATCGGCTATGACGATGAGACAGATCATACCTACTCAGTGGTTGTTGCGTTGTCCCCTTTGCCGGGACATGGCGGATTGCATGATTTCGAGCTTGTTTTCAGCATTGTCGAGACATACGTAGATAGCGATCATTCGCACAGCTTTTGGGACGGGACCGACACGAAGCCGTTCTTAGCGGATGCTCACCAGCGCACGTTAACAGCGGCGATCATCGTAACGCTTGTATCTCGCTTAATTGACGTAGTGGCCCCAGACGTTGTAACGATGACGACGTACACATCACATTTGCCGGCGCAGGCTTTACAGAAATTCCACCAAATAGCCCTAGTGTTTGCGCAAAAGGGCTATAACGCTGGCGAAGCTGATCCGTGGAATGGCCAACGCATTTGGATGATGACACGGAACGCAGTTTGAAAGCGTACGTTGATAGCGAGTACTCCTGCTGCCAGGGGAGAGTGAAATGAACGCACCATTGAAGCGCGACGAACAGATCGAACTCATGAAGAACGCCGTTGAGCGTCATGAGAAGCGTATGCAAAAGTGGATGAAAGACGCTACTGTTCGCAGCGCACTTGCACGTCCCGCAAAAGGGCAGAAGGAACGCAGCGACTACACGCGCAACGATGTCACCATCGCGCGCTGCGGCTAGATCACCCTATTTACCCGCACGGTCCCGAACCCCGGATCAAATCTCCGGGGTTTTTCTTTCCGAGTCGATTTGCAAAAATTTTTCGTCACGAAAGATGGGTGGATGGCGATACAGTCCCATTCCCCTACGGCTGGGTAGGCCCCGCCTATGGGGCGCCTGATGTTGGAATAAAAACCCCGAGAGCGACTGCCACCTGCATCTCCAGCAGAATTGCCCCAAACATGATTAAGAAAAACAAGCGGATAAGAAGTGACCGCTTGACCTTGTACCTTTGAGACAAGAGCACGCATACGATAGTAGCGACGCCCGCTGCAGCGGTGAAAATTAGATCAACCGTGACACCTCGCGAAAACATAGTTCCCCTTCCCCAAGCAGGAACTGCAATCCTAACGCGAACGGCCCGCCTTATGGAAGGGCAGGCCGTTCTGTCTCGCGAGTTGTTATCTTGTAACATCAAACGTTGGGTTTGTCAACCAGATAGTCGCCTTTATAGCTGACAGCCCCGCCTCGGGCGCATGCCTTCTTCCCATGCCGCTGCCGTTTCGCTAGTTTGACCGGATGGACGTTCTGGATTGGTTGGCCCGCTGGTATGAAGCCCAATGCGACGGTGTCTGGGAGCATCGGTTTGGTCCTTCGATCAGCACCATCGATAACCCCGGCTGGTCCTTGAAAATCGACCTTGTGGGGACGGACTGCGACGGGCGCACCCTTGATCCGATCACGCACAATCGCGGGCATCCGACGGACTGGTGGACATGCTGGACGAAAGACAACGTGTTTGAGGGCGCTGGCGGCCCGCTGCATCTGCGTTCGCTTCTGGAGACCTTCCGGGATTGGGCGACGAATGTGCGCTGAACTCTCCGAGCCCAATCGGCTTTCTTGGACCTATTGACGCCCGACGGCGGTCGGTTCGCGTTCCACCGTCCCCGCCATATCATCCAGGATCGGGCAGTCCGGCCGCTCGTCGCCATGGCAGGCGTGGATCAGTTTCTGCAGGGTCGAGCGCATCGACTGCAATTCGCGTACCTTTTCCTCGATCGCCGTGACATGGGCGGCGGCGATCTCGCGCACGTCGTGGCTGGCGCGGCCGCGATCCTGGTAGAGCGCCATCAACTGGCGGCAATCGTCGATGGAAAAGCCGAGGTTGCGCGCGCGGCGCAAAAACGTCAGCCGGTGGATGTCGTCGCCGGAATAGTCGCGGTAGCCATTGGCGGCGCGCGCGGGCGCGATCAGACCGATCTCCTCATAGTAACGGATGGTCTTGGCTGGCAGGCCTGAACGGTGGGCGGCGTCGCCGACATTCATGGCGGTTTCCTCGTTTTTGCGGGCTTCTCGATTTGCCCCATTGAATTTCCTTCACAATCCGGTGAACGCTGTTGCCGAAATGCCATAGTGATATGCTTACCAGCGCGTAAGTCCCCGCATATAGGCATCGCGTGCTTGGCAAGCAAAGCAAATGCCAGCATGAATGATGGCGAGAAAGCGGCCGACTCGTGCTGCTGACGTTTGGGCGGGGCACCGGATCACCTCATGCGCATGAAGTCGCTTGCAATATTTGCCGCATTGGCGCTGTCCACTGCTATCGCCGGTTGCAGCACCATCGGCGGACAGATCTTCTCCAACGACTATGGCGCGGTGACCGATGCTGGTTATCAACTGCCGCGCATCCCGATCGAAAGGGTGCCGAGGCAGTTCCACCGGCAGGAAGTGAGCTACGACACCAAGGAAAAGCCGGGCACCATCATCGTCGATACGCAGAACAAGTTCCTCTATTTCGTCGAGGGCGACGGCCGCGCGATCCGCTACGGCATCGGCGTTGGCCGCGAGGGCTTCGAGTGGCATGGCACGGCCCATATCGCGATCAAGCGTGAATGGCCGACCTGGACGCCGCCGTCACAGATGATCAAGCGTCAGCCGGAGCTCGCCAAGTTCGCCGGCGGCATGGAGCCGGGCCTGAAGAACCCGCTCGGCGCGCGCGCCATGTATCTGTTCAACAAGGGCGGTGACATGGGTTACCGCCTGCACGGCAGCCCGGAATGGAACTCGATCGGCAAGGCCATGTCGTCTGGCTGCATCCGGCTGATGAACCAGGACATCATCGATCTCTATGACCGCGCCTCGGTCGGCGCCAAGGTCATCGTGATATAGGCCATGCCCGTCAGGGCTTGGCCAAACGGCAAACAAGTTTCGTACGCGGACCGTCTAGGCAACAACGGACGTCCCAAACAGAAAACCGGGCAATTCGGCCCGGTTTTTTGTTATTCGCGAATAGACAGGCGGCGAGCGGAAGAATCAGGCGACCTGTTCGACCTGCTGCACCTCAGGCACGAAATGCCGAAGCAGGTTCTGGATGCCGTGCTTCAGCGTCGCCGTCGATGACGGGCAACCGGCGCAGGCGCCCTTCATGTGCAGGAACACCGTGCCGTTCTCGAAGCCGCGGAAGGTGATGTCGCCGCCATCCTGCGCCACCGCCGGGCGAACTCGGGTGTCGAGCAGTTCCTTGATGGTGATGACGAGTTCCTCGTCCGCCTTGTCATAGAATTCGCCGGTCTGGCTGGTCTCGGCGGCCGGGCCGGTCTTGGCCATGACAGGCGCGCCGGACATGAAATGCTCCATGATGGCGCCCAGGATCGCTGGCTTCAGGTGCTGCCAGTCGGGGCCGTCCTTGGTCACGGTGATGAAGTCATAGCCGAAGAAGACGCCGGTGACGCCGGGGATTTCGAACAGCCGACCGGCCAGCGGCGAGGCGGCCGCCGCGCTGTCGGCGTCGCGGAAATCGGCGGTGCCTTCGAGCAGAACTTCCTTGCCAGGCAGGAATTTCAGCGTCGCCGGATTTGGCGTCGATTCGGTCTGGATGAACATGGCCGTCTCCGTGCCCGATCAGGGCAGATAGTTTGGAATAATTCTAAATAGGCTCTATCGGCCGGACATTCAAGCCAAACGCATCGCCCGAACGGCTGGCTGGCGGAATGTTTTGCCAAGGATCTGGCTGGGGGAATTGAATCCCGGGCGGATCTCAGGCGAGGCTGTCGATCTCCTCGTCGGACAGGTTTTGCGGCACGACGGTGACCGGAATGGGGAAGGCGGCGCCCTTGCCGGCCACCGCGCCGACCAGCGGCCCCGGTCCTTCCTTGCCGGCGCCCGCCGCCAGCACCAGGATGGCGATGTCCTGGTCTTCCTCGATCAGCTTGTGGATCTCTTCCGTCGGCTTGCCCTCGCGCACCACCATCTCCGGTTCGATTCCGAGCTTCTGGCGCACCTTGTTGGCATACCCGTCGAGAGCCGCGCGCGCCGTGGCGGTGGCCTCCTCGCGCATGATCTTCTCGACGCCCAGCCAGTGCTGGAAATCGTCCGGCACGATGACATAGAGCAGCACCAGCGTGCCGCTGGTGCTCTGCGCCCGCTTCGAAGCGTAGGCGACGGCGCGCTCGCACTCGGGCGTGTCATCGATGATCGTCAGGAATTTCCTGCGATGACCGGCTTCGCGGCTGAGGCGTTTGGAGACCATATCTATCTACTCGATATCTTTTCGACCGCAATCTGCCACTGCAGCAGACCGGCGGCAAGCCGCCGGTCTTAGGCCAGGATGTCTTAGGCCAATATGTCTTCGGCCATCATGGTGAAGATAGGGATCAGCCCTGCAGCAGCCCAATGATATCGCGCACCGTCTTCATCGTCGTTTCGGCGAGAGCGCCGGCGCGCTCGCCGCCGTCCCTCAGCACCGCGTCGACATAGGCGCGGTCACCTTGGATGCGGCGCATCTCGCTCGCGATCGGGGCCAACTTCTCCACGGCGAGATCGGCGAGCGCCGGCTTGAAGACGGAAAACTGCTGGCCGCCGAACTCCTTCAGCACGTCGGCCTTCGATATCTCGGCGAGGCCCGCATAGATGCCGACAAGGTTCTCCGCCTCGGGACGGCTCTCCAGCCCATCGACTTCACCAGGCAAGGCCTCCGGATCGGTCTTGGCCTTGCGGATCTTCTTCGAGATGGTGTCGGCATCGTCCGTCAGGTTGATGCGCGACAGGTCCGACGGGTCCGACTTCGACATCTTCTTCGATCCGTCACGCAGGCTCATGATGCGCGCCGCCGGCCCACCGATCACCGGTTCTGTGATCGGGAAGAAGCCGTTCACCGTCTCCTCGCCCACCTGCATCTCGACGCCGACGCCAAGCCTGGCGATGCGCTCCGAAAAGTCGTTGTTGAATTTCTGCGCGATGTCGCGGGTCAGTTCCAGATGCTGTTTCTGGTCTTCGCCGACCGGCACATGGGTGGCGCGATAGAGCAGGATGTCGGCGGCCATCAGCGAGGGATAGGCGAGCAGACCCAGCGAAGCGTTCTCGCGGTCTTTGCCGGCCTTGTCCTTGAACTGCGTCATCTTGTTCATCCAGCCGATGCGCGCGACGCAATTGAAGATCCAGGCGAGCTCGGCGTGCTGCATCACCCGCGACTGGTTGAAGACGATGTGTTTCTTCGAATCGATACCGGAGGCAAGAAAGGCGGCGGTGATCGACCGCGTCTGGTCGGCAAGGTCGTCATGGACGAGCTGCGCGGTCAGCGAATGCAGGTCGACGACGCAGTAGATGCAATCGGACGTATCCTGCAGGGCGACGAATTTCTTGATGGCGCCCAGATAATTGCCGAGGTGCAGATTGCCGGTCGGCTGGACACCGGAGAAGACGAGTGGCTTGAAAGCGGACATGTTTTTCCTCGGGGCTTGTGGAGGGCCGTTTCAGCGTGATTCCGAAAAGTTGCAGACCTTTCGGAGCCAATCACGCGGCTGGAAACCGCGCGCGGCGAAAGTCTTGCGACGGCGCGCTTATGGACGAGAGCGCGCGAAGGATCAAGGGGCTGCTCACTGATCTGGAGACTGTTCCTTAGGCGCCGGCGACCCCTTGCGCTTCACGTTGCGCCGGATCATGCCGAAATCGGCACCGCCGGTGGCAAACGCCATGACGAAGTAGAGAGCCGCACCCCCGCCCACCAGCGCCAGGATCGTCGTCGCCTTGACCACCAGCGGCGAACCCGGACCAATCCTGGCGGCCAGCCAATGTTCGGCGAAGTACAGGGCGACGCCCATCACGATCGCCGACAGCACCAGACGTGGAATGCGTCTCAGAAGCGGCACGTCGCGGCCCCAATGGCCGCGCCGGATCAGCATGCCAAGCAGCATCAGGGCGTTGACCCAGCCGGCCACGGCCGAGGCCACGGCAATGCCGGGTGCGCCCATCGATGGAAACAGGGTCAGCGCGGTGGCAACGTTCACCGCCACCGAGATGGCGGCGAAGATCATCGGCGTGCGGGTGTCCTCACGCGCGAAATAGCCTGGGGTGAAGGCCTTGATCAGCACGAAGGCCGGCAGGCCGAGCCCGAAGATCGCCAGGATCGCCGCCACCGTCGGCGTCGAGTGGTTGGCCGCGAAGGCGCCACGTTCGTACACCAGCCGCACGATCGGTTCCGACATCACCCACAATGCCGCCGCCGCCGGCAGGGTCATGAACAGCGTGAACTCGACGGAACGGTTCTGCAGGTTGGCCGCCTCGATGAGATTGCCTGATTTCAGCGCCCGCGACAGCTCTGGCAAGAGCACGATCGCCACCGCCACACCGACGACGCCAAGCGGCAGCTGGTAGATGCGGTCGGCATAGGCAAGCGAGGACACCGCGCTGTTCTGCGCCGAGGCGATCGCCGTTCCGATCAACTGATTGATCTGGGTGATGCCGCCAGTGATGGCCGCCGGCAGCGCCAGGATCAGCAGCCGCTTGACATTGGGCGTCATCTTCGGCCGGCGGAAACCGATCGCGATGCCGGCATTGCGTACCGCGACCCAGACGATGGCGAGTTGCACGATGCCCGCCGCCAGCACGCCCCAGGACAGGCCGAAGCCAACGGCGCGCGCATCCAGGCCGTGGTACCATGCATAGCCAAGCACGCTGATCAGGATGATGTTCAGGAAAGCGGGTGCGATGGCAGCCGCGAAATAGCGGCGCAGCGAATTCAGCATGCCGGCCATCATGGCGGCGAGCGACATGCAGATCAGGTAGGGGAACATGATCGTCGCCAGCGTGACGGTCGTCTCGAACTTGCCCGGCGTCTCGGCAAAGCCCGGCGCCACCAGATAGCGCACGATCAGCGGCATCGCGAGTTCCATGGCGATCGTCAGCGCCAGCAGCGCCGTGAACAGCACGCCGAACACTTCCTCGGAGAAGCGCTTGGCGCCATCGGTGCCGTGGGTCTCGATCTCCTTGGCGAACAGCGGCACGAAGGCTGCATTGAAGGCGCCCTCGGCGAACAGCCGGCGAAACGTGTTGGGAAACTGGAAGGCGGCGTTGAAGGCGTCGGCGACCGGCCCGGTGCCGAGTGCGGCCGCCATCAGCATCTCGCGGCCGAAGCCGAGTGCGCGGCTCATCAGCGTGCCGGAAGCGACCGTTGCGAATTTCTTGACGAGGCTCATGCGTTCTAAGACTGCCTGTGGGATTGGGACAAAGTGATGATGGCAGTCACTCGGCGGCCGCCTTGGCCTTGCCGCCGCGTTCGGGCGCCGTGCCTTCGAGCGTCGCCATCAGCCGGTTGCGGATGGTGGCGATGCGGGCCGGGCTGTCGATCTTCTGGCCGGTGAGGTCGGTGACATAGAAAGTGTCGATGACCTTCTCGCCGAAAGTGGTGATGTGCGCCGATGCGATGTCGAGCGACAGGTCGGATAGCGTCCCGGTGATCTCCGACAGCAGGCCGGGGCGATCGAGTCCCTCGACCTCGATGACCGAAAACCGGTTCGACAGCGTGTTGCGGATTTCGGCGCGCGGCGGGATCTTGAACACTTTGGCGCCGCGCCTGGGCTTCGTCCGCTTCTCGATCATCTCCGGCAGCCAGCTCTTGCCCGACAGCACGTCCTCGATCAGCCGGCCAACGCGCTCGGCGCGCCGGCGCTCGTCCTCGTCAAGGTCGAACTCCCGCGAGATCAGGATCGAATCCAGCGCGCGCCCGTCGGAAGTGGTGAAGATCTGCGCGTCGACGATGTTGCCGCCGGCGGCGGCACAAGCGCCTGCAATCACCGAAAGCAGGCGCGGATGATCCTGCGCCAGCACCGTGATCTCGGTCACCGCCTCGAATTCATATGTCTTGACCATGGTGGCGAGCATTTTGCCGGCGGCGTCCGCCTCCCGAACGAATTCCGCATGGCGAAGCTGGTCCGGCAGGTCGACGGTCAAAAGGTAGTTTTCGTAATGCTGGGCGACATAGCGCTTGCGCTCCTTCGCCGGCCAGCCGGCCAACGCCTCGGCCAGCCGCTCGCGCGCCGCCGTCGTGCGCTCGGCGCGCGACACTTCCGAAAAGCCGCCGGTCAGGAGCAGTTCGGTCTCGTAGTAGAGCGTGCGCAGCAACTGCCCCTTCCAGCCGTTCCAGACGCCTGGTCCGACGCCCCTGATGTCGCAGACGGTGAGGATCAGAAGCAGCTTCAGCCGCTCGACCGATTGGACGATCGAGGCGAAATCCTCGATGGTCTTGCGGTCGTTGAGATCGCGGGTCTGCGCCGTCATCGACATGGCGAGATGGTTCTCGACCAGCCAGGCGACCGTTTCGGTGTCGGCCGGCGACAGCCCCATATGCGGGCAGATGCGCCGCGCGATCCTGGCGCCGGCCTCGGAATGATCCTCCGGCCTGCCCTTGGCGATGTCGTGCAGCAGCACGGCGACATAGAGCGCTTCGCGGCTCTTCTTCAGCCCCGGCATCAGCGAATGCGACAGCGGATGCACCTTCTCGCCATCGCCGCGTTCGATCTCGGCCAGCACGCCGATGCAGCGGATCAGGTGCTCGTCGACCGTGTAGTGGTGGTACATCGAGAACTGCATCATGGCGACGATCTTGCCGAAGTCGGGGATCAGCTTGCCCAGCAGCCCTGCCTCGTTCATGCGCCGCAGGTTGAGTTCGGCATTGCGGTCCGACGTCAATATGTCGAGGAACAGCCGGTTGGCTTCCTCGTCGCGCCGCAGAGATTTGTTGACCAGGCCGAGCGAGCGGGTCAGCAGTTTCAGCGCGTCGGGGTGGAATTCCAGCCCGTGCTTGTCGGCGAACCAGAACAGTCTGAGCAGATTGACCGGATCGCGCTCGAATACGCTGTCGTCGGCGATGTTGATGCGGTGGTTGTCGACGATGAAGTCCGAGGTACCGGCGAGCTTGCGCTTGCGGCGCTGGAAGGTGAGGAAGATGCGGTTGAAGCCCGGCACATGCTTGGCCTGCTCCTCCTCCAGCGCGGCGCAGAAGATGCGGGTCAGGTCGCCGACATCCTTGGCGACGAGGAAGTAGTGCTTCATGAAGCGCTCGACCGCCGACAGGCCGGGATGGGTGGTGTAGCCCAGCCGCTCGGCGATCTCGCGCTGGATGTCGAAATGCAGCCGCTCCTCGGCCTTGCCGGTGAGGAAATGCATGTGGCAGCGCACCGCCCACAGGAAATCCTCGGCCTTCTGGAATTCTCGGTACTCGGCCTCGGTGAAAACGCCTTTCTCGACCAGCTCCTCGCCGGTGCGCACGCGGTAGAAATACTTGCCGATCCAGAACAGCGTCTGCAGGTCGCGCAAGCCGCCCTTGCCGTCCTTGACGTTGGGCTCGACCAGATAGCGGCTTTCGCCGGCCTTGGCATGGCGCTCGTCCCGCTCGGCGAGTTTGGCCTGCACATATTCCGGGCCGGTCGTGCGCACCAACTCGTGGTCGAAGCGCAGCATCAGTTCGTCATAGAGCTTGCGTTCGCCCCACAGGAAGCGCGCTTCCAGGATCGAGGTGCGGATGGTGATGTCGGTGCGCGAAAGCCTCAGGCACTCGTCGATGTTGCGGGTGGCATGGCCGACCTTCAGCCCGAGATCCCACAGCATGTAGAGCATGTATTCGACTGTTTGTTCGCCCCAGGGCGTCTGCTTGTAGGGCAGCAGGAACAACAGGTCGATGTCGGATCCCGGTGCCAGCGTGCCGCGGCCATAGCCGCCGACGGCGACGACGGCCATGCGTTCGGCCGCCGACCGGTTCTTCACACGGTAGACATGGGTCGCCGCGAAATCGTAGAGCGCGCGGATCAGCTCATCCATCAGATGCGACAGCCGCTCGGCGCAGGCATTGCCGCCGCCATCCTGCCTCAGCATGGCCTCGGCTGTTCTGCGGCCTTCGGCGAGCCGGCCCTTGAGAAGCTGGAGAACGCCGGCGCGGACGGCCGGTCCGGAGCCGTCGCCGGCCGTGGCCGTCGTCAGGGCGGTCATCTCGCGGCGCAAGGCGTCGCCGTCGATCAATTCATCAAGCTTCAGGGAGATTTTCGCCATATGTACCGGTTGGCCTTGCCTTTTGGGCGGCGTCTATAGCGCGTTTTCGCGGCGCTGGGTATGGGCCGCCCGACAGCCCGGCAAATGGCTTATTCAGTCGCCTCGATCGGATCGAGAGGCACGACGATCTGTCGCCGGAACCTGCAGAAGTCGGCGATCCACCGCATGGTGCGCCCCGCCTCCCTCCTGATTCTCACGGCTGTCGGCTTCCTCTGTCTCGTCAAAAGCCCGCTCGCGGAGCGTGCGGCATCCCGTTCCTCGTCAAGCAGGCTTGACAGCCTGTCGCCGACGAACTGGTCCTGCGCGCAGAGCGCTGGTTGGTTGCGCCGGGTATCCGGAACAAAGTCTATTTTTCTGCTTCCGGCGGATCGAGGGGGACGACGGTGTATCGCCGCAGCCTGCAGTGATCGATGATCCACTCGGCGACGCGCCTGGTTTCCACTCTCACCTTCTCGGAGAGGGGCTTTCTGCGTTTGACGGTCAACCCGCTTGCGACCCATTCGGCTTCGCGCTCGTCGTAAATCAGGCTCGGCAGCCTGTCGCCCACGAACTGGTCCTGCGCACAGAGTGCGGGAACGAGCTGGTAGATCGTCTTTTCGCCCGAGGTCGGGAATGCCGGGTTGAAGACGAGATCATCGGCGGCCGCGTTGGCCTTTGCGGTCGCTTCCAGCAGATCACGCGCCATCTGTCTTGAGAGGATGTAGCCTCCGGTCCCCATATGGCTCCTGCGGAGCCTGAACGCTGAGAAGCCATGGCCGACGGCCGTCCTTTTCCTCTGGATCATGGTCTTGCTGAAGAAGGTCTCCAGCTTGATGACATCGGCGTCGGCCGGAATCCAGCTGCTGCCGGCAAGCAGGGCACCGGCTTTCGCGGAGAACACAATGTCGTCCTCGAAGACGGCGCCGTAGGGGGCATCGTCCCGCGCGATGATCGACCAGCAGCTGCGATGGCTGTGCAAGCAGGCAATCTCGCTGGGGGACAGCCGGCGGACGGCATACATCGGATGTTGTGGCTGCAGCACCAGGTCCGGGTACTCGCGGGCATCGGTTCCGGCTATTCGCTCGAAGGTGATGCCGATGCGGGCAAACTCGGCCGTGATATGGGCAAGCCGGTCAGGAGACCGATCAAGATTGATGACCAGGCATTTCATTGTCGACGGGATCGGGGTCACGGTTTGAAGGACCCACCTGTATTAGCACACGCTGACCCAAGAAATATGGGCTTTTTCTGGGTGAACCGCCCGGTTGGACCCGAAACGCGAAAAATCAAAACAGCCCTTGACCTTCCAGTTACTGGAAGCACTACCTCGGCTCCGAGGCAGAGGCATAGAGGCATTTTGGATGACGCATTCAGACCATGATCACCACGGCGATCACCACACACATGGCGCGCATGGCAGCTGTTGCACGCCGAAAGGCGCGGCCGTGGATGCGGGTGCCGTCCTGCGCGATCCGGTCTGCGGCATGACCGTGGATATGGCCGCCGGCAAGTCGACATCAGAACATGGTGGCCATCTCTACCATTTCTGCAGCGAGCGCTGCCGTACGAAGTTCCAGGCCGGAGCGGAACAATACCTGACGGCCATCGACCCCGTCTGCGGCATGAGCGTCGACCGCGCCACCGCCAGGCACTTTGTCCGCCATGAAGGCCAGGCTTTCTATTTCTGTTCCGCCGGCTGCAAGGCGAAGTTCGAAGCCGCACCGCAGACCTACCTCGGTGACAGACCAGAGCCGCCGCCTGCGCCCAAGGGCACGCAATACACGTGTCCGATGCATCCCGAGGTCATCCGCGACAAGCCCGGCTCCTGCCCGATCTGCGGCATGGCGCTGGAGCCGATGGGGGTACCATCAGGCGATGAGGGGCCAAATCCGGAGCTGGTCGATTTCACCAAGCGGTTCTGGGTCAGCGCGGCCCTGTCGGCCCCGCTTCTGATCATCGCCATGGCGCCGATGGTCGGCCTGTCTTTCGAAAACCTGGTGGCGGATCGCACGAAGGTCTGGATCGAGCTGGCCCTGGCGAGCCCGGTGGTGCTTTGGGCCGCCTTTCCCTTCTTCCATCGCGGTTGGGAGTCTATCCTCAACCGCAGCCCGAACATGTGGACGCTGATTTCGCTCGGCGTCGGCGCCGCCTATCTCTACAGCGTCGTCGCCACGCTCTTCCCGGACATCTTTCCGCATCAGTTCCGAAGCCATGGCGGTACCGTGCCGGTCTATTTCGAGGCCGCCGCGGTGATCGTCGCGCTGGTCTTCCTCGGCCAGGTGCTTGAACTGCGTGCTCGTGAAAAGACCGGATCGGCGATCCGCGCCCTGCTTGACCTGGCACCGAAGACCGCGCGGCGTATTGCCGGAGACGGTTCGGAGAGCGATGTGCCGCTGGACGGCGTCAAGGCTGGCGATCGCCTGCGCATCCGCCCCGGCGACGCCGTGCCGGTTGACGGCACCGTGCTCGAAGGCCGTTCCTCCATCGACGAATCGATGATCACGGGCGAGCCCTTGCCGGTCGAAAAGGCCGAGGGCGATGCCATCACCGGCGGCACGCTCAACAGACAGGGCTCGCTGATCATGCGCGCCGAACGGGTCGGCGCCGAAACCACGCTCGCGCGCATCGTCGAGCTCGTCGCCAAGGCACAGCGCTCGCGCGCGCCGATACAAGGATTGGCCGACCGCGCTTCCTTCTACTTCGTCCCGGCCGTTGTCCTCGTCGCGATCGCCGCGTTCATCGCCTGGGCGCTTTTCGGCCCCGAGCCCAGCCTGATCTTCGCCATTGTCTCGGCGGTCTCGGTGCTGATCATCGCCTGTCCCTGTGCGCTCGGCCTCGCCACGCCGATGTCGATCATGACCGCCACCGGGCGCGGCGCGCATGCCGGCGTGCTGATCAAGGAAGCCGCCGCGCTCGAACGCTTTGCCTCCGTCGACACGCTGATCGTCGACAAGACCGGCACGCTGACCGAGGGCCGGCCGAAACTGACCGACGTCGTGGCCGCCAATGGCTTTTCCGAGGACGACCTTTTGGGTCTCGCCGCGAGCCTGGAGAAAGGGTCCGAACATCCGTTGGCCGAAGCTATCGTGGAAGGCGCGGCGGCGCGCGGTGTTGCCGTCACTGACGCCACCGGCTTCGAGGCGGTCACGGGCAAGGGCGTTTCCGGTACCGTGTCGGGCAAGACGGTCGCGCTCGGCAACGCCGCGATGATGGGCAACCTCGGCGTCGCCGTTGCCGCCGTTTCGGCCAGCGCGGAAGCGTTGCAGGGCGCCGGCAAGACGGCGATGTTCGTCGCGGTCGGCGGCACGCTGGCCGGCATCGTCGCTGTCGCCGATCCGGTCAAGGCGACCACCGCCGAGGCGATCAGGGCCCTGCATGACAGCGGGCTGAGGATCATCATGGCGACCGGCGACAATGAGCGCACGGCGAACGCGATCGCCAGGAGCCTCGGCATCGACGAGGTTCGCGCCGGCCTGTTGCCGGAACAGAAGGCGGCCCTCGTCGACGAACTGCGCGCGGGGGGCGCCGGCGTCGCCATGGCAGGCGACGGCGTCAACGACGCGCCAGCCCTTGCCGCCGCCGATGTCGGCATCGCCATGGGCACCGGCGCCGATGTCGCGGTCGAAAGTGCCGGCATCACCTTGGTCAAGGGCGACCTCAATGGCATCGTGCGCGCCCGCACACTGGCCCAGGCGACCATCGGAAACATCCGGCAGAACCTGTTCTTCGCCTTCCTATACAATCTGCTTGGCGTGCCGGTCGCGGCCGGCGTGCTCTATCCGCTCACCGGCACGCTTTTGTCGCCGATGCTGGCGGCGGCGGCGATGAGCCTGTCCTCGGTCTCGGTCATCGCCAATGCATTGCGGCTGAGAACGTTGAAACTCTGAGCCAAAGCCCCAAATACGAAACCCACTCAACAGGAGACCATGAATGACGTTGGCCAAGAAACTGGTGCTTTTGCTGATGGCGGCCGGAATGCTGCTTGCCGTCTTCCTCGAAAGCGTTCCGGCGAGCAGTGAAGAGATGAAACACGACATGGCCGGCATGGCGACCGATGCAGCCAGCCTCTCGACCGAAGGCTACAAGGCGGCGATGGACAAGATGCATGCCGGCATGATGGCGTCGCAATATACCGGCAATGCCGATGTCGATTTCGTTCGTGGCATGATCCCCCATCATCAGGGTGCCATCGACATGGCCAAGGTCGAGCTTGCCAACGGCCAGGACCCGGAAATCCGCAAGCTCGCCGAAGCGGTCATCGCCGCGCAGGAAGCCGAGATCAAGCAGATGCACGACTGGCTCGCCGCCCATCCGGTGAAGTAGGCCTTCGGGCATCGTGAGGCTGTGGCGAGAATGCTCTGGATTTCTCGCCCGGCCTGTGATGCGATCCTGCTTCAACTGGAGCCCCGTCATGCCATCGAGCGTCAGAACCACCACGCTGCCTTCCGGCGAGGCCGTACCCGTTCTCGGTCAGGGCACATGGAAGATGGGCGAGGATTCGCGCCGCCGCGCTGACGAGGTGAGCGCCCTCAAGCTCGGCCTCGATCTCGGCGTCACGCTGATCGACACCGCCGAAATGTATGCCAGCGGCGGTGCCGAGGAGGTGGTGGCCGAGGCGATAGTCGGACACCGTGCCGAAGTCTTCCTGGTCTCGAAAGTGCTGCCGTCGAACGCTTCGCGCGCGGGTGTGCGGCGCGCCTGCGAGAACAGCCTGAAGCGCCTGCGCACAGATCGCATCGATCTTTATCTCTTGCATTGGCCCGGCAGCGTACCGTTGGCGGAGACGGTCGAGGCCTTCGAAATCTTGAAGAAGGAGGGAAAGATCCGCCATTGGGGCGTCAGCAATTTCGACACCGAAGAGATGGAGGAATTGGTCGGTCTGCCGGCGGGCGATGGGGTCCAGACCAACCAGGTTCTCTACAACCTCTCTCGGCGCGGCCTCGAGTTCGATCTGGCACCGTGGAGCCGCCAGCGCGGCATCCCGCTGATGGCCTATTCGCCGGTGGAGCAGGGCGCCTTGGCGCGCAACGCCAGGCTCGACGCGGTCGCCGTCCGCCACGGTGCGACCGCCGCACAGATCGCCTTGGCCTGGGTGATGCACCAGGAGGGCGTCATCGCCATTCCAAAGGCCAGCGGCCAGGAGCATGTCCGCCAGAATTTCGCGGCGCTCGACATTGAGCTTACAGCTGAGGATCTCGCCGATCTCGACCGTGCCTTCCCATCGCCCACGCGCAAACATGGGCTGGAGATGATCTGACTATTTCCCCGCCAGCCCCTTCAGCCGGTAAAGCGCCTCCAGCGCTTCCCTCGGCGTCATCTCGTCGGGATTGATCTCGCCGAGCGCGGCGCCCAGCGCGTCGCTCTTCACCGGCTTCGGCGCCTCGCGTTTCATCGCCACCGAAAACAGCGGCAGGTCGTCGACCAGTCGGTTGGTCTTGCCGGAAACCTCGCCTTCTTCCAGCTGGTGCAGCACTTGCTTCGCCCGGTCGACAACCGCTTCCGGCAGACCGGCGAGCCGCGCCACCTGGACGCCGTAGGAGCGATCGGCCGCACCCTTGCCGACCTCGTGCAGGAAGACGACGTCGCCTTCCCATTCCTTGACCCGCATGGTGACGTTGTGAAGCCGCGCCAGCTTGCCGGCGAGCGAGGTCATTTCATGGAAATGGGTGGCGAAGATCGCCCGGCAGCGGTTCTTCTCGTGCAGGTACTCCACCGCCGCCCAGGCGATCGACAGGCCGTCGAAAGTGGCGGTGCCGCGGCCGATCTCGTCGAGGATCACCAATGCCCGTTCGCCGGCCTGGTTGAGGATCGCCGCCGTCTCGACCATTTCGACCATGAAGGTCGAACGGCCCCGCGCCAGATCGTCCGAGGCGCCGACACGTGAGAACAGGCGGTCGACGACGCCGATATGGGCCGATGCCGCCGGCACGAAGGAACCGGTCTGGGCAAGGATCGCGATCAGCGCGTTCTGCCGCAGGAACGTAGACTTACCACCCATGTTCGGGCCGGTCAGCAGCCAGATCGCGCCGTTCTTGGCACTGCCTTCCGGCGAGAGATCGCAATCATTGGCGACGAACGGGCCTTCGCCAGAACGGCGCAACGCCTGTTCGACCACCGGATGCCGGCCGCCGGATATTTCGAAGGCAAGGCTGGAATCCACCACGGGCCGGCACCAGGCCTCGCTTTCCGACAGAAGCGCCAGTGCCGCCGACACGTCAAGCACAGCGAGCGCGTCGGCGCCGGCGCGGATCGCCTCGGCCTCGCCGACGGCTTCCGCCGTCAGCGTATCGAAGGCGGCGAGTTCAATGCTGAGCGCCCGGTCGGCGGCATTGGCGATCTTGGTCTCGAGTTCGGCAAGCTCAGTGGTGGTGAAGCGCATGGCGTTGGCCATGGTCTGGCGGTGGATGAAGCGCGCCTTGGCGCCATCGCTGCCGGTCATCACGGCATGATGGTTGGCCGTCACCTCGATGTAGTAGCCGAGCACATTGTTGTGCCGGATTTTCAGCGAGCGGATGCCGGTCTCGTCGATCAGCGAGCGCTCCAGCCCGGCGATCACCTTGCGGGACTCGTCGCGTAGCGCCCGCATCTCGTCGAGTTCGGCATGGTAGCCGCCGCGAACGAAACCTCCGTCGCGTTTTAGCAGCGGCAGTTCCTCGCCGAGCGCCTGCGACAGGTGCCGGGTAAGCGCTTCGGGGAGTGCCTTGATGGCAGCCAGCGCTGCCGTCAGTTCCTGGGGCAGCGCTGTCGTGGCAAAAATATCAGCGATTGCGCCGGCGGCCTCGAAGCCAGCGCGCAATGCACCGAGGTCGCGCGGCCCGCCACGATTGAGCGCCAGCCGGGAAAGCGCGCGCGGCATGTCGGCGACGCTTTTCAGGCTCGCGCGCACCGCCTGGCAAAGCCGCGTTTCGGACCGGAAGAACGACACCGAATCCAGCCGTGCGACGATGGCCGCCGGGTCGGTCAGCGGCGCCATCAACCGGTCCGCGAGCAGTCTTGCCCCGCCGCCGGTCACCGTACGGTCAATCGCCTTGAACAGGGAGCCTTCGCGGCTGCCGGACAATGTGCGTAAAAGCTCCAGATTGCCGCGCGTCGCCGGATCGATGAACAGGGTCGAGCCCTGTTCCTCGCGCTCGGGGCGCGACAATGGCGGGCGCTCGGCCTTCTGCGTCTTCTCGACATAGGCGATGGCGCCCGAGATCGCCGACAGTTCGGCCCGCGAAAACGTGCCGAAACTGTCCGGTGTCGCCACATCGAAGAAGCGCGCGATACGACCCGTGGCCGAAGCCGAATCGAACAGCGACGGCGGCTGCGGGTTGGCGACCCGGCCGAGCAGGTCGAACACGGGCTTCAGCTCGGGATCGTGGAACACCGGCTCGGCGACGATCAGCTCGCGCGGATCGACACGGAAGATATCGGCGAGCAGACGGTCGGCGGTGGTCTCGGCGACGCGGAAGGCGCCGGTCGAGATGTCGATCCAGGCCAAGGCGAAGCTTCCCTGGTTTCCTGTCGCGGTCCCGCGCTCCCCGCCTCTTGGATCCGCGCCACCCTTCACCCGTCCGAGCGCCATCAGGAAGCTTGATTCCGAAGGCGCCAGCAATTTGTCCTCGGTGATCGTGCCCGGCGTCACCAGCCGCACCACGTCGCGGCGCACCACTGATTTGGAGCCGCGCTTCTTGGCTTCGGCCGGATCCTCGATCTGTTCGCAGACGGCGACGCGAAAACCCTGGCCAATCAGCTTCTGCAGATAATCGTCGGCGGCATGCACCGGCACGCCGCACATCGGTATGTCGTGGCCCTGGTGCTTGCCGCGCTTGGTCAGCACGATGCCCAGCGCCCGGCTCGCTTTCTCGGCATCGTCGAAGAACAGCTCGTAGAAATCGCCCATGCGATAGAACAGCAGTGAATCCGGGTTCGCCGCCTTGATCTCGATGAACTGCTCCATCATCGGCGTGACGGCGGCGCCGGGCTGCGGCGGCGTCATCACCTCGGGGGCGTCAGGCTCGTTCGGGCTATGCATGTTCATGGCGCGGCACGCTAGCAGATGTGGTGGCCGGGTTTAATGCCAGGGCTTCGAAAAGCAGGGGAAGACTGCGTTGCCGCCACCTGCCTCAGCGGCCTCGCAGGCATTGCAACGCACGGATGGCGGACCTAATCATCCGTTGCGCACAGGGCAGCGGTCGATGGACAGGTTTCGCCAGGAAACGTTCGAGGAGATGGTCGGTCCGATCCGCTCGCCCATCGAAAGGCTGCGGCTGAAGATCGCCTCGCGCGCGGGCAGGCTTCTCGGCAAGGCCCGGCTCTCGGCCGCCAAGCGGGTACCTTTCCTGCTTCCGGTTCATGGTCTCCTGCGGGATCTCGACGGAGGCATGGTCGTTTCGGTTTGCGCAATCAGCCGTGATCCGCTGATACTCTATACGCCGATCGGTGGCGCCCGCCCGCTCTCCACCATTGCCGCCATCGGCCGACGTCTGGCGCAGCGGCGTGCGACTTTTCTGCTGTCGCCGAACTGGACCTTGGAGCGGCCGGCGGTCGTCGCCAGGATGGGCGCGGATCTCGCCTGGTACCGCGAACGATTTCCGCTTCACGAGCTGATTTTCCTCTGCAACACCGAGGAGGAGCACCGCCTGGTCACCGCCGTCGGCGGCACCGCGATCGTCTCCAATCACAATCTCATGGTCTCGGAAGAGATATTCCGCCCGCTTCCGGACGTGCCGGTCATATTCGATGCCGTCTACAATGGCCGCATTTCTCACACTAAGCGCCACTATCTCGCGCTGGACATTGAAAGGCTGGTCCATATCACATTCTCGATCGGCGAGATGCCGCCGGCCGTTGCCCGCGCCTTCGTCCGTCGCCTGCAGGCGCGATCACCGCTGCACCATATCGCCAACCCGATTGTCGGTGGCATGACCGCCAAGCTCTCCGCGACTGAAGTCAATCGCGTCTACAACCAGGCCGCCGTCGGGCTTTGCCTGTCGGCCGAGGAGGGCGCGATGTTTTCCTCCATGGAGTATCTGCTCGCCGGCCTGCCGATCGTCAGCACGCCAAGCCTTGGCGGCCGCGACGTCTTTTTCGATCCGGACTATTGCATGATCGTCGAGCCGGAGCCGGCCGCCATCAGGCGCGCCGTCGAGCGGCTGCGCGACCGTGCCATCCCGCGCGAGGAGATACGCGGCCGCACGCTCGAAAAAGTGCGGGCCGGGCGGCTGGAACTGACGATCTATCTATCGGCACTAAAGCAGCGCCTCGGCAGCAGCGACCCGCCGTTCTCGCACTGGCCGTTTCAGGGTGCAGGGACCTTGATGCGCTGGGCGACGCTGCGCCAGCATGCCCGTGAAATCGAGGCATTCAGGACGACACAAGAACGGCCGTGACCAGTCGTGCGCGCTTTGAAGCAGCTTTGCCGAGCTTGGCGGTTTACACGAGCCGGCGCGTGGTCTTAATTCGGAACCACACAAGCACCCGCTTCAAGGAGGTGCTGCACCGGCGAGGAAATCAAAAGCATCATGGCCAGGAAAACCGAGAACAACGGTCCGTCCGTCAGCGCGCAGGAAGCGCTCGAATTTCATGCCATGGGCCGGCCCGGCAAGCTCGAGATCGTCGCCACTAAGCCGATGACGACACAGCGCGATCTCAGCCTCGCCTATTCGCCAGGTGTCGCCGTGCCGGTGCGCGCCATCGCCGAGGATCCCAGCCGCGCCTTCGACTACACGACGCGCGGCAATATGGTCGCCGTCATCTCCAACGGCACCGCCATCCTCGGCCTCGGCAATCTGGGCGCGCTGGCGTCGAAGCCGGTGATGGAAGGCAAGGCGGTGCTGTTCAAGCGCTTCGCCGATGTCGATTCAATCGATCTCGAGGTCGACACCGAGGATGCCGACGAGTTCGTCAACTGCGTGCGCTTCCTCGGGCCCTCCTTCGGCGGCATCAACCTGGAAGACATCAAGGCGCCAGAATGCTTCATCATCGAGCAGCGCCTGCGCGAACTGATGGACATCCCGGTCTTCCACGACGACCAGCACGGCACCGCCATCATCTCGGCCGCCGGCCTGATCAACGCGCTGGAGATCACCGGCCGCGACATGAAGACCACCAAGCTGGTCTGCAATGGCGCCGGTGCCGCCGGCATTGCCTGCATCGAGCTGATGAAGGCCATGGGCTTCGCGCCTGAAAACATCATCCTGTGCGACACCAAGGGTGTCGTCTTCCAGGGCCGCACCGAAGGCATGAACCAGTGGAAGTCGGCGCATGCGGTGAAAACCGAGGCGCGCAGCCTGGCCGAAGCGCTCGATGGCGCCGACGTCTTCCTCGGCCTGTCCGCCAAGGGCACGCTGACCACCGCCATGGTGCAGTCCATGGCCAAGAACCCGATCATCTTCGCCATGGCCAATCCGGACCCCGAGATCACGCCGGAGGAAGTGGCCGAAATCCGCACCGACGCGATCATGGCCACCGGGCGTTCGGACTACCCGAACCAGGTCAACAACGTGCTCGGCTTTCCCTATATCTTCCGCGGCGCACTGGATGTGCGGGCCACCACCATCAACGACGACATGAAGATCGCCGCGGCCCGCGCGCTCGCCGAACTGGCGCGCCAGGACGTGCCTGACGATGTCGCCGCCGCCTATCAGGGGAACCGGCCGAAATTCGGCCCCAACTACATCATCCCGGTGCCGTTCGACCCGCGCCTGATCTCGGCCATTCCGATTGCCGTGGCCAAAGCGGCGATGGAGTCCGGTGTCGCCCGCAAGCCGATCCTCGACCTCGACCGCTACGCGCAGGAGTTGTCCGCCCGCCGCGATCCGATCGCTTCGACCCTGCAGCGCATCTACGACCGCGTGCGCCGCCAACCCAAGCGTATCGTCTTCGCCGAGGGCGAGGAGGAGCAGGTGATGCGCGCCGCCGTCTCCTATGTGAACCAGCGGCTCGGCACCGCCATCCTGCTTGGCCGCGACGATGTCATCAAGGAGAACGCCAGGAACGCCGGCATCGACCTCAACAAGCAGGGCCTCGAGATCATCAATGCCCGGCTGTCGCGCCGCAACTCGATCTACACCGACTATCTCTACGAGCGCATGCAGCGCAAAGGTTTCCTGTTCCGTGATTGCCAGCGGCTGATCAACAACGACCGCAACCACTTCGCCGCCTGCATGGTGGCGCTGGGCGATTCCGATGGCATCGTCACCGGTGTGACCCGCAACTATTCCACCGCGCTCGACGACGTGCGCCGCGTCATCGATGCCAAGCCCGGCCACCGTGTCATCGGCGTGTCGATCGTGCTGGCGCGCGGCAGAACGGTGATCGTCGCCGATACCGCCGTGCACGACATGCCCAACGCCGAGCAGATCGCCGATATCGCCGAGGAGGCAGCGGGCTTCGCCCGCCGCATGGGCTATGAGCCGCGGCTCGCAATGCTTGCCTATTCCACCTTCGGCCACCCGCAGGGCGAGCGTTCCGAGCGCATCCAGGAAGCGGTGCGCATCCTCGACAGGCGCCGAGTCGATTTCGAATATGACGGCGAGATGGCCGCCGATGTCGCGCTGAACGCCCGCGCCATGGCGCAATACCCGTTCATGAGGCTGACCGGCCCGGCCAACGTGCTGATCATGCCAGCCTTCCACTCCGCCTCGATCTCGACCAAGATGCTGCAGGAACTCGGCGGCTCGACGGTGATCGGTCCGCTGCTGGTCGGCCTGAACAAGCCGGTGCAGATCGTGTCGCTGAACGCCAAGGACTCGGACATCGTCAACATGGCGGCGATCGCGGCGTATACGGCGGGGACTTGAGAAACGCTCAGCCCGGCGTAAACACCCGCGCTGCCTCGACAACCTCCTCGACCTGGTCCTGCCGCAGCAGGTCGATCGGAATGCGGCCGTCGAGTTGTGCTGCCGGACGCGTCAGCCACAGCCAGGTCAGCCTGGGATTGCCGATAAGGGACAGCACGTCGCTTATGCCCGCCACCGGCCTGCCGTCGACGAACTGCGCCAGAGGGAAGACGTGTTTGCGGCCGCCCTTGCGCAGGGCGATGACGTCGCCCCGCCGCTGCCAGCGGTGCAGGGTCGAGCGAGCGATGCGCAGGTTCTCCTCCAGATAGGTCGAACCAGCGACACGGCCGGCCCAGTCCTCGATCAGCATCGATTCGAGGTCGTCGGACTGGGGAGGAGGTGCTTCATCGGCCAGCAAGGCCGTCGGCGGGTTTGTCGTTCCGGCGGTGCCGGCTTCGCTGCGGCGCGCGGCTTCCGCCGCCAGCGCGCGCACGAACTTCTGGGCAAGGCCGGGAAGGTCGGCATGGATGCTGTCGATGGCGCGCTGAAGTTTCGGCGACAGCAAGGTGACGGCCGACGCTATGCTGCCGGCAATCTTGCCGACCGAGACCACTGTGGATCGGTTTATCGCCTCGTCATAGTGGGCAAGCGCACGCTCGACGTCCTCCGCGACCATCTCCGCGAAGTCGTCCTGTCCGAGACCATTTGTCTGAAATCTGCTCATGCATTCTGTCTTCTGGCCGCGCGCTCCTCCCCCAAGCCACGGCCGATTGCTGAATTTCTAGTGCGGAAAACGGAAATCGCGGCACGAATCTTGCCGCTCCACAGCTTGTTGTCTTACATCCTGGACACCCCAACTGACTGCGGACGTCCCGCAATGTCGGTCACGGGGCGCCCAAATTGCGTGTAGGAGCGATATGTGACAGCCGCGCGACGGTGAGAAGCGGTCCGCGCAGCGGACGAAAGGCCAATTGCTTGGCTTTTCGAGCTTCGAACGCCCTGAGCCTGCGAAGGGCAGCAATCGAGGGCGCGAAGGATTGCCATGGACGAATGATTGTTCACGTACAGCGAGATAGAAACCTAGAGATACCGGCGGGACAGCGCCCCCCTCAGGGCCTGCCGATCTCCCCCACAAGGGGGGAGATCGGCAGCTTGACGGTTCCTACAGCAACCCCGCTTGCTCGGCCTCGCGGCGCAGATTTTGCCTCGGCCTTGGGCCGATCTGCTGGATCACCAGTCCGGCGGCGAGAGAGCCGAGGTCGCCGCAGGTCTTGAGGTCGCGGCCTTGCGTGTAGCCATGCAGGAAACCGGCGGCATAAAGGTCGCCGGCGCCCGTCGTGTCGACCAACTCCCTGATGGCGGTCGCCTGGATCACCACGGTCTCGTCACCGCGCACGATGACCGACCCTTTTTCGGACCGCGTCACGGCGGCGATCCTGCAGTCCTTGCGGATCTGCGCCAGCGCCGCGTCGAAGGACGATGTCTGGTAGAGCGACTTGATCTCGTGACTGTTGGCAAAGACGATATCGACGGTGCCCGAGCGCATCAACTCGAGGAACTCGTCGCGGTAACGGTCGACGCAGAAGGAATCCGACAGCGTCATCGACACTTCACGGCCCGCCGCGTGCGCCAGCTTCGCCGTTTGCCGGATCGCTTCCTTGGCGCGCGGCGGATCCCAAAGGTAGCCTTCGAAATAGGTGACCTTGGCGCCCGAAGCCTTGTCGGCCTCGACATCTTCCGGCCCCAGCTCGACGCAGGCGCCGAGATAGGTGTTCATCGAGCGCTCGCCGTCGGGGGTGACGAAGATCATCGAGCGCGCCGTCGGCGGCTCGCCCTCGAGCGGCTTGGTGTCGAAGGCGACGCCCTGCGCATGGATGTCGTGCGCGTAGATTTCGCCCAGCGCATCGTTGGAGACCTTGCCGAAGAAGGCGGCGCGTCCGCCGAAACTGGCGACGCCGGCCGCCGTGTTGCCAGCGCTGCCGCCGGACGCCTCGATCGCCGGGCCCATGCGGCTGTAGAGCAGCTCGGCGCGCCGGGTGTCGATGAGGTTCATCGCGCCCTTGATGATGCCGTTGGTCTCGAGGAATTCCTCTTCGCACTGGGCGATGATGTCGACAATGGCATTGCCGATGCAAAGCACGTCATAATCCGGCATCAATGTCTCCGCCAAAAAACCGAGCCGGCTTCTTGCCATGCCCGGGCGGGTCTACAGCATGACCCTGAAAATTGGCAACCGATTTTCTGTCCTTGCCGGTGTGGCGGCCATGACCGTTCGCTGTCGAGAAGGCGTAAAGCCGCGGTCCTTGCAAATTGGGGGCCACGTGGTGCGCGTCAACAGCCAGGCGCTACGACAATTCGACCGTGGCCGAAGCACTTCTTCGCGGCGTTGCCTAGAACAAGTCCGATTGCACCCCCAAGGCGACAAGTCCATGTCCGAAAAAAGCGATACGACAACCGACCTGGCACTGCTCGGCGTGTTGGCGGTGCTGTGGGGCGCCTCCTACACCTTCATCAAGATCGGCGTCGAAACGATCCCGCCGGTCACCTTCATCGCCGCACGCACCTTGATCGCCGGCGGCATCCTGTTCGCCATCATCCGCTGGCGCGGGCTTGCCATGCCCCGCGATGCGGCCGCGTGGCGGCGCTTCGCCTTTCAGGCATGCCTCAACAGCGTCGTGCCGTTCACGCTGGTCGCGGCGGCCGAGCGCTCGGTCGACGCCGGCCTTGCCACCATCCTCAATGCGACCTCGCCGATCTTCACCTTCCTGCTCACAGCGCTGATCACCCGCCACGAGCCGGTCACCTTGCGTAAATTGGTTGGTGTCGGCGCCGGCATTGCCGGCATCTGCCTCATCATCGGCACGCAGGCGCTGGGTGGTCTCGGCCATCAGTTCTGGGCCCAGCTTGCCATCGTCGTGGCAACGGTCTGCTATGCATGTGCCGCGATCTTCGGCCGTGGCTTCAAGGGCCTCGATCCGATGCTGCCGGCCGCCGGTTCGATGCTCTGCGGCGCGGTCATGCTGGTGCCGCTCAGCCTTGCGGTCGACCAGCCATGGACGCTGACACCCTCGACGGCGTCGATCCTGGCCCTGCTCGGCCTCTCCGTGTTCTCGACCGCGCTGGCCTTCGTCATCTATTTCCGCCTTATCCACACGCTGGGCTCGGTCGGCACGACGTCACAGGCCTATCTGCGCGTGCCGATCGGCGTCGGCATCGGCGCCGTCTTCCTCGGCGAAAGCCTGGGGCCAACCGCCTGGGCTGGAATGGCCTTCGTCGTCGCCGGCGTCGCGGCCATGACCATACCGGTCCGCAAGCCAGCTTTCGCGCGGTAGGGCAATTCCGAACTGTGAAGCGGCTTTCCGTCCGCAATTGCGCCAAACCGACCACGACCCACGCTTGTGCTTGCGGCCCGCGCCGCCTATCTCGGGAGCGTCCGCCTTTCCGGCGGTGCCCGCTGGAGCTAGGGGGTTAGGCACGGTGATTTTCGACGCTGCCCGCACTGCGGCCTTGGAACTGTTCTCGCCTCCTTTCCGTGCCGTGTTCATCAAGACGCTTGGCCTGACCCTGCTGGCGCTGGTTGCCCTGTGGTTCGGCCTGACCAGCCTTGTCGAGTGGCTGGCCCTGCCATGGCTCCACACGCTGTTGCCCGGCGTGCCGTCCTGGGCCGG
This sequence comes from Mesorhizobium sp. B2-3-5, assembly GCF_006442395.1. NCBI lineage: Bacteria > Pseudomonadati > Pseudomonadota > Alphaproteobacteria > Hyphomicrobiales > Phyllobacteriaceae > Mesorhizobium > Mesorhizobium sp. B2-3-5. The sequence continues at coordinate 117,474 of NZ_VFVX01000015.1, read as the reverse complement.
CTGGCTCGGCGGCATCATTGCGGCAATAGCGCTTGCCTTCGGCATGGCGCTGCTCGTCGCGCCGGTAACGGCCGTGATCGCCGGCCTATTCCTCGACGATGTCGCCGAGGTGGTCGAGCGCACCGACTATCCCCGCGACCCGGTTGGGCGCGCCATGCCGGCGCTGCGTTCGCTGGTGCTGGCGATAAAATTCTTCGGCGTCGTCATCCTCGGCAACATCGTGGCGCTCATGCTTCTGCTGGTGCCGGGCATCAACATCGCCGCTTTCTTCGTCGTCAACGGCTATCTGCTCGGCCGCGAATTCTTCGAATTCGCCGCCATGCGCTTTCGCCCCGAAGAAGAGGCCAGGGCCTTGCGCGGGCACTATGCCGGCACGGTGTTTGTCGCCGGCCTGGTCATATCGGCCTGTCTTGCCGTGCCGCTGCTCAATTTGGTGACGCCGTTGTTCGCCGCCGCGATGATGGTGCATCTGCACAAGGCGATCTCGGCACGGGAAGCGGCTCGCTCCCGCGGCTGAGCGGTTCCTTCACCGCAACAGGAAGCCGCGTCCCAATTCGTCGTCGGGTTCGACGATGTATTCGGCTCGCCCGGAGTAGTAGGCGCGGCCGCCGACGCGGGCGATGATCGCCTCGTGCGGACCAGCCTGCGCCGTCCTTGCCACGGCTCCGGAAAAGCGCGAGCCGGCGATGCTCTCGAAGGTGCGCGTCTGCCCGATGGCAATCTGGCCCTTGACGTGCATGGCCGCCAGCCGTGCGGTGACGCCGGAGCCGGTCGGCGAACGGTCGACCTCGGCTTCGGCGAAGACGCAGATGTTTTTCGTCACCTCGCCGGAAAAGGCGTCCTTTCCATCCGTCAAAATGGTGCCGTAGAGAAAGGCAAGATCGGCGTGGTCGGGATGCGACAGCCGGAAATCCGCTTTCAGCCTGTCCGTCAAAGCCGTCGCCGCGTCGACGAAATCGCGCACCCGGCTGCGGCCGAACTCAAGGCCGAACTGGTGGCAGTCCGCCAGCGCGTAGAAAGCGCCGCCATAGGCGACGTCGAAACCGATCGCGCCATAGCCCGGCAATTCGATCCGTTGGTCACGGGCAAACAGGAAGGCCGGCACGCTTTCGAACGAGACCGCGCCGGCCTTGCCGTCCTGGACCTCGACCGAGGCGACGACCAAACCACACGGAGCCTCGATGTTGACCGTCGTGATTGGCTCCTGTTTCACCACCAGGCCTTCGTCGACGGCATAGCGGCCGAGCGCGACGATGGCGTGGCCGCACATGGTCGAATAGCCCTCATTGTGCATGAACAGCACGGCAAGGTCGGCGCCGGGCAAGTCGGGTTCGACCAGCAAGGCGCCATACATGTCGTAGTGGCCGCGCGGCTCGAAGATCAGCAGCTTGCGCAGATGATCGAGATGGTCGCGCACATAGGCGCGCTTTTCCAGGATGGTGCCCTTCGGGATCTCCGGATAGCCGCCGGTGACGATCCTGAGCGGCTCGCCGCCCGTATGCATGTCGACGACGGTAAGGCTCATGTGACGGCTCTTTTCAGTCCGAGGATTTGCCGAACAGCGCCTGCAGCTTGCCGAACGGCATGGCGGCGCGGGTGAAGCCGAACGTGCCGTCCTGCTGGATCTCGCGCGCCGCCGTCTCCAGCATGCCATAGGCGAAATTGGTCAGCCAAGGCCCGAGCGAAATGCGTTTTGCCCCGGCCATGGCAAGATCGGCGATGGTGAAGCCTGGTTTCGCCATGACGTTGACCGGCTTGCTGACCGCCGAGCACAAGGTCCGCACCATCTCGATGTCGCCGATGCCCGGCGCGTAGAGCACATCGGCGCCAGCCTTCTCGAAGGCCTGCAGCCGCTTGATGGTGTCGTCGAGGTCGGACTTGCCCCACAGAAAGTTCTCGGCCCGCGCCGTGAACACGAAATCGCGCTTCAGCGCGCGCACCGCTTCCACCGCCGCCGCGACGCGCTCGACCGCGTGCGCAAAATCATAGATCGGCTTGTCGGGATCGCCTGTGTGATCCTCGATCGAACAGCCGGCAAGGCCCGCCGCTTCGGCCGCGAAGATGGTTTCGGCGGCCCGCTCGGCGCTGTCGCCCTTGCCCCTCTCGAGATCGGCCGAGACCGGCAGGCTGGTTGCCGCCGTCACCTCGCGGCAATGATGGATCATCTGGTCGAAGGTCACGGCGCCATCCGGCAGGCCGCGCGAAAAGGCAAAGCCGGCGCTGGTCGTCGCCAACGCCTTGAAACCGAAGGAGCCAAGCAACTTCGTCGTGCCGACATCCCAGGGATTGGGCATGACGAAGGTCGAGGCATGCAGGTCGCGAAAAATCTTGCCCTTGTCCATGGTAGTTCCCCCATCACGTGCTGCTTGGTGGAGCGGATTTTATCTTGCCCTCTTTGCCTGGGCAAACGAATGCGATTGGTTCAGAAGCGTTTTGGCGTTGTCTGCTGACAAACGTTCGAACGCGCGGCGGAATCCCTGACGTAATGCGCTGTTTTCTCGCCCAGTGGCGGATGACCGAAATGTCGTGCGACGACGCCTCGCGCGCTGCCTCGGCGATCGTTGACATCGCGCCTCGGGCTGTCGGGCGCCTGGACCCCAACGCAGCCCCAACCCGTCCAGCCGCCTGTGAAGACCGGGGGCAAATCAGTGGATCGGCACCAGCCCGGCCAATTCGCGCATGTCGTCGAACAGGATGCCGCCGGCCTGGATCAGGCCATCGCGGTCGGAATAAGGGTCGCCGTGATAGGAAAACACCCGCATGCCGGCGGCAATGCCGGCCTGCGTGCCGGCGACGCTGTCTTCGATGACGATGCAGTCGGCAGGCGCGAAGCCCAAGGTGCTGGCCGCATGCAGGAACAGGTCCGGGAACGGCTTGCCGCGTCCGACCATTGTGGCGCTGAACATCGCATGTTCGAACAGCGGCAAGAGCCCGGTCTGGCCAAGCGTGATATGCATCTTCGAGATCCTGGCCGAGGTGGCGACGCAATAGGCGATGCCGGCCGCGCGCACCGCCTCGACAAACTCTCGCACATAGGGGATCGCCTCGATGCCATGGGCGAACAAATCAGGCAGGCCGGCATTCCAGCGCTCGACGAAATCCGCGCCGAGCCTGACCTCGGTCTGCTCTTCGATCTCCTTCTGCACCGAGACCATGCTGCGGCCGGAAAAATTCTTGCGGCAATATTCGAAGCTCGTCGGATAGCCGGCGGCAACGAGCCATTCGGCGAGGCGTCGGTTGGCAAGGTTCTCGGTGTCGACGAGGATACCGTCGCAGTCGAAAATAACAAGTTTAGGAAAGGACATTAGGCGGTGCCGGTGGATCCGAACCCGCCGGAGCCACGCGCCGTGCCGCCGGCCAGAGAACGCTCTTCAACGGCCACTTGAGTCACTGGCGCGAAAACGATCTGGGCGATGCGCATGCCGCGCGTCACCGCGAAATCCTCGTCGCCGAGATTGATCAAGAGCACCTTCACCTCGCCGCGATAGTCGCTGTCGACCGTGCCAGGCGAATTGAGGACGGTGAGGCCGTGTTTGAAGGCAAGGCCGGAGCGAGGCCGGACCTGGCCTTCCATGCCTTCGGGAATTTCCAGGATCAGGCCGGTCGGCACCAAGGCGCGTTTTCCCGGCAGGATCAGCAGCGGCCGGTCATCCGGCACGGCCGAACGCAGATCCATGCCGGCGGCGCCGGTGCTTTCATAGGCGGGAAGCGGTAGTCCTTCACCATGCGGCAACCTTACGAAGCCGACAGTCGGACCGATGACGGAGGGAGTTTGGAGAGCTGCGCGCATAAAATCGATCCTATCGGCGCGAATGCCGATTCGGTCAATTCGCGTGCAAGAGTATCAACGTCTTTCTTTCGGGCATCACTATGGCCGGAGCGCAGCTCAGCGCACTTCCATCGGAACCACCGTCGTCTCCTTGATCTCCTCCATGACGAAGGAGGCGGACACGTCGGACAGCGCCACCTTGGCGATCAGCCGCTGGTAGAGCCGGTCATAGGCCTTCACGTCGGCGACACGGGCGCGCAAGACATAGTCGAGGTCGCCCGACATACGATAGACGCCGATGATCTCGGGCAAGCCCGTCACCGCCGCGCGGAATTTCTGCAACCAGCCGGGATCATGGTTCGACGTGCGGACCAGGATGAACACCGACAGGCCAAGCCCGAGCTTCTCGGCATCGACAAGCGCCACGCGGCCGGTGATGACGCCATCCTCCTCCAGTCGCTTGACGCGCCGCCAGCAGGCATTGCGCGACAAGGCCACCCGTTCCGACAGCTGGTCGACCGACAGGGTGCCGTCGCGTTGCAATTCGGCAAGCAATTTTCGGTCGATTTCGTCGATTTCGAGCGCCATGTGGGATGTTTGTCCCATGATACGGCAAAATACAAGGACATTTTGGGACCAATGAACCGGCGAAGCGTGTCAGGATACTCACATAAGAACTCAAGCGCTGAAGGGGACCAGCATGTCGGTAGCAAGCATTTTCACCTCTCATCCGGCCAAGGTCGGCGAAACCTATTTCAGCCATATGGCCTTCGCCGCCTGGTTCTCCTCGCGCCTGCTGATAGCGGCGGGCGCCGCGCTCGTTCACGCTTTCTTGCCATTTCTGTTCGAGACTACCGCCAGCCGAATCGTCCGCGAGCTTTACGAGCGGACGCACAACAGAGGCACACATGCGATCAAGGAGCCCGCGGCTCTCGCCGATCGCGCCTAGAGGACGACGGAAGCCATGTGCCGATGGGCGGCCTATCTCGGTGAAGCGGTCTTTCTCGAAGACATCCTCACGGCGCCCTGCCACTCGCTGATTGCCCAGAGCCATTGTGCCCAGGAAGCGAAATCGCCGACCAATGGCGACGGCTTCGGCCTTGCCTGGTATGGCGACCGGCCGGAACCGGGTCTCTATCGCGACATCCTGCCGGCCTGGTCGGACCCCAATCTGAAGAGCCTGTGCCGGCAGATCAAATCCGGCCTGTTCCTCGCCCATGTGCGGGCCTCGACGGGCGGCGCCACCAGCCGCATGAACTGCCATCCCTTCATCTCCGGCTGCTGGTCGTTCATGCACAACGGCCAGATCGGCGGCTTCGAAAAGATCCGCCGCGCGCTGGAGAATTCCCTGTCCGACGCGGTTTTCGACCAGCGCGAAGGCACCACCGATTCCGAATTGTTTTTCCTGCTGATGATCGACGAAGGATTGGCCGGCGACCCGCAAGGCGCGGTGTCGCGCGCGACCAGCCGGGTGCTCGAAGCCTCGCGCCGCGCTGGCCACGAACCGGCCCTGAAACTCACCGCCGCCTTCTCGGACGGACAGGCGCTGCACGCGGTGCGCTATGCCACCGACGCCCACGCGCCGACGCTCTACACGTCCATGTTCCGCAAGGGGGGCGGCCGCTGCATCGTCTCGGAACCTTTCGACCGCGACGGCGGCGATTGGCAGGCTGTTCCGCCGTCGAGCTTTGTCACCATGACCCGAGAGGAGATCGCCATTCGTCCCTTTGCGCCGGCAGCGGCGAAACTGGCGTTGGTCGGGTAGCGCTTCTCCGGATTGCAAATGAGAAACGTCGCGGGACAGCGCTGACTTCATCGACTTGGCAACGCAATTTCGATCAAGCGTTGCCGATCCTCGAATGCTCAACTCCACTTGAAGTCATGCCGCTGTCCGCCATCTTCACCAGGGCGAGCGTGGTCAAGCCGGAGCATTCGCCATGGACGCCATCTTTTCCTCGACCACCGATCTCGCCGCCGCCATCGCCAAGCGCAAGATTTCGGCCGTCGAAGCACTCGACGCCCACTTCGCGCAGATCGATAGCCACAACGGAGCGGTCAACGCCGTCATTTTGCTCGACAGGGAAGGCGCGCGCGAGCGGGCAAGAAATGCCGATGCGGCTGTGGCGCGCGGTGAGGCGCTCGGGCCTTTGCATGGCGTTCCCTTCACGCTGAAAGACACGCACGAGACGGCGGGCATGAAGACCACGGTCGGATACCCGCCTTTCGCCGACTACGTCGCCAGGCAGGACAGCCCGGTGGTTCTCAGATTGAAGGCGGCCGGCGGCAATCTCTTCGCGAAGACCAATGTCGCGACCATGCTTTCCGACTGGCAGTCGAACAATCCGCTGTTCGGCCGCACCAGCAATCCCTGGAACCTTGAGCGGACCGCGGGTGGCTCCAGCGGCGGCGGCGCAGCGGCGGTTGCCACTGGCATGACGCCGTTCGATGTCGGGACCGACATGCAGGATTCGATCCGGCTGCCCGCGGCCTTCTGCGGTGTCTATGGGCTCAAGCCGACGGAGCGCCGCGTCTCGCTGGCCGGCGCTTTCCCCGACCCGGCCGGCGCCCCGCGCAGCGTGCGGCTGATGTCCTGCCTCGGGCCGCTGGCGCGCAGCGTGGACGATCTGTCGTTGATCTATCGAATCATCGCCGGGCCGGATGGGCGCGACACCGATCTTGCGCCGGTGCCGGTCGAGGTCATGCCGAAGCTGGACCTCCAGACAGTGCGCATCGCCTTCGCATCGACCTTTCCCGGCTTCCCGGTGGCCGGCGACATCAGTGCGGCGGTCGAAAATCTCGCAAGGCAACTGCAATCGGCCGGCGCCATCGTCGAGGAGGCGAAGCTGCCCAGGCACGATCTGCACGATGATCTTGCCCAGGGGGGAGCGCTGATCGGCATGATGCTGGAAGCCGCACAGCCGGAGCCGCCGGAAGAGCCGACACAGATCTCCCGCTGGTTCGAGGCACTCGCCCGCCGCGACCGGTCCATCCTCGCCTGGGATGCTTCTTTCGAGAGCCATGACGCGCTGCTTTGTCCGGTCGCCATGACCACCGCCTTCCCGCATTGCGAACCCGGTGCGCCGATCAAGGTCGACGGCCAGGACCAGAACTACTGGATGCTGCCGGCCTATGGCGCCGTCTTCAACTATAGCGGCCACCCGGCCCTTTCGATGCCGTGCGGACAGGATAGCGTCGGCCTGCCGATCGGCCTGCAACTGGTCGGCAGACGCTGGTCGGAATCGCGGTTGCTGGGCATCGCCAAGGCAATGACAGCGTTGGCCGGCGGCTTCAACCGGCCGCCTGGCTACTGAGCGAAGCGACCCAATCCGTAAGGCGCCAGCAGTGGGTCGCGCTCGCCGCCAAGAATTTCCCGCGTGGCGAAAAGGCCGACCGCCGGCGCCAGCGTGATGCCCGAATGCGTGACGGCGACATAGAGACCGTCCATGCCCTCGGCACGGCCGATGATCGGGAAGCCGTCGATCGGCGTCGGCCGGTAGCCGACCGTATGGAAATCCAGTTCCAGTCCCTCGCTGTCGCGCAGCATGGCCTTCATGACTGCAAACAACTCACGAGCTGTGACTTCAGCGTCCACGCCTGGGTCGGCGCCGCCGAAATCCGAGCCGGCGATGATGCGGCCCTCCGCGGTCTGGCGCATGTGCAGCCGCTCGGCCAGCACCAGCCCGTTGAGCAGCTTCTTGTGCGGCCGCGAATGAACGATCAGGCCGGGCGGCGTCTCGATCGGCAGGCTGATGCCGGCCGTCGCGGCAATGTCCGGCGAGCCTACGCCGGCCGCGATCACCACTTCGTCGGCGGCGATCAGCCCATGCGATGTGTCGACGCCGGTAATGCGGCCATTGCTCTGGACAAGCGCCGTCACCGTGCTGGTGAGGATGCGCGCGCCATGCCGTTCCGCGTCTGCCAACAGGGCTTTCGTGGTTGCGACGGGTTCCGCGACACCCTCTTGGGCGACATACAGGGCGAAATTTGGAAGCTCGGTCAGATTGGGCTCGATACGCGCGGCTGCGGCGCGGTCGACGCGCTCGATGCCGTAGCCCCAGGATGAGTGTTCTTCATCATAGGTTTCCAGGTCGGCCGCCGACAGATCCCAGCACAGGCCGCCGCACCAGCTGAGTGGGAGGCCGGGCAGGTCCTGCGCCAGCCTTGTCCATTCGGCCATGGCGCGGGTGCGCAGCCGGAAATACGGTTCCGGATTGCCCCAACTGGCGTTGATCCAGGCAAACGAATTCGGAGTCGCCACTCCGCCGGCGGCGCTGTCGGCAATGACCGTCACCCGGGCGCCCGATTTGGTGAGATGCCAGGCGATCGACGCGCCGATGATGCCGGCGCCGATGACGATGACTTGTTTCGCCGCGGCCATGCTTTCACCTCCGCATCGTAGTCCTCAGGCAACGTTTACCCAAGTGCCACGCTGGCGGCTGCTTGCCAACATCGAGTCGCGAGAAATATGCGTCGTGACATCAAATGCCGGCTGCCTTCGGACTAAGTCGGCTTGAGCGGGCTGCGGCATCCGGCGGCGTCCTTGCCGCCGGAACGGTCGACAGCCCCGCACTGCGCTGCTAGAAGCCCGGCCTGTCACACGGAAATCCCAAAAGAATGCCCGAAACAATACCAGAGGAAGTGTCGCGCCGCCGCACCTTCGCGATCATCGCCCATCCGGACGCCGGCAAGACCACGCTCACCGAAAAACTGCTGCTGTTCGGCGGCGCCATCCAGCTTGCCGGCGAGGTCAAAGCCAAGAAGGATCGCATCCAGACCCGGTCCGACTGGATGAAGATCGAGCGCGAGCGCGGCATCTCGGTCGTCACTTCGGTGATGACGTTCGAGTATGAGGACAACGTCTTCAATCTGCTCGACACGCCCGGTCACGAGGATTTCGCCGACGACACCTACCGCACACTGTCGGCGGTCGACGCGGCCGTCATGGTGATCGACGCCGCCAAGGGCATCGAGCCGCGTACGCTGAAACTGTTCGAGGTCTGCCGGCTGCGCGACATCCCGATCATCACCTTCGTCAACAAGATGGACCGCGAGAGCCGCGATCCATTCGAGATCCTCGACGAGATCGAGCAGAAGCTGGCGCTCGACACCGCGCCCATCACCTGGCCGATCGGCCGCGGCAAAACCTTCTCGGGTACCTACCATCTGGCGCTGAACGCGGTACGCAAAGGCGACGACGAGAAGGAACGCACACCGGTCAACGGTCCCGATTCCAACCGCGTCGCCGGGCTGTTGCCCGACAACGAGCGCGAAGCCTTCATCGAGGAACTGGAACTGGCGCGCGAAGCGTGCCGCCCGCTCGACATCGATGCTTTTCGCGAGGGTCATCTGACACCGGTCTATTTCGGCTCGGCGCTGCGCAATTATGGCGTGCGCGACCTGATCGAGGCGCTTGGCGCTTACGGACCGCCGCCGCGCGCGCAAGAGGCCGACACCCGCAAGGTCGAGGCGACCGAGGACAAGATGACGTCCTTCGTCTTCAAGATACAGGCCAACATGGACCCCAACCATCGTGACCGTATCGCCTTCGTCCGCGTCTGCTCGGGCAAGCTCGAGCGCGGCATGAAGGCCAAGCTGGTGCGCACCGGCAAGCCGATGAGCCTGTCGGCGCCGCAGTTCTTCTTCGCCCGCACCCGGGTTACCGCCGACGAAGCCTTTGCCGGCGACGTGGTCGGCATCCCCAATCACGGCACGCTGCGCATCGGCGACACGCTGACCGAGGGCGAGGAGATTCTTTTCAGGGGCGTGCCGAATTTTGCCCCGGAAATCCTGCGTCGCGTGCGCCTCGGCGACGCCATGAAGGCGAAGAAGCTCAAGGAAGCGCTCCACCAGATGGCCGAGGAGGGCGTCGTGCAGCTGTTCTCGCCCGAGGACGGCTCACCGGCCATCGTCGGCGTCGTCGGCGCGCTGCAACTGGACGTCCTGAAGGAGAGGCTGAACTTCGAATACACGCTGCCCGTCGAATTCGAGATGTCGCGCTTTTCCGTCTGCCGCTGGATATCGGCCGACGACAAGGCCGAGGTGCATCGCTTCATCGAAGCGCATCGCGGCGACATCGCCCGCGACCTCGACAACGACCCGGTGTTCCTCGCCCAGCACGCCTTCTCGCTGAACTACGAAGCCGAACGCTGGAAGGCGATCCGCTTTGAAACGATCAAGGACTATCAGGTCCGCGACAAGGCGGCGTAGTGAGTAGGAAGTAGGAAGTAGGAAGTAGGAAGTAGGGGCGGACCGAAGTAGTCTCGACTACTCACTACTCACTACTCACTACTCACTTGCTATGATTACCCTTTCGCAGCCTCTTCGATCTTGGCGATATCGATCTTGCCCATCTGCATCATCGCCGACATCACCCGGCCTGCCTTGGCCCGGTCGGGATCCTGGAGCAGGCGCGGCAACTGCTCCGGCACGACCTGCCAGGAGACGCCGAATCTGTCCTTCAGCCAGCTGCAGCGTCCAGGTTCGCCGCCGCCTTCGGTGAGCCTGGTCCAGAAATGATCCACCTCTTCCTGCGTCTTGCAGTCGATCGACAGCGACATGGCCTCGGTGAACTTGTATTGCGGGCCGCCGTTGAGCGCCTGGAATTGCACGCCGTCAAGCTCGAACGAGGCCACCAACACCTTGCCTTCCGAGGCGTGGCCCTGGGGCCAGCGCGTGACGCTCAGCACCTTCGAATTCTTGAAAATGGACACGTAGTGGTTCATGGCCTCTTCGGCCTCACCGTCGAACCACAGGAAGGTGGTGATCTTTTGCATGGTGCACTCCTCGGTTGCTTTGCTGTTGCAGTGAAACGACTGACTCCGAGAATGGTGCCATTCCTGCCGTCTGTCCCAAGGACGCCTTTGCGGCACCTGATCCGACAACCGCATGCATTTTTTTCGGGAGCCCTCGAATTTTTCAGGAAAATCTGGCGCATTGCAAAAATGTGGCCAGACCATACTTGCGAGTCTATAACGCCTGCGGTCCGAATTCAGCGCCGCCACGCTCCACATCGAGCGCCGCCGGCCAGCCAAGGAATAGTCATGCCCGCCTACCGCTCCCGCACCACCACCCATGGCCGCAATATGGCCGGCGCCCGCGGCCTCTGGCGCGCCACCGGCATGAAGGACTCGGATTTCGGCAAGCCGATTATCGCGGTGGTCAACTCCTTCACACAGTTCGTGCCGGGCCACGTCCATCTGAAGGATCTTGGCCAGCTGGTCGCGCGCGAGATCGAGAAGGCCGGCGGCGTCGCCAAGGAATTCAACACCATCGCCGTCGATGACGGCATCGCCATGGGCCATGACGGCATGCTCTATTCGCTGCCGTCGCGCGAATTGATCGCCGACTCGGTCGAATACATGGTCAATGCGCACTGCGCTGACGCCATGGTCTGCATCTCCAATTGCGACAAGATCACGCCCGGCATGCTGATGGCCTCGTTGCGGCTCAACATCCCGACTGTCTTCGTCTCCGGCGGGCCGATGGAAGCCGGCAAGGTGGTGCTGGCCGGTAAGGCGCAGGCGCTCGACCTGGTCGACGCCATGGTTGCGGCCGCCGACGACAAAATCTCCGACGAGGACGTCAAGGTCATCGAGCGCTCGGCCTGCCCGACCTGCGGCTCCTGCTCGGGCATGTTCACCGCCAATTCGATGAACTGCCTGACCGAGGCGCTTGGCCTGTCGCTGCCCGGCAACGGCTCGACCTTGGCGACGCACGCCGACCGCAAGCGGTTGTTCGTCGAGGCGGGTCACCTCGTCGTCGATCTCGCCCAGCGCTATTACGAGCAGGATGACGAGACAGCGCTGCCGCGCAGCATCGCCTCGAAGGGCGCCTTCGAGAACGCCATGACGCTCGACATCGCCATGGGCGGCTCGACCAACACGGTGCTGCACATCCTGGCCGCCGCCCACGAGGGGGAGGTCGACTTCACCATGGAGGACATCGACCGACTGTCGCGGCGGGTTCCGGTGCTGTGCAAGGTCGCGCCGGCCAAGTCGGACGTGCATATGGAAGACGTCCACCGCGCCGGCGGCATCATGGCCATCCTCGGCCAGCTCGACAATGCCGGGCTGATCAATCGCGACCTGCCGACGGTGCACACGGCGAGCCTCGGCGAAGCGCTTGATCATTGGGATATTTCCCGCACCACCAGCCAGAACGTCCGCGACTTCTTCCTCGCCGCTCCCGGCGGCGTGCCGACGCAGGTCGCTTTCAGCCAGGACCGCCGCTGGGACGATCTCGATCTTGATCGCGAGAAGGGTGTCATCCGCTCGGCGGAGACGCCGTTCTCGAAGGACGGCGGGCTTGCCGTGTTGAAGGGCAATCTGGCGCTCGACGGCTGCATCGTGAAGACGGCCGGCGTCGACGAGTCGATCCTGAAGTTCACCGGCCCGGCGCGGGTGTTCGAGAGCCAGGACGCCTCGGTCAAGGCCATCCTTGCCAACGAGATCAAGGCCGGTGATGTCGTCGTCATCCGCTATGAGGGACCGCGCGGCGGCCCCGGCATGCAGGAAATGCTCTATCCGACCAGCTATCTAAAGTCGAAGGGGCTGGGCAAGGCTTGCGCGCTGGTCACCGACGGCCGCTTCTCGGGCGGCACATCCGGCCTGTCGATCGGCCATGTTTCGCCGGAAGCCGCCGAGGGCGGCACGATCGGACTGGTCCGGGAGGGCGACACGATCGAGATCGACATTCCCAACCGCACCATCCGCCTCGCCATCAGCGACGCCCAATTGGAAACGCGCCGCGCGGCGATGGCGGCCAAGGGCGCCTTGGCCTGGAAGCCGGAGGAAAAGCGCAAGCGCAAGGTGACGACGGCGCTGCGCGCCTACGCCGCTTTCGCCACCAGTGCCGACAAGGGCGCGGTGCGGGTCGTGCCAGAGTAGCGCGGCTCTTCCTTCTCCCCTTGTGGGAGAAGGTGGCCGAGCGAAGCTCGGACGGATGAGGGGTGTTCCAGCTTGGCGGCACCCCTCGCTTTGGGGAACTCGCCAGCGCCTCCCGCAGGGGGAGAAGGCAAGCAGCGCCCTTCGGCCTCACGGCATCAATTGGTACTCATAAAGCTTTTGATAGAGCCCGCCCTGGCTGAGCAAGGTCCGGTGCGGGCCGCTCTCCACCACCTTGCCGCCTTCCAGCACCACGATCGTGTCGGCCTGGTGCACGGTCGACAGGCGGTGCGCGATGACGATCGTCGTGCGCCCTTCCGTCAGTTGCTGCAGCGCATCGCGGAACAGCGCTTCCGACTCGGCGTCGAGCGCGCTGGTCGCCTCGTCCAGCAGCAGGATTTCGGCATTGCGCAGCATGGCGCGCGCGATCGAGATGCGCTGGCGCTGGCCGCCCGACAGCAGGCCGCCATTCTCGCCGACATCGGTCTCGTAACCCCTCGCCTGCGCGATGATGAAGTCGTGCGCATTGGCCGCCTTGGCCGCGGCGATCACCTCGTCGTCGGTCGCGTCCTGCCGCCCGAGCCGGATGTTGTGCATGATCGTTCCGGCAAACAGGAACGTGTCCTGGCTGACATAGGCGATCTTTTCCCTGAGCGATGCGAGCGTGGCATGGGAAATATCCTGGCCGTCGAACAGCACCTTGCCGCTCTTCGGGTCGTACATGCGCATGATCAGGTTCAGGATCGTCGACTTGCCGCCGCCCGATGGCCCGACCAGCGCCGTCATCTTGCCGGGCGCGAAAGTCAGGTCGAACCGGTCCAGCACCGGCGGACCGTTCTGATAGGCGAAGCTCACGGCGTCGAACCGGATTTCGCCCGGTCCGGCCCGAAGCGGCGTTGCATCCGGCTTTTCGGCCAGCGTCAGCGGTTCGTCGGCCAGCTGGAACATCATGCGCACGCCGACAATGCCGCTTTCCAATGCGATGCGCACGCGCGCCAGGCGCTTTGCCGGCTCATAAGCCAGCAGCAGCGCCGCGACAAAGGCCATGATGGCACCCGGCGTCTGGCCGCCCTGCAGCACCAGCAAGCCGCTGACCAGCACGGCGCCTGCAATGGCCAGGCCGGCCAGTGTTTCCATCACGGGAGTGGTGAGCGCTTCCAGCGTGGCGATGTTGTTGGCACGGTTCTCGACATCGGAGACCGCTTTGTACATGCGCTTGCGCATCACGCCTTCGAGGTTGAAGGATTTGATCACGCGCACGCCGATAGCGGTTTCCTGCATCACCTGCACGATCTGGCCAACCGAGCGGAACTCCATGGCGGCGAACTTGCGCACACGTTTCAGGATGCGGTTGACGCCGTAGATGGCGAGCGGGCCGACGACGAAGCAGATCAGCGACAACCCCGGCTGCTGCACGATCATGACCAGCACCAGGGCGACCAGGGTTACCAGATCGCGCACATAGGAGGTGACGATGAGGTCGAGCACGTTGCGTGCGGCCTGGGCATTGTTCGTCATGCGGGTGATCAGGTCCGATGACGAGGTCGAATGGTAGAATTCGATGCCTTGCGCCAGGATACGATCGTAGATCTTGCGCTGCCGCTCGGCGATGATGGCGTTGCCGACCCGGCTCATGAAGTAGGCCTGGACGAAATTGGCGATGCCCTTGACGATGAAGATCGCGGCGACCGCCACGGCGATCATGTTGACGCGCTCGATTCTTTTGTCGATCACGAATTCATTGGTGATTTCGCGCAGAATCCAGGCGCTGGCAGCCGTCATGCCGGCCACCAGCAGCATCGAAAGAATGGCTGCGCCGTAGCCGGCCCTGTGCTGCCGGAACGATTCCCTGAGCAGCCTCGCCACGAGGCGCTGGTTCTCCGTCGAACGGAAGAAACGAAACAACGGCTGATCCTTGATGCCGGGATGTCGAAGGCGGCTTATAGAGGGAGTTGCGGCCGGATGGAACCATTGGCGGCTTCTGGAAGGAAACCGCTGCGGCATGCTGTCTTTTGGGACACGATGGAAAAGTGATTCTTGAAGCGGGATGACGACAGATGGACTTGGACCTTATCGTTCGTGGCGGCACGCTGCCGGATGGCAGGATTGCCGATATCGGTGTCAGCGGCGAGACGATCGCGGCGATCGAGCCCATGCTGGAGGGTTCCGCCCGGGCCGAAATCGACGCCCGTGGCAATCTGGTGTCGCCGCCCTTCGTCGATCCGCACTTCCATATGGACGCGACGCTCTCCTATGGCATTCCGCGCATCAACGCGTCGGGCACGCTGCTCGAAGGCATTTCGCTGTGGGGCGAACTGAAGCCGCTTTTGACGCATGAGGCGGTGCGCGACCGCGCGCTCGCCTATTGCGACTGGGCGGTGTCGATGGGGCTGCTCGCCATCCGCACCCATGTCGATGTATGCGACGACCGGCTGCTGGCGGTCGAGGCCCTGCTCGACGTCAAGAAAACCATCGCCCCCCACATCGACCTGCAATTGGTGGCCTTTCCTCAGGATGGCTTCTATCGCTCGCCGACGGCACGCCAGAACACCATCCGTGCGCTCGACATGGGCGTCGACGTCGTTGGCGGCATTCCGCATTTCGAGCGCAGCATGGCCGACGGCACGCGCTCGGTGACCGAGCTTTGCGAGATCGCGGCCAGGCGCGGCCTGATGGTCGACCTGCATTGCGACGAGACCGACGACCCGCTGTCACGCCACATCGAGCAACTGGCCTATGAAACGCAGCGGCTGGGCCTGCAGGGCAGGGTGGCCGGCTCGCACCTCACCTCGATGCATTCGATGGACAATTACTATGTCTCGAAGCTTTTGCCGCTGATCGCTGAAGCCGGTGTCTCAGCGATCCCCAATCCGCTGATCAACATCATGCTGCAGGGCCGCCACGACACCTTCCCGAAGCGCCGTGGCCTGACCCGGGTCAAGGAGATGCAGGCGCTCGGCATCCGCGTCGGCTGGGGCCAGGATTGCGTGCTCGATCCCTGGTATTCGCTGGGCACCGCCGACATGCTCGACGTCGCCTTCATGGGCCTGCACGTCGCCCAGATGTCGAGCCCGGCCGATATGGCGGGCTGCTTCGACATGGTCACCAACGTCAATGCCGCCATCATGGGGCTCGACCATCTCGGCCTCGCGGTCGGCAAGCGCGCCAGCCTCGTCATCCTCGACGCCGGCAATCCGATCGAGGCCCTGCGTCTGCGTGCCGAGCGCATTTGCGTCATCGCCAGAGGCAAGGTGGTGGCGGAAAGGACAAGGCAGGATACCAGGCTTTCTATCCCTGGCAGGCCGGCGCAGGTGAACCGCAGGCATCAGGCCCAATAGGACGCCGCATCTGCATAGCCAGTCCAAAGCCGGCCAGACCCAGCCGATTCCCGGCGCTGGCCTTGCCGATTTCCGGATTTCTCCTCGTCAAAGCGGTCGCTTCCGTCTACGACGCAGCTTCACATGGGAGGAATCGGGATCGGCATGACGCAGCCCGTGGCGCAGAATTCCACAATCAGGAACGTGCTTCTGGCTGGCATTTTGCTGATGCTGGCCGGCGACTTCCTGTTTGCGCTGAACGATGCGATGGGCAAGTGGCTGGTCGCCAGCTTCTCCGTCGGCCAGGTGGTGCTGATCCGTTCGATCGGCGCCTTCTTCGTGCTGGGTCCGATGATCGCCCATCAGGGCACCGCCAGGCTGTTTCGCATGGAGCGGCCCGAACTGCAGATATTGCGTGTCGTCATGACCACGCTCGACACCGCGCTCTTCTATGCCGCTGTCGTCTATCTGCCGCTGGCGGATGTCATGAGTTTCTACATGGCCGGGCCGATCTATGTCGCGGCCCTTTCCCACCTCCTGCTTGGCGAAAAGGTCGGCTGGCGCCGCTGGCTGGCGATCCTGCTTGGTTTCTGCGGTGTGGTGATCATGCTTAAGCCCTCCTCGGCCGCGTTCTCCTTGTCGTCAGGTTTCGCGCTTGCCGGCAGCATCGCCTTCGCCTTCGCCATCATCCTCAACCGGCGGCTGCGCGGCACCAGCGACACCAATCTGGTGACATGGCAGACGATCGGCACGCTGCTGGTCGGCGGTGTGTTGGCCATCGGCGCCTGGCGCGCACCTTCGGCGCTCGACTTCGGCGCGATGCTGCTGCTCGGCATCGTTTCCTGCGGCGCCCATCTTATGATAACGCGGGCGCTGAAACTGGCGCCGGCCTCGACGCTGGCACCGCTGCACTATACGCTGCTCCTGTGGGCGGTGGTGTTCGGGCTGGTGTTCTTCGGCGATGTTCCCGGCCCGCGCATCCTGATCGGCTCCGGCATCGTCGTGCTGGCCGGCCTGTTCATCTTTCACCGCCAGAAGGTGGTCGACACCACGGTGCCGCCGGAGAACGTGCCGAAAGGCGTGAACTGAGGTCCATATCCCTAGAGCATGATGCCGAAAAGTGTGAAGCGGTTTTCGGACGACATCATGCTCTAACTTTTTGATTTAGAGACGGATTCAGATTTCAGGTCGACCCGACCTGAAATCATCCGGCTCTAGCCTTGGCGTATCGCGGCCAGATGCCGTGAAAACTCCGGCGTCTCCATCAGCGCCTTGCAGCGCGCGAAGCGGCCGTCGGCATAGGCGCGGAAATCGTCGACGGGGTTGTTGTTGGCAAGCTGGATCAGCCCCCATAGCGTCCAGAGCAGGTCGCACATCGCCTTGTAGATGACGATGCGTCCGCGTTCCGCAGGTCTCGCCTCGCCACCGAAATAGGCGCGCATCATCTCTTCATCCCGGAAGGCATCGAATTTGCCCTCCACACTGAGATCGCCGAGATCCCAGAGCGGATCGTTCATCCCCGAATATTCCCAGTCGACGATCCACATCCTGTCACCCGTATCGAGGAAGTTCTCGCACAGCGGATCGCAATGGCAGGCGACCAGCGGCAACGGATGGACGGCAAGGGCGGAGCGCACGCTTTCCGCCTCGCGCACCACGTCGTGGTAGCCAGAGGGCAGGGCGACATCCTTGGTCGACAGCACCTTGAGATAGTCGTCGATCATCGCGAACAGCTCGAAGCGGAACGCGAACACCGCACCGGAATCGTGCAGCTTGCGGAAGGCTTCACCGGCGCGGGCCGGACTGCCCGGCCGTTCCCTGAATTTCTCCGGCGACATCGTCTCGGCCCCGGCGATGAAGCGCGTGACCATCACGCCGGTGTCGGCGTCGAAATAGAGCACTTCCGGGCTGACGCCGGCTTTTGCCGCCTCGCGCGCTGCTACCGCTTCGTTGGCACGGTTGATGTATTCCTCCGTGCCTTTGCCTGGAATGCGCAGGCAGTAGTCACCGGCCTTGAAGACCAGGTTGGTAAGGCCGCCAAGCCGGTCCAACGGCCCGGTGTAGCCGGCCAGCATCGGAATGGCGGCAAGTTTTGCCCGCGCCTGGTCCGCCTTCATGCCTGCGCCCCACGCCGTTATTTCTTCGCGCCGACGGTTCCACAATTTTCGCCGTTTGGCTATCATCCCTCGCAGGACAAGGGATTGTACGTGGTGGACAGCAAGCATCATGGCGCGCTCGGCGCGGTCTACGCGGCCAAGCGCCCGGAAGAGGTGGCAGCGCTCTATGACAGCTGGTCGCAAACCTACGACGCCGACATGTCTGCCGCCGGCTATCGCCATCCGACCATCTGCCTTGCGTTGCTCGCCCGGCATCTGCCACGCGGTTCAGCCCCGCTGCTCGATGCCGGGGCGGGCACCGGGCTGATCGGCGAATGGCTTGACATAACAGGCTATCCCGAGGTCGAAGCGCTCGACATTTCGCAAGGCATGCTGGACCAGGCCGCGCGCAAGGGCGTCTATTCGGCCCTGCATTGCCTGGCGCTCGGCGCGAGGCTGCCTTTCGCCGATCATGCCTATGCCGGGGTAATCTCGGCCGGCGTGTTCACCTCGGGCCATGTCGGCGCCGAGGGGCTGGACGAACTGATCCGCATCTGCCGGCCCGGCGGGGTGATCGTGCTGACGGTCAAGAACACGCTGTGGGATCAGGGTTTTGCCGCGCGCATCGCTGAGCTCGAGGCGCAAGGCCTCGTCACCCGCGTTGAAGAAACGCGCCCCTACGTCTCGATGCCTGGCGAGGCGGATACCGTGCCGAGCCGTGGGCTCGCCCTGCGGGTGAGTTAAGCTTTTACTTTCTCGGCGGCCGGATCGTACATCGGCTCGAGATGGATTTTGGCCGGCGTCCGCTCCATCGCGACCGCCAGTTCATAGCCGCCCGAGGCGAGGAAGTCATCGCTGACGCCATCGGCGTTGCGCACATAGCCGTAGCCGATATTCCTGCCGATCGTGTAGCCATAGCCGCCGCTGGTGAGATAGCCGACCGGCTCGCCATTGCGCAGGATGGTCTCGCGGCCGAGCAGCACGATCTCCGGATCATCGACCGTGAAGCCGGCAAAGCGCTTCTTCAAGGGTGCGCCGCCAACCTTCTCGAGGGCGCGCCGTCCGACGAAATCGGTGTTCTTGCGCAGCTTGACCGCCCAGCCGAGGCCGGCTTCCTGCGGCGTGTCGTTGGGGGTGATGTCGGAGCCCCAGGCGCGGTAGCCCTTTTCCAGCCGCAGCGATTCCAGCGCCCGATAGCCGACCGGGCGGATGCCATGCTTCCGGCCCGCCGTCATCAGCGCGTCGAAGACTTCGCCTGTGGCCGCGATCGGCACGTGCAGTTCCCAGCCGAGTTCGCCGACATAGGTGACGCGCAGCGCCCGCACGGTGTGGCCCGCAATTGCGATCTCCCGCACATGGCCGAACGGGAAGCCGGCATTCGACACATCGGCCTCGGTGACCGACAAAAGCACATCGCGTGCGCGCGGCCCCATCAGCGACAGCGTGCCGAAATCCTCGGTGACGTCGGTCAGCCTGGCATCGAGGCCCTCGCCGATATGGTCGCTGATCCATGAGGCATCATGGGTGCGGAAACCGGTGCCCGTGACGATGTAGAATTTTTCCTCGGCCAGCCGCGCCACCGTCAGGTCGGCCTCGATGCCGCCGCGCGTGTTGAGGAGCTGGGTGTAGGTCAACCTCCCGACCGGCTTGCTGACATCGTTGGCGCAGATCCAGTCCAGCGCCTTGGCCGCATCGGTCCCGCTCAACTCGTATTTGGCGAAGGAGGACTGGTCGAAGATGCCGACTTGCTCGCGCACATGCCGGTGTTCGTCGCCGACCGCCGCGAACCAGTTCTGGCGGCCCATCGAATAGATGTCCTTGGCCTCGACGCCCTCCGGCGCGAACCAGTTCGGCCGTTCCCAGCCGAGCTTCGAGCCGAACACGGCGCGCCGCCCTTTCAGCCTGTCATACAGCGGCGAGACGATGCGCGGTCGGCCGCTGGCATATTCCTCATGCGGAAAGCCGATCGTGTAGTGCTTGCCATAGGCTTCCAGCGTGCGCTCGCACACCCACTGCCGGTCGCGGTGCAGGTCGGAAAACCGCCTGATGTCGACCACCCACAAATCGAGCGGTGCCTCGCCATCGACCACCCACTGCGCCAGCACCCAGCCGGCGCCGCCGCCCGAGGCGATGCCGAAGGCATTGAAGCCGGCGCCGACGAACATGTTGGCGCATTCGGGCGCCACGCCAAGGATGAAATTGCCGTCCGGCGTAAAGCTTTCCGGCCCGTTGATCATCTGCTTGACGCCGACGGTTTCCAGCGCCGGTACCCGCAAGATCGCCTGTGCCATGTGCTGCTCGAAATGATCGTAATCGTCGTCGAACAATCGGAATTCCCAATCATCAGAGACGTCGCCTCCGGCGAGACCAGTCGTCCATGCCTGCGGGTTCGGCTCATAGCCGCCCATCACCAGGCCGCCGACCTCTTCCTTGAAATAGGTGCGCCGGTCGGGGTCGCGCAGCGTCGGCGCGTCGGTCGCCAGTCCGTCGATCTTCTCGGTGACGATGTACTGGTGCTTGACCGGCTGCAACGGCACGTTGATGCCCGCCATGGCGCCGACCTGCCGTGCCCATTGCCCGGCGCAGTTCACCACCTTGTCGCAGGCGATGTCGCCCTGATTGGTCTTCACCGCCGTGATGCGGCCATCCTTCATCTCGAAGCCGGTGACCCGCACATCCTCGTAGAGTTTCGCGCCATGCATGCGCGCGCCCTTGGCCAGCGACTGCGTGATGTCGGAGGGGCTCGCCTGGCCGTCGGTCGACAGCCAGGAGGCGCCGACCAGGTCGCCGGTCTCCATCAGCGGCCACATCGCCTTGACTTCAGCCGGCGACAGCAACTGCATGTCCATACCGAAGCTCTTCGCCGTCGTTGCCAGCCTTTTGTATTCGGTCCAGCGGTCGGCATTGGTGGCGAGCCGCAGGCAGCCGGTCATCTT
This sequence comes from Mesorhizobium sp. B2-3-5, assembly GCF_006442395.1. NCBI lineage: Bacteria > Pseudomonadati > Pseudomonadota > Alphaproteobacteria > Hyphomicrobiales > Phyllobacteriaceae > Mesorhizobium > Mesorhizobium sp. B2-3-5. The sequence goes on along the minus strand of NZ_VFVX01000015.1, from coordinate 96,474 downwards.
CCAGCCGGTGGCAAGGCCGGTTTCGGCCTCCAGCCCCTTGTAGAGGTCGACCGAATATTTGAGCACCCGGGTGATCGATGCCGACGAGCGCAACTGCCCGACCAGACCGGCGGCATGCCAGGTCGAGCCCGAGGTCAGCTTGCCCTGTTCGAGCAGCACCACGTCGGCCTTGTGGTCGCGCGCCAGATGATAGGCCGTCGAACAGCCGATGATGCCGCCGCCGATGACGACGATCGCGGCCTGGCTAGGCAAGGTCATGATTTTAGAATCCCGTATTTTGTCCGGTAGTTTTCCAGCGCCGCGTCGAGCCGCACCAGGTTTTCCTCGGTGTAGGCGACGTAGTCGATACCCGGTGCGTCGAGATAGAGTTCCGACACCATGCTCCACATCGCCTCGCGCAGCAGCGAGGCGCATTGCATGGCGGCGTGCGAGTGGCGGATCGCCTCGTCCGGTTCCTTCATGAAATAGGCGGTCAGGAAAGCGAAAGAGTCCTCGTCGCTCATGCCCGCGTTCGAGGCCACGCCGGCAAGGTCGAACATCGCCGTGTTGAAACCCGCATATTCGAAATCGATCAGCCACAGCCGGTTGCCATCGTCGAGAATATTAGCCGGCAAAAGATCGTTGTGGCCGAAGACGATCGGCAACAACTTCTGTGCCCGCTCCAGTTCGTCGGCCAGCGCCAGGAACCGCGGCAGGTCGCCACGCTTGCGGCTGCCGCCTTCTTCGAGCGTGCGCGCGTAGTCGCGGATGACGTGGAACACCCAGAACATGAAGCCGGCGCCGGAGATATGGTTTGGCATCTCCCGGTGGAAGCCGCGCATCAGGGCCGCGACCCGGCCAAGATTGGCACGCACGTCCTCGGCCAGATAGGTCTTGGCGCCGAGAAACGCCGTCACCATGATCCCCGGTTCGGCATAATGGACCGCCGGCGCGAAACCGGCAGCATGCGCCGCCCGCGCGGTCATCACCTCGCGCTCGCGGAAGACATGGTGGAATGGATAGTCCTGGCCGAAGCGCACGACATGTTTGCCGGCCGTGTCCGTGACGACAAAGTTGGCGTTGCTCAGGCCACCCGGCAGCGGAGCGATCTCGATGCTGCCAGTCCAGCAGGGCAGGGCGCGGATGCGATCTTCGGCGGTCACGAGCTTGCCTCGGGTTTAGCCAGTCTTCGACATAGCGGCGGTGAGAAAGAACGGAAAACCTCGTCGGTGCGGGATACCGGGAACTGTATCCCGCACCGCACCGACGAGCCCCTTGGCCGGTTTTTGATTCCGGCATCCGCCCCCGCGGATCTGAAAAATCTGGCGCCAGGCACGTTCCAGACGAGCTGGTCAGTCGGTTGCGGCTCTGCCATCACCCTCCCGTGGCAGTTCCGAGCCTGTCACGAAGTCAATCTCACGCCAGCGTCGCGACGCTGTCAATAAAAAGCTGTGACTTTTTTTGGGTGTTTTGCCCGAAACCATCAGCTATCTCCTTTAAAAGCATTAGGAATGCCCTAGAATCGGTCAATTTCGGGACGTTCAGATGATCCACTCGAAACGGCATGGCGAAATCCTGCGGCTGCTGCAGGAAGAGGGAACCATCACCATCACCAGCCTGGCCGACCGGCTGGGCGTTTCGCTCGAGACCGTGCGCCGCGACGTCAAGCCGCTCACCAGTGACGGCTCGGTGTTGAAGATGCATGGCGCCATCGGCCTGCCGTCGATGATCGGCGAAGCGCCCTTCGAACGCCGCATGCGCGAGAATGCCGATGCCAAGCGCGTCATTGCACGCATGGTTGCCGCCACCATCCGCGATGGCGAATCTATCATGCTCGACACCGGCACCACGACCTCGTTCCTGGCGCGCGAGCTGCTCGGCCACCGGCGCCTGACGGTGGTCACCAACTCGTCTGATATCGCCCGCACGCTGGCCACCATCAACGGCAACAAGGTCTACATGGCGGGTGGCGAGCTGCGCAACGATTCAGGGGCCGCTTTCGGAGCCTCGGCCATCGAGTTCGTCGGCCGCTTCTCGGTCAGCCATGCCATCATCTCCATCGGTGCCGTCGATGCGATGACAGGCGTCATGGACTACGATCTGGAAGAGGCCGAATTCGCCCGCATGGTGCTGTCGCGCGGCCAGCGTTCGCTCGTCATCACCGACCACAGCAAATTCGGCCGTCAGGGTCTTGTTCAGGTCTGCGGCTTCGACGGCTTTTCCGAGCTTGCCACCGACCTGGCGCCGCCGCGTGACATAGCCGCCGCCCTGGCGCAGGCCGGAGCGCGGCTTAGCATCGCCCGCGGCGAAGCGGGATTTTAGCCGAAGACCAGCGATTGGTGGGCGCAAACGCCCGCGAACGTCCCGCCCGACACGGCGAAGGCGATGTTGTGCATCGCGCGTGCCGCGTCTCCGGCGGCATAGACGCCGGGAACCGTCGTCTGCTGCCTGTCGTCGACGGATATCACCGGGCCGAGGAGGCCGTCCTTGAAGCCGCAGCCGAGCTGCTCGGCCAGCGGGCTCGCCATCGTATTGCGCGGCGCCGTGAACAGCGCCCTGACGCCCGCCTTCCGGCCGCCGTCGAGATGGACGATCAAGCCGCCGGTGCCGTCTTCCCGCAATTCGCTGACGATCGCGGGCTCGAACCTGACATTCTTGCTCTCCAGGGCGAGCATCTGCTCGGCGTCAGGTTCGATCTGGCCGTTGCCGAAAAGCGTGACGTCGCCCCAGTCGGCGATCAGCTGCGCCTGATGCATCGACATCGGGCCGGTCGCGAGCACGCCAAGCGGCCCGCCGGAAACCTCGTAGCCATGGCAATAGGGGCAATGCAGAACGGTTTTGCCCCATTGCACGGCGAGTCCGGGCACTTCCGGCAGGATGTCGCGTACGCCGGTGGCCAGCACCAGTCGCGCGGCGCCGAAGGTATCGCCGCCATCGGTGGTGATCTCGAAATCGCTGCTGCCGTTGGCGACAGCCCTGTCCGCTCGTGCGTTGACAAGCCTGGCCGTCGGATAGGCAAGCAATTGCCGCCTGGCATCGTCGAGGATGGCGCCGGGCGTGCGCCCGTCCTGGCCGAGGAAGCCGTGCGAATGCGCGGCAAAACGGTTACGCGGCTGGCCGGCGTCGATCACCACGACGTTGCGGCGGGCCCGCGCCGCCTGGATGGCGGCCGACAGGCCGGCAAAGCTGCCGCCAACGACGGCGAGATCATACTGCATGGGTGGAAACTCCAATGAGGTCGTAACGGCGGCGGAAATCGGCGGTCAGGTCGGCCAGCGTGATGCGGCTGAGCTTCTCCGCCAGCAGCTTTTCGGCCGCGATGCGAAAATCGTCGAGCACGGCGATCACCGCCTGTTCGACGAGACAGCCCGGGCTTTCCGGCTCGGTGCTGAACGGCAGCAGCGGCTCGCCGAGCGCGGCGCTGATCTCGGCCAGCGAGATGTTTTCGGGCGTCCGCCCGAGCAGCCAGCCGCCGCCATGTCCGCGTGACGAGGTGACGATGCCGGCGTCACGCAGCCCGGCGATGGTGCGGCGCACCACCACCGGGTTGGTGTGGATGAAGGTGGCAAGCTGCTCGGAGGTCAGTGCCTGCCCGTGCTTCTCGGCCATGTGGACGAGAATGTGCAAGGTGGAAGACAGCCGGCTGTTTCGCTTCATGTAACTTAATTAGTTACGAATCGTCGCGATGTCAAACACATCGCCGTCGTTGGTGCTTGCGGTGATGCTATGCGGACAAAGCGCGAAAACTCATCCTGAAGCAGGCGCCGCTCGGCTTGCCATCGAAGATCTCGACGCGTCCGCCATGCAACTGCATGATTTGCTGCACCAGGTTGAGGCCGAGCCCAGCGCCATGATCCTGCGGGCGCAGCCGGTAGAAGGGCTCGAAAATGCGCTCCCGCTCGGCTGGCGGCACGCCGTCGCCTTCGTCGCGCACTTCGATGGTGGCGGGTGTCGTGACGCTGACGGTGATCTTGCCCGCGCGGCCGCCATGTTCGATGGCATTCTGGACGATGTTGGTCACGGCGCGTTCGATCGCGATGCGGTCGCCGGTGGCGAAAACCGTGTCCCCTTCCGGCTCGAACGACATTTCGTAACCGGCCGAAAACGCCATCGGCGCGAGGTCGACGATGACGCCGCGCGCGATCGCCACCAGGTCGACCGTTTCGAACGGCGACGTCTGTCGGTCGAGGCGCTGCAGGTCGAGCAGCTGGTCGGTCAGCGTCGAAAGCCTGGCTGCGTCCTGCAGCAGCCGCGCCCGCTCTTGTGTCGGCGGCAGTGAGGCAAGGCGCGTGTTGAGGATGGCGAGCGGTGTCCTGAGCTCATGGGCGGCGTCGGTCAGGAAGCGCTTGTGGCGCTCATAGCCTTTGTCGAGGCGCGCAAGTGCGGCGTTGACCGCCTTCACCAGCGGTGTCACTTCCCGCGGCACGTCTTTCAGCGGCAGTTGCACGCCGCGCTGGTCGATGTCGATGCGCTCCGCCTCGGCCGCCGCATGGCCAAGGCCCGACAACGCGCCACGCACCACCCAGGGCGTCGCGAACAGCGTGGCCAGCGCCATCAGTCCGGCAAGCGGCAATATGCCTTGCAGGAAGAATTGCGGCGCTTGCCCGAGCACGCGCAGCAGTGAAAGGCCGCCCTTGGTGCCGGTGAAGATCTGGACATTGCCGGCCGCCGTGTCGGTCCAGCGGATCTTTCCCTCCGGCGGCGCGCTTTGCCCGAGTACGGGGTCGATGCGGGCGTCACTGATGTTGTCCAGCAGTCCGGCGAAAGGCTGGAAGACGGCCGGCACGGTGCCTTCCTGCAGCCGCTGCCCCTGTTTGTCGCGGATGATGAACCAGAGGTCGGGGACACCGGACCGCAGCTTCGTCAGATCCGAGGTCTCGCGCAGGATGAGCTTGCCGCCTGCGTCGCGCGCCACGGCATCCGCGAGCACGTCCATGGTGCCGTCCTCATAGTCGTGTGGGATGATGCCGGTGGCCAGCATGGCGCCGAGAATGCCGACGATGATCAGCGTCAGCATCGCGCATTGCAGCAAGGCGATGCGCAGCACCAGGCTCCATTTCAGCGAACGCGGGCGCTTGATAGTCATCGCCTGGCGCTCAGTTCGTTTCGCGCAGGAGATAACCGACGCCGCGAATGCCGTTGATCGTCACGCCGGCATCGGCATCGGCAAGCTTGCGGCGCAGGCGCGAGACATGGGTGTCGAGGGCATTGGACTGAATCTCGTCGTCGAGGCCGAACACCGCCTCCATCAATGCCTCGCGCTGGACCATGCGGCCGGTGCGCCGCATCAGCGCCTCCAGCACCAGGAGCTCGCGGCGGGGCAGGCTGAGCGGCTCGGCACGGATCGACGCCTCGCGATGCCCGACATCGAGCACCAGATGGCCGGCGCGGATGAATTGCGACTGCAGCGGCGCTGGGCGCCTCAGCAGCGCGCGCAGGCGGGCCAGCAATTCCTCGAAAGCGAACGGTTTTGCCAGATAGTCGTCAGCGCCCATGTCCAACCCATCGACCTTGTCCGCCGTATCGCCTCTTGCCGTCAGCATCAGCACGGGCGTGGTGTTCTTCGCCGAGCGCAATCTGGGCACCAGCGATAGCCCGTCGCCATCCGGTAACTGGCGGTCGAGCAGGATGGCGTCGTAGCTGTCGGCGGCAACGAAGCCCTCCGCCTCGATGAGCGAGCCGGCGTGATCGACCACCATGTCGTGACGCTTCAGCGCGGCACGCAGGGCAGAGGCCATTTCAGCCTCGTCCTCGACCAGCAAGATACGCATCCATACTCCTCCAGCAACGGCCACGGCTTCGGGGCTACCTCGCCAACATTGCGCAAACATGGCAAAGCTGAACGGCCCGAAGCCCGCAAGGTCTTTCTTTGCATCCGTGATATTGCGCAATGTCTATGCAATCCAGTCGCGGCAAACAGCCCCGGCCGGCAAGAACCGCCCATGCCGGCGTCGAGGCGTCGGGCCCGAATACGCAACAGGTCGGGCCCGACGCTAAAATGAAATCGAGCGGCCACACCACTGTCTGGCGTGCCGCTGTCCGGGATTGAGATTTGTCATGTCTGCAAGTGATGCTCTGTCTTTTCTCATGGCGTGGACCGTCGCGCCGTTCAAGATCGGCTCTGTCACCCCGTCCAGCTCCAGCCTGGCAACATTGATGACGCGCGACATCGGCCCCGAGACGGGCCCCGTGCTGGAGCTCGGCCCCGGAACCGGCCCATTTACACGGGCGCTGCTGGCACGCGGGGTGAGGGAGGAAGATTTGACGCTGATCGAATCCGATCCGGATTTCGCGGCACTCCTCAAGCGACGCTTTCCCGCCGCCCGGATTTTCGAAATGGATGCCGTCGGCCTGCGCCACATGTCGCTGTCCCACGGGCCCGCGCTTGGCGCTGCCGTCAGCGGCTTGCCATTCCGCCTGATTTCGCCGCGCAAGACGCTAGCCATTCTCGAAGGTGTTTTCGCGAACCTGCGTCCTGATGGGGCACTCTATCAGTTCACGCTGGGACGGCGCTGCCCGTTCGACCAGTCGTTGCTCGACCGGCTCGATCTCGAGGTTATGCGGATTGGCCATACCTTTCGCAACTTCCCGCCGGCGACTGTCTATCGCATCACCAGGATCAAGACGGCCGGGACCTACGACTGGCGCTTCGCATGACGGGCCCGTTGTCGGCCATTCTCGGCTTCGGCCTGTCCGGCGTCTTCTGCCTCGCCTTCACCGAGAAGATACTGCCGGTTCCGCCCTCGCATGTGCTGCTGCTGTTCCTCGGCATGACAGCGGCGGCTGATGGCGCGTCGCTGGCGATCCTGCTGGCGGTGACGACCTCCGCCTCCTTTGCCGGCTGCCTTGTGTGGTACACGGTGGGCCGCCGGATCGGATTTGACCGTGCCGGCAGGCTTATCGAACGTGCCGGCAGATATGTCTTCCTGCGTCCCGAAACGTACCACAAGCTTGGCCAGGCCTATCGCCGCAATCATATCAGGATGTCCTTGCTGGCGCAGTTCATCCCGACGGTGCGCAATTACCTGCCGATCGCGGCAGGCGCGCTTCGTTTGCCGGCGTTGACGTTCGCCCTGGCGACGTTGCTCGGCGCCGCCATCTGGAACGCGGGCTTCCTCCTGACCGGCTACCTCCTGCGCGGCAGCGGCCAGGATTCCCTCACGATAGGCTTCCGCATCATTGTCATCGTCGTGGTGCTGGAGACGGCGTTCATGCTGGCACTGCGCTACGGCCCCGCATGGCGGCGGCGCATCAGGCTGGTGCTCGGCTGAGCGCCGGCTCTCCAGCCACGGGATAAGCACTGCCACTGGCTTTTCTTCGTGGCCGCGGCGGTGTTTAGTCCGGCCATGGCCTTCACCATCCGCCAGTTGCAGTTCTTCGTCGCCGTCGCCGAGCAAGGCACGGTGTCGCGCGCGGCACAAAATCTCTCCATCTCGCAATCGTCGGTCACCGAAGCGATCAAGGAACTCGAAAGCGATCTCGGCGTCGAACTGTTCGACCGCCATCCGCGCGGCCTCAACATCACCCACAAGGGCCACCAGTTTCTGCGCCACGCGACGAAGATACTCGCCGACGTGTCCGACGCCCGCCGCTCTTTTTCCGGCGAGAAGGCTGCTTTCGGCGGCCGGCTGCAACTCGGCGTCACCTCACTGGTCGCCGGTTATGTGTTGTCGGACCTGCTTGCCCGCTACCGCCGCGCCTATCCCGGCGTCGAGGTCTCGGCCATCGAGGACAATGGCGACTATCTCGAACATCTGTTGATCGGCGGCAAGCTCGACATTGCCGTCATGGTCACGTCCAATCTGCGCGATCGCACAGCATTGCAGTCGGAAATCCTCGAAGTTTCGGCCTATCGCCTCTGGCTGCCGCTCGGCCATCCGCTCGCCGGTGCCGACATCATCGGCATCGGCGATATCGCCTCCGAGCCGCTGATCATGCTCACCGTCGACGAAATCGAGGAGAACACCGGCAAGCTGCTGACTGCGATCGGCGCCAAGCCGCATGTCGCCTTCCGCACCCGCTCCGTGGAAGCCGTGCGCAGCCTTGTCGCCACCGGCGCTGGCGTGGCGCTGCTGCCCGACCTTGTCTACCGGCCATGGTCGCTGGAAGGCGACCGTATCGAATCGCGCGATGTTTCCGGCGCTTTGCCAGTGGTCCAGGTTGGCATGGTCTGGCGGCGCGGCTCCGGTCTGCCGCAGGCGGCGCGCGACTTCATCGGGCTTGCCCAGTCGCAGCGGATGGTCCGGCAGCGCCCTTGATGACTTGTTTGACATATCGGAAAAACCGATACCGCATTTCTGATAAATGAATTTGCGAAACCGGAATTTTCCAAGCACCTTGCGCTCCAGGAACAAAGCCGCCACCAGAGCGGCATCAAGTCCATCGGACGAACTGACAGTTTTTCGGTCCGCGCATGACCTCTGGCGAAAACCGGAACCGGTTTTCGGGGGCAGGCGCCAAAATGGGAGATTGATGATGAATTCATTCCTGAAGTCATGCACTGCGCTGACGGTCGCGCTGACCTTCTCCGGTCAGGCCATTGCCCAGGTGAAGGAGCTCGGCAAGGGCGAAGGCCAGGTCAACATCGTTGCCTGGCCGGGCTATATCGAGCGCGGCGAAACCGACAAGGGTTATGACTGGGTCACGTCCTTCGAGAAGGAGACGGGCTGCACGGTCAAAGTCAAGACGGCCAACACCTCCGACGAGATGGTCTCGCTGATGAACGAAGGCGGTTTCGACCTCGTCACGGCTTCGGGCGATGCCTCGCTGCGCCTTGTCGCCGGCAAGCGCGTGCAGCCCATCAACACCGATCTCATCCCCAGCTGGAAGACGGTCGACGACCGCCTGAAGGATGCGCCATGGTTCACCGTGGGTGGCGTCCACTATGGCGTGCCCTATCAGTGGGGCCCGAATATCCTGATGTACAACACCGACGTGTTCAAGGAAGCGCCGAAGAGCTGGAACGTCGTGTTCGAGGAGATGAACCTGCCGGATGGCAAGTCCAACAAGGGCCGTGTCCAGGCCTATGACGGTCCGATCCACATTGCCGACGCCGCCAACTACCTGATGTTCCACAAGCCGGAGCTGGGTATCAAGGACCCCTACGAACTGAGCGAAGACCAGTACAAGGCAGCACTGGCGCTGCTGCGCGTTCAGCGCACGCTGGTCGGCCGCTACTGGCATGACGCGGCGATCCAGGTCGACGACTTCCAGAACGAAGGCGTTGTCGCTTCGGGTTCTTGGCCGTTCCAGGTCAACACGCTGGTCGCCGCCAAGAAGCCGATTGCCTCGACCGTTCCCGAGGAGGGCGTCACAGGCTGGGCCGACACCACCATGATGGAAGCCGACGCGGCCAATCCGAACTGTGCCTATAAGTGGCTTGAACACTCGCTGGCACCGAAAGTGCAGGGTGACGTTTCCGCCTGGTTCGGTTCGCTCCCAGTCGTGCCCGCCGCCTGCAAGGGCAACGAGCTGCTCGGCGAGGAAGGCTGCAAGACCAACGGCTACGAGAACTTCGACAAGATCAAGTTCTGGAAGACGCCGGTCTCGAAATGCGCCAGCCAGAATGACCAGTGCGTGCCCTACTACCGCTGGGTGTCGGATTATATCGGCGTCATCGGCGGCCGGTGATCTCCCTTACCCTCCCCCTTGTGGGGAGGGTCGACGCAAAGCGTCGGGGTGGGGGCAGCGCGGACGTTCGGCGCTAACCACCCCCACCCGCGGTTTCGCCGCGACCTCTCCCATCGAGGGGGAGGTGGGGTGGCGTGCGAGTTCGCGGCCCGCTGACGATCCGGAGCGTGCGGGCGACGTCAAAAATATCAACCGGCAACAGACTGACAGCCCATGACCTCAGCCGTCTCCTTCCAGAAAGTCTCGCGCCATTTCGGCAGCGTTCGCGCCGTAGATGCGGTCGATCTCGACATCGCGCCGGGCGAGTTCTTTGCCATGCTCGGGCCGTCCGGATCCGGCAAGACGACGTGCCTGCGCCTGATTGCCGGCTTCGAGCAGCCGACGGCCGGTTCGATCTCGATCTTCGGTGAACGTGCCGAGGGCGTGCCGCCTTACCGCCGCAACGTCAACACCGTGTTCCAGGACTACGCGCTGTTCCCGCATTTCGATGTGCTCGACAACGTCGCCTATGGGCTGATGGTCAAGGGCGTCGGCAAGGCCGAACGGCACAAGGCCGCCGAAGAAGCGTTGTCGCTGGTGCGGCTACCCGGCTATGGCGCCCGCCGGCCCGGCCAGCTTTCCGGCGGCCAGCGCCAGCGTGTCGCGCTGGCCCGCGCGCTGGTCAACCAGCCCAAGGTGCTGCTGCTCGACGAGCCGCTCGGCGCGCTCGACCTGAAGCTGCGCGAAAACATGCAGGAGGAACTGCAGTCGCTGCAGAAGGCGCTCGGCATCACCTTCGTCTTCGTCACCCACGACCAGGGCGAGGCGCTGTCGATGGCCGACCGTATCGCCGTCTTCAATGACGGCAGGATTATGCAGATCGGCACGCCGGAGGATATCTACCAACGGCCGAGCACCCGCTTCGTCGCCGACTTCGTCGGCTCGTCCAACGTGTTGCCGCCGGACTTCGTCCAGCGTTATTCCGGCCAGCGCCGCTGGGGCAGCCTGCGCCCCGAATCCATTCGCGTTTCAAACGCAACCGACGGGGACGGTGTTGCTGCCCGCCTGGTCGGCACGAATTTTCTCGGCGCCACCACAAGGCTGGCGCTCGACGCAGACGGGCTGAGGCTTCACGCCATGGTGCCGGCCGACATACCCCTGCCGGCGGAAGGCGAGGCTGTCATGCTCACCTTCAACCGCGAGAGCCTGCATCTGATGGATGAGCCGGCATGATGACGGTTTGCGAGAGGCGCCCCCCTCTGTCCTGCCGGACATCTCCCCCGCAAGGGGGGAGATCGGCTGTCGCCACGGGCTTCGCCAATTTTCGACGTTGCAGAACTGGCGGGGCAGACAAGCTGCTGATCTCCCCCCTTGCGGGGGAGATGTCCGGCAGGACAGAGGGGGGTGTGAAGGATCACGGCCTTGCCGCCATTGAACCAATCGCCACGGCTATGTCATGACAGTCGCGGCGCTCAACTCCAATCCAGCCCCCGCCATCCTGCCGGGCAGCGGCGGCATGCGCGGCGCGCTGTCGGACCTGTTATGGCGCAGGCCGCAATTCCTGCTCCTGCTGATGCTGATGCCGCCTGTGCTGTGGCTCGGCATCGTCTACATCGGCTCGCTGTTCGCCCTGCTGGCCCAGAGCTTCTTTTCCATCGACGAGTACTCCGGCCTCATCAACCGCCAGTTCACGCTGAAGACCTATGGCGACCTGTTCCAGGCCGCCAATCTCGACATCATCCTGCGTACGGTGACGATGGCGGCGCTGGTCACGTTGGCCTCGGCCATCGTCGCCTTCCCGATTGCCTACTATGCCGCGCGTTATGCGCGCGGCCGCTGGAAGGCGCTGTTCTATCTCGGCGTCATGCTGCCGCTGTGGTCGAGCTACCTGGTCAAGATCTATGCCTGGAAGCTGATCCTCGCCAAGGAAGGCATCCTGACCTGGCTGCTCGCCAAGCTCAATCTGTCGTGGCTGCTCGATGCATGGCTGTCGTTGCCGGTCGTCGGCGGCAACTCGTTGTCGGTGTCGTTCACCGGCACCTTCATCGTCTTCGTCTATGTCTGGCTGCCGTTCATGATCCTGCCGGTGCAGGCGGCACTCGAACGCGTGCCCGGCAACCTGGTGGAAGCCTCGTCCGATCTCGGTGCTTCGCCCGGCCAGACCTTCCGCAACGTGCTGTTCCCGTTGGCGCTGCCTGGCATCGTCGCCGGTTCGATCTTCACCTTCTCGCTGACACTGGGCGACTACATCATCCCGCAGATCATCGGCACCTCGCGCCTGTTCATCGGCCAGGCGGTCTATTCGCAGCAGGGCACCGCCGGCAACATTCCGCTCGCCGCCGCCTTCACCGTGGTACCCATCGTCATCATGGGGTTCTACCTCTGGGGCGCCAAACGCATGGGGGCCTTCGATGCGCTCTGACCGTCGCCAATCCGCCCCCCTCGGCCTGAGGATATCAGCCGCCTGCGGCCTGCTCTTCCTGCACCTGCCGATCCTGCTGATCTTCGTCTATGCCTTCACCACGGAGGAGAAGAGTTTCGTCTGGCCGCCGCCGGGGCTCACCATCCAATGGTTCGCCGTCACCTGGAACCGGCCCGACGTCTGGCAGGCGCTGTCGCTGTCGGTGCGCGTCGCCGCCATCTCGACCACGATTGCGCTGGTGCTGGGCACGCTTTGCGCCGCCGCGGTCTCGCGGACGAAATTCTTCGGCCGCGAGACAATCTCGCTGCTGGTCATCCTGCCGATCGCTCTGCCCGGCATCATCACCGGCATCGCGCTGCGCTCCGCGTTTGCGCTGGCCGACATCCCCTTCTCGTTCTGGACGATCGTCCTCGGCCACGCCACTTTCTGCGTGGTCGTCGTCTACAACAACGCGGTCGCCCGCTTCCGCCGCACCTCGGGCTCGATGATCGAGGCCTCGATGGATCTCGGCGCCGACGGCTTCCAGACCTTCCGGCACGTCGTGCTGCCCAACATCGCAACCGCGCTTCTTGCCGGCGGCATGCTGGCCTTCGCTTTGTCGTTCGATGAGGTCATCGTCACCACCTTCACCGCCGGCCAGCAGCAGACCGTGCCGATCTGGATGCTGGAGGAACTGATCCGCCCGCGCCAGCGCCCGGTCACCAATGTCGTGGCCATGGTCGTCGTGCTGGTGACGCTGCTCCCCATCCTGCTTGCCTACTACCTGACCCGCGACGGCGACCAGATCGCCGGTTCGGGCAGATAACGCCAGTTCATAAGGGAGAGACGTCCATGGACACCCAGATGCTGATCGGCTCGAAATTCGAGAAGGGCACCGAAACCGAGGAGCCGATCCTCAATCCGAAGACCGGGGCCAACATTCTCAACCTGCCCGAAGCCAGCCCAGCGCAGATCGAGGCGGCCGTCAGTGCCGCCGAACAGGCGTTCGTCCTGTGGTCGCGCACCACGCCGGCGCAGCGCTCGGGTTACCTGCTCAAGATCGCCGACCGTATCGAGGCCGAGGCGAAGGACTTCGCGGCGCTCGAGGCCCTGAACTGCGGCAAGCCGATCAATGCCGTGCTCAATGACGAGATTCCGGCGATCGTCGACTGCTACCGCTTCTTTGCCGGCGCGGTCCGCTCAATGCCCGGCCAGGTGGCGGGCGAATATCTGCCCGGCCACACTTCGATGGTGCGGCGCGACCCGATCGGCATCGTAGCCTCCATCGCGCCGTGGAACTACCCGCTGATGATGATGGCCTGGAAGCTGGCGCCGGCGATCGGCGGCGGCAACACGGTCGTCTTCAAGCCGTCGGAGCAAACGCCGCTGACGGCGCTGAAGCTGGCGAGGATCCTTGCCGAGATCCTGCCGGAAGGCGTCGTCAATGTCGTGCTTGGCCGTGGCGACAGCGTCGGCAACACGCTGATCAACCATCCCAAAATCAACATGATCTCGATCACCGGCGATGTCGCCACCGGCAAGAAGGTGCTGCAGGCCGCCGCCAAGTCGGTCAAGCGCACGCATCTCGAGCTTGGCGGCAAGGCGCCCGTCATCGTCTTCGACGACGCCGACCTCGGTGCCGTGGTCAACGGCCTGCGCGCCTTCGGCTACTACAATGCCGGCCAGGACTGCACCGCCGCCTGCCGCATCTATGCCGGCAAGAAGGTCTACGACAAGCTTGTCGCCGACCTTTCCTCGGCCGTTTCGACCATCAAGTACGATCGCCCTGACGATACCGAGAACGAGATCGGCCCGCTGATCTCGCGCCGCCAGCGCGACCGCGTGTCGAGCTTCGTCGAGCGCGCGTCCGAATTGAAGCACATCGAGATCACCACCGGCGGCAAGCCGGGCGAGGGCACCGGCTTCTACTACCAGCCGACAGTCGTTGCCGGCGCGCTGCAGGAGGACGAGATCGTGCGCCGTGAAGTGTTCGGCCCGGTCGTCTCGGTCACCCGCTTCTCGGAAGTCGACGAGGCGGTGAAATGGGCCAATGACAGCGACTATGGCCTGGCGTCATCGGTGTGGACCAAGGACGTCTCGCGCGCCATGGCGACGGCTGCCCGCCTGCAATATGGCTGCACCTGGATCAACACCCATTTCATGCTGACCAACGAGATGCCGCATGGCGGACTGAAGCAGTCCGGCTATGGCAAGGACATGTCGCTCTACGCGCTGGAGGACTATACCGCCGTGCGCCATGTCATGGTGGCGCACACGTAACATTTTCGAAAAAACGCAGGCATTCAACCAGGGAGGAACGAACCATGCATCGCCGCCAGTTTCTGACATCCGCAGCCGTCGCCGCCACACTATTGGCCGCATCGCCAACCTTCGCCGCCGATACCGCGCAAGCGGTGGTCGAAGCCTATGTCGCCGCCTGGAATGCGCATGACTCGGCCAAGGCCGCCGGTTATTTCGCTGACGAGGTCACCTATTACGATGCTTCCGTAGGCAAGCCGGTCACCGGCAAGGAAGCCGCCAAGACTGGCGTCATCGACAACTTCCTCAAGGCCGTCCCAGACGCGGTGTGGACGATGAAGGGCAAGCCCGTCATCGACGGTGACCGCGTTGCGTTCGAATGGGAATTTTCCGGCACCAACACCGGGCCCTGGGGCGATGGCACGGCCGCGACCGGCAAGAAGTTCTCCTTCACCGGCGCCTCGATGTTTTCCGTCAAGAACGGCAAGATCGCGACCCAGAGCGACTATTACGACGCGCTCGGCTTCTACAAGCAGCTTGGCCTGATGTAGTCACGGCTTCCATTCTCCCCGTAAACGCCGTTCACGGGGAGAATGTGACCCAAAGGACAGACGAGCACCAGCGGCCCGGCAGCTATGCGGCCGTCCTACCCGGCTCCGCCGATGTCGCGGGCTTGATGTTCTGGTTGACCCGGAAGACGTTGGATGGGTCATAGGTCCGCTTCACCTGGCTCAGCCGCTCGTAATTCGCGCCATAGCTCGCCCGCAAGCGTGCCTCCCCTTCGTCATCCATCATGAAATTCACGTAGCCGCCTTCGCCATTGTGGGGATGGATGCTCGCCCAGTAGTTCTTGGCCCACTTGGTCAGGTCGGCGGCCTTGCCTGGATCGGGATCGATGGCCGCGATGACCATTGACCAGCTTGCGTCGCGTGCATTCCAGGCGGTCTCGTCCTTGCCGACACGGCGCACGGCGCCGTCTATCGGGTAGAGATGCATAAGCGACAATTCGCTGGGCGCCTG
The DNA here is from genome assembly GCF_006442395.1 of Mesorhizobium sp. B2-3-5. NCBI lineage: Bacteria > Pseudomonadati > Pseudomonadota > Alphaproteobacteria > Hyphomicrobiales > Phyllobacteriaceae > Mesorhizobium > Mesorhizobium sp. B2-3-5. The sequence continues at coordinate 81,206 of NZ_VFVX01000015.1, read as the reverse complement.
GGCGGCCTGCGCGATATGGGTCGCGATGGCTTCGTCGGGAAGCGATTTGACGAAATCGCCCTTCCAGTACCATTGCAGGCCCTTCGGAAGGAGCGGGTCGAACACCGACTGCAGCGCCGGGAACGGCATTACGCCCATCCAGTTGAAGATCGGCGGGGGCAAGGTGTCCAGCAGCGGCGCCATGGCCTTGCGCCCCTCCTCCTCCGTACCGTTGTAGCACGAGATGATGGCGCAGACGCGCTTGCCCCAATACTCGCGCGGGAAGGGATCTGTCGATGGGACAGACTTCAACCCGACAAAGGCGCCGAGCTCTTCTGGTGCCTCGGGCAGATAATCGCGATAGGTACGCATGACCGCCGGCGCGTCCTTGGCCTCCCAGAACACCGGGCCGCCGAAGATCATCTTCACGGGATGGGCCTGGAACAGGAAGCTGGTGACAACGCCGAAATTGCCGCCGCCGCCCCGCAGCGCCCAGAACAGGTCGGGATTCTCGCTTTTGCTCGCCCTTACCATGCTGCCATCGGCCAGCACCAGATCGGCCTCGATCAGATTGTCGATCGTGAGGCCATACTTGCGCGTGAGATAGCCCGTTCCACCGCCGAGCGTAAGGCCGGCGACGCCCGTGGTCGAGACGATGCCGAACGGAACGGCGAGCCCGAAAGGATGGGTGGCGTGGTCCACGTCGCCCGAAGTGCAACCGGGTGCGACCCTCACAGTCCGGGTTTTCGGATCGACATGAACGCCCTTCATCATCGACAGGTCGATGACGAGGCCATTGTCGCAGATCCCCAATCCGGCACCGTTGTGTCCTCCGCTGCGCACGGCGATCAGCAGGTCGTTGTCGCGCGCATACGTCACGGCGGTGATCACGTCGGCGACATCGGCACAGCGCGCAATCAGCAGCGGGCGCTTGTCGATCATGCCGTTATAGACCCTGCGCGCCTCGTCATATCCGCCATCCTCGCGCAGGATCAGCTCTCCGCGCAGGCCTTCACGCAGTTTTGCATGGGTTCCGTCGGTCATCGGTTTTCTCCCTGGTCGCGCCCGCGCCATGCGGCTTCGCCGCGAGGACTAATCTTGTTAGTTGTTTGTGCCGCCCATCCGGCGGGTGCGTAGGGATGGCGCAGGAACGGCACATTGCACCGATCTGATTCTCCGCTGCTTCGCCCGAAAGGGCCAATGGTATGATGGCCCATGAGAGCCATAGGCTGGCTCCCGCAAGCTGCGGGATGCCCGAGCCTCGCGCGTGGGTTGCTTGCACCACGAAGGCGGCCGCCCGTCGCTGCTACCCTTTTCCATGGTGCTCGCCGACCTCTTCCGGCGCTCGACCGCTTCTATTCGACGATGCGGAAAATCTGCCAGAGACTGGTGCCCGACACGACATAGGGCTCCATCTCCTTGCCCCATTTGGCGTGCGCGTCGATCTTGGCGATCTTGGCGAATAACGCCTCCAACTGGGCCAGGCTCTCGACCTGGTGATGGGATTCGACCGTCGCCTCCCGGGCGCCGATCGAGCCGGTCATGATCCGAAACTCGAGGTCGGCGAGACCGACTTGCGAGCCGATCTCGCGCTCCCATTTCTTCATCAATTCGAGCACGGTCTGCTTGTGTCCGAACTTGGCATCGATCTGCCATCTGGCGCTGAACATTTTTCTTCTCCTCCGGTTACGGCCGAGCATGATCCCGAAAAGTGGCATCCGATTTTGAGGGCGTGCTCCGGCACTGAGACAACTCCATCCCGTTCGATCGGGGTGGACAGGCTCCGCGGTTGACTACTCGTCCCAGGCTTGCACGACAGTCTGCCGCGCGATGCGCCCGTTCTTCAGCTCGAGCATCGACGCGCAGAACACTTTCGTGCCGTCAGGATAGGCACAGGCCTGGGTGAAGGCGAGGCTGTCGCCCTCCGCGACGGTGGCATCGACCTTGTGGGTCATCGCCCGGCTGCAGATGTCGTCCCAGAAGATGCTGATCGCCGCACGGCCGCGGATCTCGCGCGGCTTGCTCGGCGGATTGTTGCGGTCGATCACCCGCACCGTCGCATCGTCGGCATAGAAGCCCGACAGCATCTTGCCGTCACGGCCTTCGATCGCCTTTTTGATCGCTGTGCCGTCCACTGCGTGGGTCTTGGTCAACATTTTATCCTCCATGGCCCGTCATTGGGTGGTTGATATGGAAGTTGCCCGACGTCCATGGACGGGCAGTGTCGTTCATTGCGACTTTGCCTTGACCGCCGCGAACACGTCGTCGGTCTGCTTCTTGAAGGTCGCCAGATCGACCTGGCTGCCGTTGAGTATCGTCGACCAATGGCGCACGATTGCCGCCATCGCGATCGTCTCCTTGATCTCCTCGTCGCTGGCGCCGTTAAGCTTGGCCGCCTCGGTGTGGAAATAGATGCAGTACTGGCATGGGATCTGCGAGGCGACCGCGAGGCCCATCAATTCCTTGGTCTTACCGTCGAGTGCGGTTTTGGGGTTGAGCTGCACGCCCTTGATCTCGGCCCAGGCGCCTGCAATGGCGACGTCAGGCAGTGTTTTGAACATGTCCGGCACCGAGCCGAGCGTCGCCTGGATGTCCTTGTAGGCGGCTGTCGCCGATGCGTCCTCGGCTTTTGCGGGAGAGATCGTGGACAGTGCGCCAATGCCTGCCGCGATCACAAGTGATCTGACATTCAGTTTCGACTTGAGCATTTCATCCTCCGTTCGCAGTGCTTTCCTGGCTACATCCGCCTGGCCTGCATGGGGGAATTGATAGCGCCTGCATCGGTATGGCCGCTTCGCCCGAAAGCGCCATGGCTCTCATGGCCCATCCAGGCCAGTGTGCCTGACGGAAAATGCCGCCGCCGCCGCCCGCGATGGCAGGTCGAGCTTGAGCAGTATGTTGGCGACATGGCGCTTGACCGTATGTTCGCTCAGCCTGAGTTCGGCGGCGATCGCTGCATTGCTCTTGCCGTCGGCGATCAGATTCACGACCTCGCTCTCGCGCGCCGTCAGGCAAGCGGGCTCGGTCGCCTTGGCCTTGGGGCGGCAGGCCGGTTCCAGATGCTGTTCGGACATCGCCCGGACAAGTGCCATGGGCTCGTCCAACTCGTCGATGCTGATGCGGCCGGCGTCGGCGAAATGAAGCCCGGAGCCGGCCGCCAGGTCAGCGACCAGCCGCGACGCCAGTATGTCGCCGCGCCCGGCATGGGTGGCGAGGTGCATTGTCACGCGGCCTGTCAATCCGGCCGGTGGCCCGCGCGCCTCGATCTCGCCGACATGCGCGCCCTGGGCACTCGCCACGCCGATTTGCTGTGCAGCTTCGCGCAACGCCGCCGCGCAACGCAAGGCACGCCCTGGCCCGTCGAAACGAGAAATCATCATTTCGCCATGCATATCCACGCAGCGCCCGCCATGGCGCCCGACAAGCGTTCGCCATGTTTCCTGGAAGCGCTGGCTGCGTTCGCTCCACATCCGGTCGCCAAGCCTTGCCGTGTCGTAGATGCGCGTCACCAGCAGCGCTGCCAGGACGCGTTCGGCTTCCGTCACGGCGCATTCGCCGGTGAGGAATTCCTCGATCAGGTCGGCCACCCGGTCAACGTCGCCGGTCCAGATTGGATGGTCGCGTCCCGGGATCTCGGCCAGCCGCGCATTCGGGATATTCCTGGCCAGGAATCGGCTGGCGTCGGGATCGACCCGGACATCGTTGTGGCGGTGGATCAGCAGCGTTGGCGCGCTGATCGCCGCCAACACGCCGCGCACATCGATTTCCGCGTTCATCCGTGCCAGTGCCGCCGCCGCGGTCGGGCTCGCCGACTGGCGCTCGAAGCGTGCCCACCAGGTCGAGAAATGCGGGTCATCCACCCGGCCGGGTGCGAAATTGGGCAAGGTGGCGCCGGTGCCCCAGCCCGTTTCGGCCGTTTCGATGAAGGCCTCGAGCCGTTCGGGCGGCATCACCCATTTGTGGAAATGCGCATAGCCGCCATAGAGCGCCAGTGCTCGCGTCCGCTCCGGATAGGTGGCGGCAAACAGCATTGCCATCGGCGCGCCCTCGGAGGCCCCGAGCAATGCGGCCCGGCCGCTGCCGGTCGCGTCCATCACCGCGCGCACATCGTCCATGCGGGTTTCGAGGCTGGGCAGGTGATGGATATCGACACGGTCGGAAAGACCCGTGCCACGCTTGTCGAACAGGATCAGCCGCGAGAATGCCGAAAGCCGTTTCAGGAGCCTGGTATAGCCCTCGTCTTCCCAATGCAGGTCGAGATTGGAAATGAAACCAGGGATGAAAACGAGATCAAGCGACCCCTGGCCGACCACCTGATAAGCGATCCGCACCTCGCCACTGACTGCATATCGAGTCTCGATCGGCCTCACGAGTTGTTCCGCCTGGCCTGACGATTTCTGATCGCCGACCATAGCAGAGCCGCGTCGATGGCGGCAGCTTAAACTTTAGCGGAAAGAAATATAAGGCCGTCAGGCCCCCGGCTATTTCTGCGATGCGGCAGCGTCGCCCGGAGGAACCTTGAGCCCGAGTTTCAAATCCGCCTCGGCCGGCGTGATTGGGCGCTTGATCCTGGCGGAGGCTACCACGACGAGTTCGTCGAAGCCTTCGGCGCCGCTGTCCAGCATCTCGAAGAACTGCCGCCGCATCCTCGGCTCCCAGAACTTGTTGATGTGCTCGGCAACGCCGGTAATGCCTTCCTCGCGCGGCCTGGAATGGAAAAAGGCAGCGATCTGGTTGGCCATGCGTATCAGCTTTTCGCTGGTGCTCATGATGTGATCTTCGTCATGCGACATGCTGGGTAACTCCGAAAACCACGCGGTCGGGCTGGGTGAAAACATCGAAATCGTCGCCGCGCACCAACGCCACCAACGTCATGCCGGCCTGTTGTGCGGTGCGGATGGCCAGCGCGGTCGGGGCCGAGACGGCGACGATGAAGGCAGAGCCGATCGCCGCCGTCTTCTGCACCATCTCGACCGAGACGCGTGACGTGACGATCACGGCACCCGAAGCGCCATCGACGCCGGCTTTCGCCAGCGCGCCGGCCAGCTTGTCCAGCGCATTGTGGCGGCCGACGTCCTCGCGCGCCATGACGACACCCTTGCCCGGTATGTAGAAGCCGGCGGCATGCACCGCGCCTGTTTCGCTGTGCAGCGGCTGCATCTTGGACAGCAGTTTGACCGAGCGGGTAATATCATTCGCCTCAAGCGTAAGCCTTGACGCACCGACGGCGTCGACCGAACGCATCGCTTCCTCAATGGATTCGATTCCGCAGAGCCCGCAGCCGACCGGCCCGGCAAGCCGCCGCCGCCGCGCTTCGAAGCGTGTATTGGCTTGATCCTTCAAGCGGATCTGGATGTCGATGCCGGCGCCGAGATCCTCGACCTCGATCGCCTCGATCTCGTCCGGAGCGGCGATGATGCCTTCAGTGAGCGAGAAGCCGAGCGCGAAATCCTCGAAGTCGGCCGGGCTTGCCATCATCACCGCATGGGTGGTGCCGGCGAAGGAGAATGCCACCGGCGTCTCCTCCGGCACCATGCGGTTGGCGGCAGCGGTGCCGCTGGCGCGGTGCGCCAGCCGCGAGATCTGTGTCGTGGCTTTGCGGCGCGCGCTCAAGACTACTCCGCCGCTTGCAGCGGAGCGATGCGCCGGCTGTTGCGCGCCTGCTCCTCATAGTCACGCTGCCAGTCCGACGGCCCGTTGGAGGCACCGACCTGGACCGCCGTCACCTTGTACTCCGGACAGTTGGTCGCCCAGTCGGAGAAGTCGGTGGTGATGACGTTGGCTTGCGTGTCCGGGTGGTGGAAGGTGGTGTAGACCACGCCGGGCGACACCCGGTCGGTGATCAGCGCCCGCAGCGTCGTCTCGCCCGAACGGCTGGTCAGCCGCACCCAGTCACCATCGCGCAGGCCGCGGTTCTCGGCATCGTGCGGATGGATTTCCAGCCGGTCCTCCGAGTGCCATAGGACATTGTCGGTACGCCGCGTCTGCGCGCCGACATTGTACTGGCTGAGGATGCGCCCGGTGGTGAGCAGCAGCGGGAAACGCGGCCCGGTCCTCTCATCCGTCGCGACATATTCGGTGCGGATGAACTTGCCCTTGCCGCGCACGAACCCGTCGACATGCATGATCGGGGTGCCGAGCGGCGCCTTGTCGTTGCAGGGCCATTGCACGGATCCGACACGGTCGAGCAGTTCGAAGGAGACATTGGCGAAGCTCGGCGTCGTCTTGGCGATCTCGTCCATGATTTCGGAAGGATGCTGATAGTTCCAGTCCAGCCCCATGGCGCGGGCAAGCACCTGCGTCGCCTCCCAGTCGGCGTAGCGCGCCTTGGGCTCGAGCACCTTGCGCACCATGTTGATGCGGCGCTCGGCATTGGTGAAGGTGCCGTCCTTTTCGAGGAAGGTCGAGCCCGGCAGGAACACATGCGCGTAGTTCGCCGTCTCATTGAGGAAGAGATCGTGCACGACCACGCATTCCATCGCGGCCAGGCCGGCGGCGACATGCTTGGTATCGGGGTCCGACTGCAGGATGTCCTCGCCCTGGATGTAGATGCCCTTGAAGGTGCCGTCGACGGCGGCATCCAGCATGTTGGGGATGCGCAGGCCCGGCTCGTCGTCGAGCTTCACGCCCCACAGGCTCTCATAGATGTCGCGCACGGCTTCACCGGAGATGTGGCGATAGCCGGGCAATTCGTGCGGGAAGGAGCCCATGTCACAGGAACCCTGCACATTGTTCTGGCCGCGCAACGGGTTCACGCCGACGCCGGGCCGGCCGATATTGCCGGTGGCCATGGCAAGGTTGGCGATCGCCATCACCGTGGTCGAACCCTGGCTGTGCTCGGTGACGCCAAGGCCGTAGTAGATCGCGCCGTTACCGCCAGTGGCGTAGAGGCGGGCCGCGCCGCGGATCAGTTCAGGATCGACGCCGGACAGCTTGCCGACGGTTTCGGGGCTGTTTTCCGGCAGGGCCACGAACGATGCCCAATCCTGGAACTCCGCCCAGTCGCAGCGTTCGCGGATGAAGGCCTCGTCGAAAAGACCCTCGGTGACGATGACATGCGCCAGCGCCGTCAGCACCGCCACATTGGTGCCGGGCTTCAGCGGCAGGTGGTAGGCGGCCTCGATATGCGCCGACTTGACCATCTCGGTGCGCCGCGGATCGAGCACGATCAGCTTGGCGCCCTCGCGCAACCGCTTCTTCAACCGCGAGGCGAACACCGGATGGGCGGTAGCCGGATTGGCGCCGATGACGACGGCGACGTCGGTGAATTCGACGGAATCGAAATCCTGCGTGCCGGCCGAGGTGCCGTAGGTCTGGCCAAGGCCGTAGCCGGTCGGCGAATGGCACACGCGCGCGCAGGTGTCGACATTGTTGTTGCGGAAGCCCTGCCGAACCAGCTTCTGGACGAGGTAGGTCTCTTCGTTCGTGCAGCGCGAGGAGGTGATGCCGCCGATGGAAGCGCGTCCGTACTGATACTGGATGCGGCGGAATTCCTTCGCCGTATGGGCGATCGCCTCTTCCCAGCTCACTTCACGCCAGGGATCGCTCACCTTCTCGCGGATCATCGGCGACAGGATACGGTCCTTGTGAGTGGCGTAGCCGTAGGCGAAACGGCCCTTCACACAGGAGTGGCCGTGGTTTGCCTTGCCCTCCTTGTAGGGCATCATGCGGATGACCTCGTCACCCTTCACCTCGGCCTTGAACGAGCAGCCGACGCCGCAATAGGCGCAGGTGGTGACGGCGGAGCGCTCCGGCAGGCCCTTCTCGAGCACGGTCTTCTCGCGCAGCGCATCGGTCGGACAGGCCTGCACGCAGGCGCCGCACGACACACATTCCGAGGCGATGAAATCCTCGTGCATGCCGGCCACCATGCGCGATTCGAAGCCGCGGCCTTCAATGGTCAGCGCGAAGGTGCCCTGCACCTCTTCGCAGGCCCGCACGCAGCGCGAACAGACAATGCACTGCGCCGGGTCGTATGTGAAATAGGGGTTGGATTCGTCGCGGGCGATGTAGTCGACCGCCAGCGAGCCATGGCCGGGCGCGACGCCGTCGTCCTGGTTGACGTGGTTGCGCCCCTCGATACCGTAGCGGTTCTCGGTCAGGCCGACCGACTTCGCCACCGTGTCGAACTCGCTGGCGCCGGTGCCGGCCTTTTCGTTCCAGCCGGTCGGATGGTCGGAAACATAGAGCTCCATGACGCCACGGCGGATGGCGTCAAGGCGATCCGACTGCGTGTGTACAATCATACCTTCGCCGACCGGCGTCGTGCAGGAGGCCGGCGTGCCGCCGCGCCCTTCGATCTCGACCAGGCAGACGCGGCAGGAGCCGAAGGAGTCCAGCATGTCGGTGGCGCAGAGTTTCGGGATCTCGACCCCGCCCTCCATCGCCGCGCGCATGATCGACGTGCCTTCCGGCACGCTGATGCTGCGGCCGTCGACGGTCAGCGTGATCTGCTTGGTCGCTTTCGATTCCGGGGTTCCGTAGTCGAGCTCTTCGATGAGCGTCGGGAAGTCGGCCTTGATGTTCATCTGCCAGCTCCTATTCAGCAGCCACGCGCGCCGGCGCGGGCTTGAAATCCTCGGGGAAATGCGTGATCGAGCTCATCACCGGGTAGGGCGTGAAGCCGCCCAGCGCGCACAGCGATCCAAACTTCATCGTGTTGCAGAGGTCAGTGACCAGAGCCAGGTTCTTTTCCGGTTCGATACCGGCGGCGAGCCTGTCGATGGTCTCCACCCCGCGCGTCGAACCGATGCGGCAGGGCGTGCACTTGCCGCAGCTTTCGATGGCGCAGAACTCCATGGCGAAGCGCGCCTGCTTCAGCATGTCGGCGGTGTCGTCGAAGACGGTGATGCCGGCATGGCCGATCAGACCGTCCTTCGCCGCGAAAGCCTCGTAGTCGAACGGCGTATCGAACAGCGCGCGCGGGAAATAGGCGCCGAGCGGTCCGCCGACCTGCACCGCCTTCACCGGACGCCCGGTCGCCGTGCCGCCGCCGATATCGTCGACGATCTCGCCCAGCGTCAGGCCGAATGCCGTTTCGAACAGGCCGCCATGTTTGATGTTGCCGGCGATCTGGATCGGGATCGTGCCGCGCGAGCGGCCCATGCCGAAATCCTTGTAGAAGGCGGCGCCCTTGTCCATGATGATCGGGACGGAAGCCAGCGAGATGACATTGTTGATCACCGTCGGCTTGCCGAACAAGCCCTGGATCGCCGGCAGCGGCGGCTTGGCGCGCACCACGCCGCGCTTGCCCTCCAGGCTGTTCAAGAGCGAGGTCTCCTCGCCGCAGACATAGGCGCCGGCGCCGACGCGGATTTCCATGTCGAAGGCATTGGGGGAACCCAGCACGTTGACGCCGAGCACGCCTGCCTCGCGGGCGATTTCGACGGCCTTGTTCATCGTCGCCACCGCATGCGGATATTCCGAGCGGATATAGACGAAGCCTTTGGTCGCGCCGGTGGCGATGCCGGCGATCGCCATGCCTTCGATCAGCACGAAGGGATCGCCTTCCATGATCATGCGGTCGGCGAAAGTGGCGCTGTCGCCCTCGTCGGCGTTGCAGACGATGTATTTGCGCTCGGATGTCGTATCGAGCACCGTCTTCCATTTGATGCCGGTCGGGAAACCGGCCCCGCCGCGTCCACGCAGGCCGGACTCCGTCACCTGCTTGACGATATCGGCTGGCGCCATGGCGACCGCGTTCTGCAGGCCTTTCAGCCCGCCGAGCGATTTGTAGGCGTCGAGCGACAGCGGGTCGTTGATGCCGCAACGGGCAAAGGTCAGACGTGTCTGTTTGGCCAGGAACGGGATCTTGTCCGGCGCGCCCAGCCAGCGCTTGTGGTGGCCGCCGGTGAGGAAGCCGCTGTCGAACAGGCTCTTGACGTCGGAGGGCTTCACCGGCCCGTAGGCGACGCGGCCATTGGCGGTCGCCACCTCCACCATCGGTTCGAGGAAATAGGCGCCGCGCGAGCCGTTGCGTACGATCTTGGCCTCGATGCCACGCTCGGCGAGTTCCGCGCGAACAGCCTTGGCGACCTTTTCGGCGCCGAGCGCGAGCGCGCCGGAATCACCGGGAATGTAGATGCGGGGAATCATGAGCGCACCTCGGCAACGATCTCGTCGATCTTGTCGTCATCGAGCCGCCCGATCACCTCGCCGTCGAGCATCGCCGATGGCGAACAGGCGCAAAGCCCGAGACAATAGACCGGCTCGAGTGTAACCGATCCGTCGCGGGTGGTCTCGTGGAAATCGATGCCGAGCAACTGTCTGACCTTGGCGGCGACCGCATCGGAACCCATCGACTGGCAGGCTTCCGCCTGGCAGAGCTTGAGCACGTGGCGGCCGGCCGGCCGGGCACGGAAATCATGATAGAAGGTCACGACGCCGTGGACTTCGGCCCTCGACAGGTTCAACCCGTCGGCGATGACGGGCAGGGCGTCCTGCGGTACGTGGCCAAATTCTTCCTGGATGCCGTGAAGGATCGGCAGCAGCGGACCCTCGAGGTCCTTCAACTCCTGAATGATCGCCGCCGTGCGCGATGCGATCTCGGTACTTGCAGGCTGCATCGTCATGCAGCGCCCTCCCTGGTCGTGGCGTCCAATATATATGCGCCCAAAAGCTGAAGCGGTTTTGGGGCAACGACATGCACAGGCGCAATATCGCTAAGTGCTTAAGAAATCAGAGGAAACCTCCGAAATCAATAAAGCCATTCCGTTGTTCGATAGAAATATTCTATCAAGCGTCGTCAGCCGCCACTTCTAGCCTAGCGATGGGCACGGAAATCGTCTGCCAGCGCCATCGCCTCGTCCAGCAGCGCCTGCACCAGCGGCGTGTGGGGCTCGCGCGGCGCCGCCACCAGCCCGACCGTGTGGCTGGCGTCCGGCTCGACGATCGGGATGGCCCGGATCGGCTCGGAAAAGCCGAATGTTTCCGCGAGGTTGAGCGGCATGATCGATGACCATTTACCGGTCCGGATGTGCGAGAACAGGACGATCATCGAATTGGATTCCAGCGTCGGTCGCATCTGCACGCCCGCTTCGGCCAGATGTTGGTCGATGATGCGGCGGTTCTGCATATCCGGCGTCAAGAGGCAGAGCGGCAGGCTGCTGAGTTCCGCCCATGTCACTTTGTCGCGGTCGAAATAGGGGTTCCCGACCGCCGTGATCAGCTGATAGCGCTCATCGTAGAGCGGCACGCTGGTCACCCGCCCGAGCGGCTCGTTGTCGAGATAGGTGATGCCGGCGTCGATGTCGAAATTGCCGAGCAGCGACAGCACCTCTATCGACGTGCGCGACAGCACCGAAAAGGTGACCCCGGGGTGCTTGGCCCGAAACGGTGTCGTCAACCGTGCCACCATGGCAAGGGCCGTGGGGATGGCGGCGATGCGGATGCGTCCGGAAAGGCCGTGGCGCGCCGCCCGCATCTCCTCGCGCATGGTTCTTGAGTCGCCGACGATGCGGCGTGCCCACACCAGCACCTGCTTGCCTTCCGGCGTCAGGCCCTGGAAGCGCGAGCCGCGCAGCACCAGCATCACGCCAAGCTGGCCTTCCAACTGCTTGATGCCGGCCGACAAGGTCGGCTGGGTGACGCCGCACACTTCAGCCGCCCGGCCAAAATGCTCCTCCTTGGCCAACGCGATGAAGAATTCCAGCTTGTCGATCATCGACGCAAGCTATCGGGCGCGGGACGGCTGCGCCAGATGGTGCCGGCGTCACAACGACACAATCCCGCCGTCAGGCAGGGGGTGGCCGTTGCTGCGTGGCCATCGCTATTTGTCCACGAGGTTCAGGATGTTGCCGTCAGGATCCTTGAACCAGGCAACCTTCATGCCGTGGCCGACATGGATGTCGCCTTCGAGCGACAGGCCGGGCATCTCGTAGTGTTCGAAGGCGACACCCTTTGATTTCAGCGACTTAACGATCGGCTCGATATGGTCGCCGACAGTCCAGGTGACCGCCGTCGCCTTGTTGGTGCCGGCGAATTGCGAATGATAGACGTTGATGAGGGTGCCGCCGCTCTTGTACACGACCAGTTCGCCTTCCATGTCGTCGACCTGTTTGAGGCCGAGCGTTCCCTCATAAAAGGCCTTCGCTTTTGCCATATCCTTCACCGCCAGATTGGCCGTCGCGTTGCTGTTTTCGAGCATGACCGTCTCCTTTCCTGGTTGTCGTTCTCATGCCGATCATCGAAATAGCGCTGCATGGCCTGTTGACGACGGTCACATGCCGATTTGTCTGGCCGGCGGCGGGGAACGCGGCCGGATGGATGCGGCGATGTGCCTCTATCTTTTTCAGGGCAGGCCGATGCAGCTTGGTTCCGTCCGGAAACTGCATTATCTGAACCGGCAAACGCCAAGGGAAAGATCATGGCCGTAACCAAGGAAATCGTCGTCGAGCGCCTGAAGACGGTCAACGGGCCGGATTTCACCGGCAACATCGTCGACCTCGGCATGGTGTCCGAGATATTCATCGCCGATTCGAAAGTGTTCTTCTCGATCACGGTTCCGGCCGCCCGTGCACAGGAAATGGAGCCGTTGCGCGCCGCTGCCGAGCGGGTCGTCAAGGCGATCCCGGGAGTCGCGGGCGCCGTGGTGGCGCTGACGGCGGAAAAGAAGGGCGGCGGCATGGAAGCGCCGGTCCCGCAGCGCCAGGCGCCAAGGCCGGCGCCATCCGCAGCGCCTCAACGTCCCGTTCCGCATGCCCCCGCCTCGCACAGCCAGGGCAAGCGCGGCGTGCCTGGCATCGAGGCGATCATCGCGGTTGCCTCGGGCAAGGGCGGCGTCGGCAAGTCGACCACCGCCGTCAACCTGGCGCTTGGCCTCGCCGCCAACGGCCTGCGGGTCGGCGTGCTCGATGCCGACATTTATGGCCCGTCGATGCCGAGGCTCCTCAACATCCACGGCCGGCCGCAGACGGTTGACGGCAAGATCCTGAAACCGATGGAGAATTACGGCCTCAAGGTGATGTCGATGGGCTTCCTCGTCGACGAGGAGACGCCAATGATCTGGCGCGGCCCGATGGTGATGTCGGCGCTGACGCAGATGCTGCGCGAGGTCGAATGGGGACGACTAGACGTGCTCGTCGTCGATATGCCGCCCGGCACCGGCGACGCCCAATTGACCATGGCGCAGCAGGTGCCGCTGGCCGGCGCCGTCATCGTTTCCACGCCGCAGGACCTGGCGCTGATCGATGCCCGCAAAGGACTGAACATGTTCAGGAAAGTCGACGTGCCGCTGCTCGGCATCGTCGAGAATATGAGCTACTTCATCGCCCCGGATACCGGCAAGCGCTACGACATCTTCGGCCATGGCGGCGCGCGCCGCGAGGCCGAGCGGCTCGGCGTCACCTTCCTCGGCGAAGTGCCGCTGGAAATGGGCATCCGCGAAAGCTCGGATGCCGGTGCGCCGGTGGTTGTCTCGAAGCCCGATGGCGCCGAGGCGAAAATCTACCGCGACATCGCCGCCAAGGCCTGGGACCGGGTCAACGAGGAACGGGGTGCTGCGGAAGCGGCGGTGCCAAGCATCGTGTTTGAGTAGTTTTCTGCTTGGTTGGCGCCGCCCCTCATCCGCCTGCCGGCACCTTCTCCCCGTATAGTGACGGGGAGAAGAGACCTAGCCTCAACCTCGGCGCCTAACCTGGCGGCGCCGGCCCTAAATAGCTAGGGCTTCAAGCGAGCCGCAACTAAGGCGCGCCCACCTTCTCACCGAATGTCGAAAAGAACTGCCCAGCCAGTTTCTTCGATGTCGACGCGATCAGCCGGCTGCCGAGCTGGGCGATCTTGCCGCCGACATCGGCCTTGGCCGCGTATTTCAGGACGGTGGCGTCCGGCCCATCCTCGGTCAGCGTCACGTCGGCGCCTCCCTTGGCGAAGCCGGCAACGCCGCCCTTGCCTTCGCCCTGGATGGTATAGGCATGTGGCGGCTTCAGGTTTTTCAGCGTCACTTCGCCATTGAAGGTCGCCTTGATCGGCCCGATCTTCAACACGACCGTCGCCGTCAACTCGGTGTCCGATTTCTTCTCCAGACTCTGGCAGCCGGGAATGCTCTCCTTCAGCACCGCCGGATCGTTCAGAGCCTCCCAAACTTTCTGGACGGGTGCGGCAATGCGCTCCTCGCCTTCGATCACCAAAGCCATCAAGACCTCCCGGATTGCTGATGCCGATTGGTCCTAGCGCGCGGCCAGATACATGTCTATCGCACCAAAGTCCGGATTCAGATCACGCGTGGCCCTTGCCTGCATCCGCGCGTTGTCATATCGATTTGTCATACAAATACGGAGACCATGATGGCTGGCGCCCCCACACACAAGAAAAAATTTCGCTCGCAGGAGTGGTTCGACAATCCCGATAACCCGGGAATGACGGCGCTCTATCTGGAGCGTTACCTGAATTACGGGCTGACGCGCGCCGAACTGATGTCTGGCAAGCCGCTGATCGGCATCGCCCAGACCGGCTCGGATCTTTCGCCTTGCAACCGCCACCATATCGAGCTTGCCAAGCGCGTGCGCGAAGGTATCGTCTCGATGGGCGGCATTCCCTTCGAATTCCCCTGCCATCCGATCCAGGAAACCGGCAAGCGCCCGACCGCCGCCCTTGACCGCAACCTCGCCTATCTCGGCCTGGTCGAAGTGCTCTACGGCTATCCGCTCGACGGCGTGGTTCTGACCATCGGCTGTGACAAGACCACGCCAGCGCTCCTTATGGCGGCGGCCACCGTCAACATTCCGGCCATCGCGCTCTCGGTCGGGCCGATGCTCAATGGCTGGCACAAGGGCAAGCGCACCGGTTCCGGCACCATCGTCTGGGAGTCGCGCCAGCGCCTGTCGGCCGGCGAGATCGATTATGACGAGTTCATGGACATCGTCGCCTCCTCGGCGCCCTCCACCGGCTACTGCAACACCATGGGCACGGCGACCACGATGAACTCGCTGGCCGAGGCGCTCGGCATGCAGCTGCCGGGCTCCGCCGCGATCCCGGCGCCCTACCGTGAGCGTGGCCAGATCGCCTACGAGACGGGCAAACGCATCGTCGACATGGTGCACGAGGATTTGAAGCCCTCCGACATCATGACGCGCAAGGCCTTCGAGAATGCCATCGTCGTCAATTCCGCGATCGGCGGTTCCACCAACGCGCCGATCCATCTCAATGCGATTGCCCGCCATCTCGGCGTGCCGCTCGACAATGACGACTGGCAGAAGATCGGCCTCAGCGTGCCGCTGATCGTCAATCTGCAGCCGTCGGGCGAATATCTCGGCGAGGACTATCATCATGCCGGCGGCGTGCCGGCCGTGGTGGCCGAACTCATGAAGGCCGGGCGTCTGCCGCATCCTGACGCCATGACCGCCAACGGCAAGACCATCGGCGACAATTGCCAGAACGCCGTCAACGAGAATGCCGACGTCATCCGCAGCGTCGACAAGCCGCTCAAGGCCAATGCCGGCTTCATCAACTTCAAGGGCAATCTGTTCGATTCCGCGATCATGAAGATGAGCGGCATCTCGCCGGAATTCCGCGAACGCTATCTATCCAACCCGCACGATCCGGAAGCCTTCGAGGGCAACGCCATGGTCTTCGACGGACCGGAGGATTACCACGCCCGCATCGATGATCCGGCACAAGGTATCGACGAGCACACGATCCTGTTCATGCGCGGCGCCGGCCCGGTCGGCTATCCCGGCGGCGCCGAGGTCGTCAACATGCAGCCGCCGGCCTATCTGATCAAGAAGGGCATCCATTCGCTGGCCTGCATCGGCGACGGTCGCCAGTCGGGCACGTCAGGCTCGCCCTCCATCCTCAATGCCTCGCCGGAAGCCGCGGTCGGCGGTGGGCTGGCCCTGCTCAAGACTGGCGACCGGGTGCGCATCGATCTCAGGAAGGGCACCGCCGACATTCTGGTCACCGATGACGAGATCGCGCGGCGCCGCGCCGAACTGCAGAACAATGGCGGCTATCACTATCCGAAGCACCAGACGCCGTGGCAGGAGATCCAGCGCGGCATGGTCGACCAGTTCTCGGCCGGCATGGTGCTGAAGCCGGCCGTGAAATACCAGGACGTCGCGCATACAATGGGCATTCCCCGCGACAATCACTGATTGTTGCATGCACGACGCAAGCGGCTTGATCGCGATCAGGCCGCTTGCCGTCCTTGACAAGCGCACCCAACAAATCCACCATCAGGGCAAGGGGTGTATCGCGACGACCCCGTGAGGCGTCAGCCCAACGTTCGCGTCCAAACTTCTCTATCAGGAGGTGGACGCCATGCCGTCAACAACCGCTATCACCGTTTCGCAACTGTCCCGTCTGGTCGGTCTGCCGGGCGCGCCCGCAATCGTCGATGTCCGCATCGATGAAGATTTCGACGCCGATCCGCGCCTGCTGCCGGCTTCGAGCCGGCGCGATTTCAAAACCGTTTCGACTTGGGCATCGGATTTCGCCGGCAAGCCGGTGGTGGTGGTCTGCCAAAAAGGCCGGAAACTCTCGCAAGGTGTTGCCGCATGGCTGCGGCATGAGGGAATTTCCGCCGAAACCCTCGAAGGCGGCTTTGAAGCCTGGCGCGAAGCGAAGGGGCTTCTGGCGTATTCAGGCAAGATACCGTCCCGCGACCCCAGCGGCCGAACCATCTGGGTGACGCGGGCCCGCCCGAAGGTCGACCGCATCGCCTGCCCCTGGCTGATCCGGCGTTTCGTCGATCCTCACGCGGTGTTCCTGTTTGTCGAAGCGGCCGAAGTGCCCGATGTGGCCGACCGCTTTCAGGCCGTGCCGTTCGACATCGACAATGTGTTCTGGAGCCATCGCGGCGAACGCTGCACCTTCGACACGATGATCGAGGAGTTCGGGTTGGAATCCGAGGCGCTCGATCGCCTTGCCTTGATCGTGCGCGCCGCCGACACCGCGAGACTCGATCTGGTACCCCAGGCTGCCGGCTTTCTGGCCGCCTCGCTTGGCCTGTCGCGCATGTTTCGCGACGATCTGGAACAGCTGGAAGCAGGCATGCCTTTCTACGACGCGTTCTTTCGTTGGTGTCGCGACGCCACCGAGGAAACGCACAACTGGCCCGGTGCAGGCGCGGACAAACAAACGGGGACGAGCCGATGAACAAGGCCGAGAGCATCAAGGCGACGCCGGCGAGACCTTCCGGCACGCCGGCTCATGGCATTCCGTTCAGCGAAGCCGTCCGCGTTTGGGCGCGGGTCGCGGCACTGAGTTTTGGCGGCCCGGCGGGGCAGATTGCAGTGATGCACCGTATCCTCGTCGAGGAGAAACGCTGGATCGGCGAGACGCGGTTCCTGCATGCGCTGAACTACTGCATGCTGCTGCCAGGCCCCGAGGCACAGCAACTCGCGATCTATATCGGCTGGCTGCTGCACAAGACCAAGGGCGGGCTCGTCGCTGGTATCTTGTTCGTGTTGCCTGGCGTCGTTGCCATCATGGCGCTGAGCTGGATCTACGCAATCTTCGGCAATGTCGGCATGGTCCAGGCCCTGTTCTTTGGATTGAAAGCCGCTGTGCTGGCCATCGTGCTTGAAGCTGTGGTCCGGGTCGGCAAGCGGGCGCTCAGGAACAACGTCATGGTGGCGCTCGCCGCCGCCGCCTTTATCGCGATCTTCTTCTTCCGCATGCCGTTTCCGCTGATCATACTGACGGCCGCGGTGATTGGCTTCATCGGCGGGCGGTCGGAACTGGCGCCGTTCATGGCCGGCAACGGGCATGGCAAGGTCGGCGGCCAGCAGGTTGCCGATGCCGACACGGCGCTGGGCGAAGACACACCAGTCCATGCGAGGCCGACCCTTGGCTGGTCGCTCAAAATCGCCGCCGTGTTTCTGGTGCTATGGTTCACGCCGGTGCTCGGCCTGTTGGCGTTGCTCGGGCCCGGGAATGTCTTTACCGACATCGCCATCTTCTTCTCGAAGATGGCCGTGGTGACCTTCGGTGGCGCCTATGCGGTGCTCGCCTATGTCGCGCAGCAGGCCGTCACGACCTATGGCTGGCTCAAGCCTGGCGAGATGCTCGATGGCCTCGGCATGGCCGAGACCACGCCTGGCCCTTTGATCATGGTTACGCAGTTCGTCGGTTTCATGGGTGCGTTTCGCGCGCCCGGCACGCTTCATCCGCTCGTTGCCGGAACCCTGGGTGGCCTTTTGACGACGTGGGTCACCTTTGCGCCGTGCTTTCTCTGGATCTTTCTCGGCGCCCCCTACATCGAGAAATTGCGAAGCAACAAGGCGTTGTCCGCCGCGCTCGCGACGATCACCGCCGCCGTCGTTGGCGTGATCCTGAACCTGGCGGTGTGGTTTGGGCTCCACGTGCTGTTTCGCGAGCTGCATGAAAGGCAAGGTTTCGGCATGAACGTCGACGTGCCGGTGCTGAGTTCAATCAACATCCCCTCGCTGGTCCTGACGCTGGGGGCATTGCTGGCCGTCTTCCGCTTCAAGGTTGGCATGCTGCCGGTGTTGGCTGTCTGCTCGGTGCTTGGAGTGCTCTACGGCTTCGCCACCGGCGCGATATAGGCGGAGCGATCTCGACCGCGCGGCAGGCTTGGTCAGTGCCGTGCGCTGGCTTTGTATTCCTTTGGCCAAAATGCCGGGACTAAACTGCTAAGGCCGACCTATCTCTTCCAGATACCAGCCGATGTAGCGCAGCTCGTTGTATTCCATCGGCGCGATCGGCCCCGGCACGAAGTAATGCGAGCGCACGCCGCGTGCGGTGTGCTCGATGATCTTCTTGTCCTCGTCGGTGGTGACCTTCCACAGCCAGGTCAGTTTCTCCAGGTCGTAGTCCTGGCCCTCGACCGCGTCGCCCCGTACCAGCCAGATCAACTCCATTTCGCAGGTCTGTGCCGTCTTCGGGATGAAGCGGTAGATCATGCCATGGTCCGGGTAGCAGACCAGGAAGGTCGTGCCGCCGAGATGGATGGACGTGACACCGCCATCGTAGTCGGTGAAGCGGCCCATCAGCGGCGCTACCGGCGAGCCATCCTGGCTGCCGCTCGAAACGCCGTCATAGAGAGCATAGCGGAAAGTGTGGATCGCTTCCTGACCGGCGGCCGAGTTCTGCCAGCGGTCGCCGCTGCCGATCTCGATGCCGAGCGCGCAGGTGCGCTGCTCCATCGCGGCGTTGAGCTGCTCGATCATCTCCGCCGGTTTTTCCAGCGCGTGCGTCTGCGAATATTCCGGATGTGCCGGTCCGCAGTGGTAGCACTCGACATAATTCTCGACGGCGAGTTTCCAGTTGGCATCGAGCGGATAGCTCTGCCTGTAGGCGACCTTGGCATCGCCCCAGCCATACTGGCCGCAGCTGGTGCGCAGCGACTGTTCGATCGGATCGAAATCGAGCGGCGTCTCGGCGAAGGAAATGAACACCAGCCCCGAGGCGACACGGACGTGGAGCTTCTTCAGCCCGTGCGCGGTGCGGTCGAACTCCTTTGGCATCAGGCGGGCGGCGCGAAGCGATCCGTCGTTTGAATAGGTCCAGGCGTGGTAGGGGCAAACGAAGACCTTCGCATTGCCCCTCTCCTTGGTGCAGACCTCGGCGCCGCGATGGCGGCAGACGTTCAGCATGGCGTGGATGGTGCCATCCATGCCTCGCGACAGGATCACGGCCTCGTCGCCGAGCTTGAACCGTTCGAAGTCGCCCGGGTTCGGAATGACGCTGGCATGCGCCAGGCAATGCCAGTGGCGGCGGAAGACGCGCTCCATGTCGCGCTCGAAAATATCCTGGTCATGGTAGAAGGCGCGCGTCAGGCCGTAGCCCGGCCGGTGCGAGGCGATCAAGCGGTCGATTGCGTCGGCGGCATTGGAGGTTTGCTGGATAGGATGGAGACTCATTTGTCGTTCTGCCCGATGGTTGGTCCTGGCTGGTGGCTGTATGGCTGCAAGCCTGTTTCCTGGCTAACCGCCCATGCTTGCGCGCGGCAAGTGGATCAGGTTGCCGAAACGGGCGCGTAATCTGTCGTCGACCGGTTTTGGCACATGGCGCGGAAATCGCTCGGCAAGAACGCGTTTCTTCTCGGCGATTGCCCGCGCCAATATATCAGGCCGGCCCTTTTCGTTCCATTCCTTCGGTGAGGAACGATCGCCGAAGGCGGGGTAGGAATTCTCGGTCTGCGTAAGCTTGAGCGTCTGCTCGTTGTCAAGATAGTGGCCTGGCCCCTTGAGGCAGACATCGGCGATGGTTTCGATCGACAGTGCTTCATCATTCACTTCGATGCCGCGCGCGCAGCGCAGGCACTCACCGAGCATATCGTTGTCGATGATCAGGCTTTCCAGGCAGAAGCCGAGCAGCGAGGCGTGCATGCCGGCCGCTTCATAGATGAGGTTGAGACCGGAAAGGCCCGCCATCACATTGGTGATACCCTTCTCGTAGCCGGACTGGATGTCGGGCAGTTTCGAATCGGTCATGCCAGCCGCGGAACCGCCCGGCAGGTCGTAGAACCGCGCCATCTGCGCGCAGGCCGCCGTCACCACCGCCTGTTCGGCCGACCCGCCGGCCATCGTGTTGGTGCGCAGGTCCGACATGAACGGCCATGCTCCGAAGATTGCCGGATGACCTGGCTTGAGGGCGTTGACATAGACGAGGCCGGCCAGCACCTCAGCCACCGCCTGCGCGATAGCGCCGGCCATCGCTGCCGGGGCGGTCGTCCCGGACTGGCCGGTGGAAAGGAGCAGGATAGGGATGCCTCCTTCCACGCAGGCCTCGAGCACGCCACAGGCATCCTCGGCGAACTTCATCGGCGGCACGACAAAGGAGTTGGAGTTGGAAACGAATGGCCGGGCGCGGAAATTCGCCTCGCCGCCGGCAATGGCATAGAGCATTTCGAGCGCCGGTTTCACGTTTTCGCGCACCGTGAAGGACGTGCCGACGTGTTTCGAAGTCCCCATCACGCACGCATAGAGCGTATTGAAATCCATATCGAGCGGATCGGCGATGTCGCGCGCCACCATCGGTCGCTGGAAGAAGTGGATGTTGTCCAGCCCATCGACGATGCGGGCGGCGTCATAAATGTCCTGCAGCTTGGATTCGCGATACTCACGCTTTTCGAGATCCACCAGATGCACGGCAATGCCGGCCGTACCGAAGTGCACACGGGTGCCCCGCATCACCATGTCGTGCCTTGCATCCTGGCCATGGAGCGTAAAATGCCGGGCTGCGCGCTTGATGGTATCGAGCACGAGCGCACGTGGGAAGCGGATGCGGCCGTCATCGCCATGGATGGCGCCTGCCTTGGTCAGCGCTTCAATGCACGAAGGGATGGCGTTGGCGAAGCCGACCGTTTCAAGAAGCGTCAGCACCCCCTCATGGATGCGTTCGCAGTCGTTCCCGCGCAAGGGCCCGTAGCTGCCGCCTTCGGTGGATTGGCCTCGTGGTCCAGTGTCTCCCGCCAGGGAAACTGATCGCATGGCATGGCCTGTTTCGCGGTCGCCGGAGCGCTGTGGACGACGGTTAGCCGACATGTCCTCCCTTTCAACAGCCGCTGGCATGAAGCACTCCACCTTTGTCGGCAGGAGCTCGCGGCGGTTGATCCACCATCGGCCTGCTTCTTCCCCTGACGCCGACTATGCCGCTGGCACTGGCCCATCCTATGAGCCAGCTGGCCCAGTTACATGTGCCAGTACTAAAACAAGCCGGAGCCGCCATGGGCGGCTCCGGCGACGAGATCGAGGCGATTGATCAGGCGGCAGCGGGCCTGCGTCCCGCGGCCGTGGCAAGTTCACGGATGCCGGGCTCGATGTGCTGCAGCGCGATCGAGGAAATGCCCAACCGCATGAAACGCGAAGGCTTTTCGGTGCGGTCGAAGAAGCGGTCGCCTGGCTCGATGATGACGCTGCGCGAGGCGGCAGCCTCGGCCAAACCGCGGGAATCGGTACCCCGCGGCCCCTCCAGCCACAGCGACGTGCCGCCGGCCGAGTCGGTCGAACGCCATTCCGGCAGGAAAGCGGAAATCGCATGGACCAGACGCTTGCGCCGTTCGTCGAAGGCGCTCGACAGCCGCCGCACCAGCGCTTCGTGATGGCCGAGCGACAGGAAGAGTGCCACGGCGCGCTGGTTGTTGGCCGGCGGATGCCGCAGCATGAACCGGCGCAACGCCCTGAGTTCCGCGATCAGTCCAGCCGAGGCGACGATGTAGCCAAGCCGCAGGCCCGGAGCCAGCGTCTTCGACATCGAGCCGACATAGACGACGCGGCCGGAGCGATCGAGGCTCTTCAGCGCCTGCTGCGGCGCCTCGTCGAGAAGCTGGCTGTCATAGCCGTCCTCGATGATGATCTGGTTGTGCCGGTTGGCGCGCGCCAGAAGGTCCTGCCGGCGCTCCGCCGACAACGGCACCATGGTCGGGCAATGATGACTGGGCGTGACGAACACGAACCCGGAATCATTGGGAATAGAAGAGGTTACGATACCGGACTGGTCGACCGGCACCGGCTGGATATCGGCGCCGGCAAGCCTGAAAATCGAGCGCGCGTCGGGGTAGCCCGGATCTTCCATCGCCACCTTCGAGCCCTTGGTCATCAAAAGCGACGCCAGCATGTAGAGCGCGTTCTGGGCGCCGAGCGTGACGATGATCTCGTCGGGGTTGGCGAAGATGCCGCGCCTGGGCAGCAGCCGCGCCTGGATCTGCTCGATCAGCAGCGGATCGTCACGGTCGACCATGTCGGACGCCCAGTTGCGGATCTCGAGCACGGCCAAAGCCATGCGGTTGCATTCGCGCCATTCGGCGGTCGGGAACAGCGCCGGGTCGAACTGGCCATAGACGAAGGGATAGGACGACTTGATCCAGTTCTCGTGCTTGGCCGGAGGCGGCATGTCACTGGCCGCGATCTGCCGGCGTGCCTTCCAGTCGATCTCGTTGGCCTGGTCGGGCGCCTTCTGGTGCGGCTTGGCGGGGGTAGCCAGCACGTCAGGATTGACGAAATGGCCGCGCCGCTCGCGCGCCACCAGGAAACCCTGGTCGACGAGCTGCTGGAAGGCCAGCACCACGGTTCCGCGCGCCACGCCGAGTTTCTCGGCCAGGATTCGGCAGGAAGGAAGCGGCATCGAAGCGGCGATCTGACGGTCGAGAATGGCGGCCACGATCGCTTGGCGGATCTGTGCCTGCAGGGTCTGGCCGGATTCAGCCGAAATCCGGAACAAGCCGGACCATATCGCCGTGTCGTTTCTCTGTGGCATGGGAGATGTTCCTCGATGGCCAGCTTTTTTCACTTGTCTGGACCAGTCGAATGTAACGGTGGCACAAGGGGTTGCGCCAATCAATTTTTCTGATCTTTGGGATTTATGCCAGTGATCCTTCGGCCGAATGAGGTGCTGTCACGTGGCTGGTGACACATTATGTCCTCACCGCGTGACAGAAAGTGTCAGCGCCGCGTATTGACCGGACGGAATTCGGCTCAATAGTTTTGCCGCGACGACACGCGCCGGAAACATCCGGTCTGATATGGTGCGTCGAAAAACGCCAGGAGCCCCCGCCAGTGGATCAGTCAGCCTTCCAGAAACAGCTCGCCGCCTTGCGTGACCATCGCGCCGCGGCGCCCGCCTCGATGCGCCAGGCCTTCGCCGCCGATCCCCAGCGATTCGCGACATTCTCCGCCGACGACGGCGACCTGCTGCTCGACTGGTCGAAATGCGCCGTCGACGCGACCACCATGGATCTGCTGGAAAAGCTCGCCGTCGCCGCCGATCTTGAAGGCCGCCGTGCCGCCATGTTCGCCGGCAAGAAGATCAATATCACCGAGGACCGCGCCGTGCTGCACACGGCGCTGCGCAACCTCAGCGGCAAGGGCGTTACGGTGGATGGCCAGGACGTCAAGGCGGATGTCATTTCCGTGCTCGATGCGATGGGCGCCTTCGCCGATGCCGTCCGCTCCGGCAAGGCGACCGGCGCCACCGGCAAGAAGATCACCGACATCGTCAACATCGGTATCGGCGGCTCCGACCTCGGCCCGGCCATGGCGACGCTGGCGCTCGCTCCCTATCATGACGGTCCGCGCGCGCATTATGTCTCCAACATCGACGGCGCTCACATTCATGACACGCTGAAGGACCTGTCAGCCGAAACCACGCTGTTCATCATCGCCTCGAAGACCTTCACCACCGTGGAGACGATGACCAATGCGCAGACCGCGCGCGATTGGGTGCAGAAGGCACTTGGCAAGGAAGCGGTCGGCAAGCATTTCGCCGCTGTCTCGACGGCGCTCGACCTGGTGGCGAAGTTCGGCATCGAATCGGATCGCGTCTTCGGCTTCTGGGATTGGGTCGGCGGCCGCTATTCGGTCTGGGGCGCGATCGGCCTGCCTGTCATGATCGCTGTCGGTCCGAGAAATTTTCGCGCTTTCCTCGACGGCGCCCATGAAATGGACGAGCACTTCCGCTCAGCAACGCCCCAGAAGAACCTGCCGGCGCTTCTGGGGCTGATCGGCTGGTGGCATCGCGTGATCTGCGGCTATCCGGCCCGCGCGGTCATCCCCTATGACCAGCGCCTGTCCAGGCTGCCTGCCTATCTTCAGCAACTCGATATGGAATCGAACGGCAAGGGCGTCACCCTTGACGGCACTCCGGTGACGACGCCGACCGGGCCGCTGGTCTGGGGCGAGCCGGGCACCAATGGCCAGCACGCCTTTTTCCAACTCCTGCACCAGGGCACCGACTTCATCCCGGTCGAGTTCCTCGCCGCGGCTATGGGGCATGAGCCTAACCTTAAGCATCAGCATGATTTGCTGCTCGCTAACTGCCTGGCGCAGTCGGAAGCCCTGATGAAGGGCCGCACGCTGGAGGAGGCGCGCGCGCAGATGCTGGCCAAGGGCATGAAGCCGGCCGACGTCGACAGAATAGCGCCGCATCGCGTTTTCTCCGGCAACCGGCCTTCGGTGACCATTCTCTATCGCAAGCTCGACCCGCGCACTTTCGGCCGGCTGATCGCGCTCTATGAGCACCGCGTCTTCGTCGAGGGCACGCTGTTCAACATCAATTCCTTCGACCAGTGGGGGGTCGAGCTCGGTAAGGAACTGGCGACCGGCCTGCTGCCTGTCGTGGAGGGCAAGGAAAGCGCCGCAAACCGGGACGCCTCGACGAGGGGCCTTGTGGAACGCATCCACCAATTGCGTGGTTCGGAGTGACTGATTTGGCAGACATCAAGGGGATATTGTTCGACAAGGACGGGACACTTGTCGACTTCAACGCGACCTGGCTCGGCGTCGCCGACTTCATGGCCATGGACGCATCCGACGGCGATCGCTGGAAGGCGGACAGGTTGCTTTCGGCCGCCGGCTTCGACTTCGCCAACCGGCGCTTCAAGCCGGACTCGATCTTTGCCTCCGGCACCAATCTCGACGTCGTCGAACTCTGGTTTCCGCGCCTGTCGAATGAGGACCAGATGCTGGCCGTCGCCCGCTTCAACGAGATCACCTCGGTACAGGGTTCGGCGATGGCGGTGGCGCTGCCCGGCATCGTCGACACCTTGGCCGTGCTGCACAAAAGATCCTACCGGCTTGGTGTCGCCACCAACGATTCGACCAGCGGCGCGGAAAAGACTCTGGTCACGCTCGGCGTCGCCCAGCTTTTCGACGCCGCCTATGGCTATGACGCCGTGGCCAGTCCCAAACCCGCGCCCGACACCATCCAGGCCTTTTGCGACCTCACCGGCCTGAAGCCGGCGGAGATCGCCATGGTCGGCGATAACAGGCACGATCTCGAAATGGCGCGCGCCGGTGGCTGTGGTCTGGCGGTCGGCGTGCTCTCCGGCACCGGTACACGCGAGTCGCTCGCCGAGATTGCCGACATCATCCTGGATTCGGTTGCCGATCTGCCGGATTTCCTTTCGGCGCGGGTTAGGGAGACTGTTTGATCGCTCCGGGCAGGGCGGGCGCGGTCCCGGCCTCGAAACGAAAGACGCCGCTCGGCTTCAGCGCGGACTCTTTCGCCTCGCCGAAATCCGGCACCTTGTACTCGGCAAGCAGGCGCAGCCGTGATCGTGGCAGACAGGTCCGGCCGGGATCGCCGACCAGGACCTCGATGCCGGCGGCGAGGCAGCGGTCGAGGAAAGGCATCACCCTCAGGGCGACATCCTGCCCGTAGAACACGTCACCGGCGAGCACCAGGTCGACGGCGGGTGGCGGCCCCGTGGTGATGTCGTGTCCAATTACGGCGATAGCGGTGCCATTGGCGGCAGCGTTGAGAGCCAGCGCGGCAACGCCATTGCGGTCGGTTTCGGCTGCGATCACCTCGCGCGCGCCAGCCTTCGCCGCGGCAATGCCCACGATGCCGGAGCCGGCCCCAAGGTCGAGCACGCGGCGGCCTGTCACGGTCGTCGGATGGTCGAGGATGTGGCGCGCCAGCACGGCGCCGCCGGCCCATGTATAGGCCCAGTAGGGCGGCTGTGGTTCCGACAGGTCGTCGTCCGCATCGTCCTCGGGGTCGACGAGGCGCCTCAAACCGCTGCCCGGGTGGGCGGTGTAAAGCTGGATTTCGGGAAGCGCGGGCACCCGCACGAGCCGCATGTTGGCCTTGATGAACGCCGCCGGGTCGAGGCGCGGGCGCCGGTCAGGCAAATCCTTATCCGGCGCCTCGTCGCCGACGGTATCGTCACCCACTGAAATCAGCCGCGCAGCGCCCGCCGCAGGATCTTGCCGACCGGCGTCTTCGGCAATTCGGTCCTGAATTCGATGTATTTGGGCCGCTTGTAGCCGGTCAGGTTCTCGCGGCAATAGGCGGTGATGGCTTCGACGGTCAGGGCCGGATCCTTCTTGACGATGAACAGCTTCGGCACTTCGCCGGAGTGTTCGTCCGGCACGCCGATCGCCGCCACTTCAAGCACGCCCGGATGCAGCGCCACCACCTCCTCGAGTTCCGTCGGATAGACGTTGAAGCCGGAGACGAGGATCATGTCCTTCTTGCGATCGACGATCTTGGTGTAGCCGCGCTCGTCCATGAAGCCCATGTCGCCCGACTTGAAGAAACCGTCCTTGGTCATCACCCTGGCGGTCTCGTCCGGCCGGTTCCAGTAGCCGGCCATCACTTGCGGTCCCCGGATGCAGATTTCGCCGACCTCGCCCAACGGCACGTTGTTGCCGTCATCGTCGCGGATGGCGATTTCGGTCGAGGGCAACGGCAAGCCGATTGTGCCGGTGAACTCGCTGGACGAGAACTTGTTGGCCGTGGCCACGGGGGAGGTCTCCGAGAGACCGTAACCTTCGCTGACCGGACAGCCGGTCAGCGCTTTCCAGCGTTCGGCGACGCCCTTCTGCACTGCCATGCCGCCGCCAAGCGTCAGGATCAGCGGCTTGAAGTCGAGCTTGCGGAAATCCTCGTTATTGAGCAGTGCATTGAACAGCGTGTTGAGGCCGGGAAAGATGTGGACCGGATATTTCCCGAGTTCCTTGACGAAGCCCGGAATGTCGCGTGGGTTGGGGATGAGGATGTTCTGGGCGCCTTGCTGCATGCCCATCAGCGCATTCACCGTCAGCGCGAAGATATGGTACAACGGCAGGGCGCAGACGAAGTTGAGATGAGCAGGCTTCGGCTTGATCGTGTAGGCATCCTCGACCCACAGCGAATTCTGCGCGACATTGGCCAGCACATTGCTGTGCAGCAGGGTGGCGCCTTTCGAGATTCCCGTTGTGCCACCGGTATATTGCAGGAAGGCGACGTCATTGGCGGCCACCGTGGCCGGCTTGAAATTCATGCCGCTGCCGGCCTTCAAGGCGGCATTGAACCGGACATGGCCCGGGAGCGACCAGGCCGGCACCATTTTCTTGACGCGGCGCACGACCAGATTGACGATCGTGCCTTTCAGGCCGCCGAGCATGTCACCCATGGCGGCGACGACGACGTGCTTGACCGAAGTCCGCGCGACCACGGTCTGCAAGGTGCCGGCGAAGTTTTCCAGGATGACGATGGCCTGCGCCCCGGAATCCTTGAGCTGATGTTCCAGTTCTCGCGGCGTGTAGAGCGGATTGATGTTCACCACCGTGTAGCCGGCGCGGGCCACGGCCATCATCGCCACCGGATACTGCAGCACGTTCGGCATCATCAGCGCGACGCGTTCCCCCTTCTGCAGTCCTGTCGACTGGAGGTAGGCGCCGAAAGCCGCCGAGAGCCGCTCGAGCTCCGCATAGGTGATGGACTTGCCCATGCAGGTGAAAGCCGGCTGGCCGGAAAACTGCTTGCACGCCGCGACAAGGAAGTCGCCGATGGAGCTGTAGGGAAGGGGGCCGATCTCGGCCGGCATGTTCTTCGGATAGCTTTTCAGCCACGGCTTGTCCGGCAGGCCGGCGGCGAGCTCGGTGAGTGCCTTTGGCAGCCGCTGGCCGGCTGCCGGCGCCGGTATCGGTGCCTCTGGCGGTGCAGCCTTCGCCGCTCCGGACTTGTTCGCCCCGGTCTTTGTGAGAGCAACCTTTGTCGAAGAGGTCTTCGCCGAAGCGGGTTTCGCCACCGGTTTGGTGGTGCGCTTGGCCGTCGCCGCCGTTTTGGCCGCCGGTGCCTTCTTGGCAGGCTTTGCTGCCGTCTCGGAAGGCGCGGCTTTGGCGGCGGCTTTACCTTGGCCCTCGGCGGCGGTTGGTTTCGCGACTGCCTTGGCCGCCGCTTTCACCGGCGCCTTCGATGCTTTTGCCACCCGTTCCTCCTCGACAGTTCTTGTTCGCCCGTCTCTTGTCAGCCAGCGCCGCGCTCGCCTCCGAATTGACAGAGACATCCTCCGCTGCCGCCAGCATATCCATCTATGTATTGCCTCTATCGGCGGCGGTGCAAGCCTTGCCCTTGCGGCAGGGCGCCCGAAAGATTTGCCGCCGAAAATCTTTCCCCCCGGCGACACTTGGACCCGGTATCTTTCCACATCCGCGGTCGGACGAGGGCGAACACGGCGCCGATCTCACGGAACCGCCGATCAATAAAAAAATGCGGTCGTTAACAATATCGTGAATGGAAAAAACTGCTCATTTTTTCTGCCGTTTAGTGAAATCGCGGATTTTTTTCCTGCTTCCCGCCGGGTAAGCAAGCGGGGTGTTCCAAAGCCGGAAAAACGGTGCTTATATGCGCGCTTCGCGAGCCTGATAGAGGGGCTTGGAAGAACATCTAGGGAGTGCTCAATGAAGAAGAAATTGACTTTTGCAGCCGCGTTGCTGGCTGCAAGCGTCCTGGGGGGCGTGGCCAACGCGAAAACCTTGGTCTATTGCGCTGAGGCTTCGCCGGAAGGTTTCGACCCGGCGCCGTACACCGCGGGACAGACGTTCGATGCGTCCTCGCGTACCGTTTTCAACCGTCTCGTCGAATTCGATCATGGCAAGACCACGATCTCGCCCGGCTTGGCCGAGAGCTGGACGATCTCCGACGACGGCAAGGAATACACCTTCAAGCTGCGCAAGGGCGTCAAGTTCGCCCCCACCGACTATTTCACGCCGACGCGCGACCTGAACGCCGACGATGTGGTGTTCTCCTTCCAGCGTCAGGTCGACAAGAACGGTCCCTGGTTCCAGTACATTCCGGGTATCGCCTACCAGTACTACAACGACCAGTTCGGCGATAACATCACCAAGGTGGAGAAGGTCGACGACCTGACGGTGAAGTTCAGCCTGAAGGAGCCGGCGATCACCTTCATCCCGACGCTGGGCATGGATTTCGCCTCCATCGTTTCCAAGGAATATGCCGACAAGCTGCAGGCGGACAAGACGCCTGAATTGTTCAATCAGAAGCCGGTCGGTACCGGTCCGTTCATCTTCGTCGATTACCAGACCGACGCGGCCATCCGCTACAAGGCCAATCCGGATTACTGGGGCGGCAAGCAGAAGATCGACGATCTGGTCTTCGCCATCACCACCGATCCGGCGGTGCGCGCGCAGAAGCTCAAGGCCGGCGAATGCAACATCATGTCCTACCCGGCGCCGGCCGACATCAAAGGTCTGCAGGCTGATCCGAACCTGACGGTCGCGGAGCAGGAAGGCCTCAACGTTGGCGCGTTGATGTACAATACCCAGCAGAAGCCGTTCGATGATGTGCGCGTCCGCAAGGCGCTCAACATGGCCATCAACAAGAAGGCCATTATCGACGCCGTGTTCCAGGGCGCGGGCCAGGTGGCGATCAACCCGATCCCGCCGACCATGTGGTCCTACAACAAGGAAGTGAAGGACGATCCGTACGATCCGGATGCGGCCAAGAAGCTGCTCGCGGAAGCCGGCGTCAAGGACCTCAAGATGAACGTCTGGGCGATGCCCGTGTCGCGTCCGTACATGCCGAACGCGCGCCGCACCGCCGAACTGATCCAGGCCGACTTCGCCAAGGTCGGCGTCACCGTCAACATCGTCAGCTATGATTGGGGCGAATACCTCAAGCGCGCTTCCGCCGTCGATCACGACGGCGCCGTCATCGTCGGCTGGACCGGCGACAATGGCGATCCGGACAACTTCCTCGGCGTCCTCCTGAGCTGCGCTTCCGTCGGTTCGAACAACCGCGCGGAATGGTGCAATAAGGATTTTGACGCGCTCATCAACAAGGCCAAGACGGTTTCCGACCAGGCCGAGCGCACCAAGCTCTACGAAAAGGCACAGGTCATCTTCAAGGAGCAGGCACCGTGGGCGACGCTCGCCCACTCGAAGGTGTTCATGCCGATGCAGAAGACCGTCACCGGCTTTGCGATGGATCCGCTCGGCATCCATCGCTTTGACGGCGTCGATATCGCCGAATAAGGTTCGCGAAACGGGGCGGTGCCACAGGTGCCGCCCCACCTCGCCCGCCATGCTGCGTTATATCCTCGGCAAGCTCGCCCTCATCATCCCGACCTTCATCGGGATAACCATCCTCGCTTTCGGCTTCGTGCGCATCCTGCCCGGTGATC
This sequence comes from Mesorhizobium sp. B2-3-5, assembly GCF_006442395.1. Classification (NCBI taxonomy): domain Bacteria; kingdom Pseudomonadati; phylum Pseudomonadota; class Alphaproteobacteria; order Hyphomicrobiales; family Phyllobacteriaceae; genus Mesorhizobium; species Mesorhizobium sp. B2-3-5. The sequence goes on along the minus strand of NZ_VFVX01000015.1, from coordinate 50,419 downwards.
CGGTGCTGGTGCTTGCGGGCGAACGTGGCCTGTCGCCCGAACGTCACACGGCGCTGATGCACCAGTTCGGTTTCGACCAGCCGATCTGGCAACAATATCTGACCTATCTGACCAACATTCTCAGCGGTGATTTCGGCACCTCGTTCTCCACCAAGACGCCGGTGCTCAAGGATTTCCTGGTGCGGTTCCCGGCGACCGTCGAACTCGCCATCTTCGCCATGATCTTTGCCATCGTCTTCGGTGTCGCCTTCGGCATCTTCGCCGCGATCCGCCGTGGCTCCTGGTTCGACCAGCTGACCATGGGCACGGCCCTTGCGGGCTACTCCATGCCGATCTTCTGGTGGGGGTTGCTGCTGATCATCGTCTTCTCCGGTATGCTGCACTGGACGCCGGTCTCCGGCCGCATCGACCTGCTCTACTTCTTCAAGCCGGTGACCGGCTTCATGACCATCGATTCCCTGATTTCCGAACAGAAGGGCGCGTTCCGCTCGGCGCTGTCGCACCTGATCCTGCCCACCATCGTGCTCGGCACCATACCGCTCGCCGTCATCGCCCGGCAGACGCGCTCGGCGATGCTCGAAGTGCTGGGTGAAGATTATGTGCGCACCGCGCGCGCCAAGGGCCTGGCGCCACGCCGCGTCATCGGCCTGCATGCCTTTCGCAACGCGCTGATCCCGGTCGTCACCACCATCGGCCTCCAGGTCGGCACGCTGCTCACCGGCGCCATCCTGACCGAGAGCATCTTCTCCTGGCCTGGCATCGGCAAATGGATGATCGACGCCATTTCCAAGCGCGACTATTTCACCGTGCAGGGCGGGTTGCTTTTGATCGCGCTGATCGTCATGTCGGTGAATCTCATCGTCGACGTGCTCTACGCCGTCATCAACCCGCGCATACGGGCGAATTGACATGACCAATGAAGGCCCAGCCACCATCGAAGCCGCGACCGTCGTCAGACCGCAGGACGCGCGGCTGCAGATGTTCGCCGAGTTCTGGCACTACTTCTCCATCAACAAGGGCGCGGTGATCGGGCTCGTCGTCTTCGCGCTGCTGATCCTGATCGCCATCTTCGCGCCGCTGCTCGCGCCGCATTCACCGGACGACCAGTTCCGCGATTTCTTCCTGACGCCGCCGGCCTGGCAGGCGGGCGGCAACACCCAGTTCCTGCTTGGCACCGATGCCGTCGGCCGCGACATCCTTTCGCGCCTGGTCTACGGTTCGCGCTTCTCGCTTGCCATCGGCTTCGTCGTCGTCACCACGGCGCTGATCTCCGGCGTCATCCTCGGTCTGCTTGCCGGCTATTGCCGCGGCTGGGTCGATACGTTGATCATGCGCGTCATGGACATCATCCTGGCCTTCCCGTCACTGCTTCTGGCACTGGTGCTGGTCGCGGTGCTTGGCCCCGGCCTCGTCAATGCCATGATCGCCATCGCCTTTGTGCTGCAGCCGCATTTCGCCCGGCTCACCCGCGCCGCCGTGATGGCGGAGAAGAACCGTGAGTATGTGATCTCGGCCAAGGTCGCCGGCGCCAGCCATCTCAGGCTGATGCTGGTCACCATCCTGCCCAACTGCATTGCGCCGCTGATCGTGCAGGCGACTTTGTCCTTCTCCAATGCCATCCTCGAGGCGGCCGCGCTTGGCTTCCTCGGTATGGGCGCGCAGCCACCGACACCCGAATGGGGCACCATGCTCGCCGAAGCGCGCGAGTTCATCCTGCGCGCCTGGTGGGTGGTGACCTTTCCGGGCCTCGCCATCCTCATCACCGTCTTTGCCATCAACCTGATCGGCGACGGCCTGCGCGACGCGCTCGACCCCAAGCTGAAGAGGTCGTGAGCATGTCACTGCTCGAGATCAAGAACCTCACCGTTTCCTTCGACACCGCCGCCGGCCCGTTCATGGCCGTGCAAGGCATCGACCTTTCGATCGAGCCACGCGAAGTGCTGGCGATTGTCGGCGAATCCGGTTCGGGCAAATCGGTGTCGATGCTGGCCGTGATGGGGCTTCTTCCCAACACGGCAACGGTCAAGGCAGACCGCATGGCCTTCGACGGCGTCGACCTGCTGAAGCTCAGCCCGTCCGAGCGGCGCAAGATCATCGGCAAGGACATCTCGATGATCTTCCAGGAGCCGATCGCCAGCCTCAACCCGTGCTTCACCGCCGGTTTCCAGATCGAGGAGGTGCTGCGCTTCCACATGGGCATGGACCGCGCCCAGCGCCGCGCACGCGCCCTCGAACTTATGAAGCTGGTCGGCATCGCCGATCCGGAATTGCGGTTGAGTTCCTTCCCGCATCAGATGTCAGGCGGCCAGTGCCAGCGCATCATGATCGCAATCGCCATTGCCTGCAATCCGAAGCTTCTGATCGCGGACGAGCCGACCACCGCGCTCGACGTCACCATTCAGAAGCAGATACTGGACCTGCTGGTCTCGCTGCAGGCCAAATACGGCATGGGTCTGATCATGATCACCCACAATATGGGCGTGGTGGCCGAGACCGCCGACCGCGTCATCGTCCAGTACAAGGGCCGCAAGATGGAAGAGGCCGACGTGCTGTCGCTGTTCGAATCGCCGAAAAGCAATTACACGCGCGCGCTGCTGTCGGCGCTGCCGGAAAACGCCGTCGGCGACCGGCTGCCGACCGTCTCCGAGGTGATGTTCGAGCCAGCGCCGTCGGGAGCCAGAGCATGACCAGGGTTGTCGAGGGCAAGAACATCGTGCGCGACTACCATGTCGGCGGCGGCCTGTTCACCGGACCGCGCACCGTGCATGCGGTCAAGGGCGTCTCCTTCAACGTGGACAAGGGCAAGACGCTGGCCATTGTCGGCGAAAGCGGCAGCGGCAAGTCGACGCTTGCCCGCATCATCACCTTGATCGATCCGGCGACAGCGGGCGAGCTGTTCATCGACGGTAAGAAGGTCGACATCGCCAGGGGCGGTCTGACCAGGGAGATGCGCCGCAAGGTGCAGATCGTCTTCCAGAATCCTTACGGCTCTCTCAATCCGCGCCAGAAGATCGGCGACGTGCTGGGCGAGCCGCTGCTGATCAACACCGACAGATCGGCGGCGGACCGGCGCGACCTCGCCATGAAGATGCTGAAGAAGGTCGGTCTCGGTCACGAGCACTACAACCGCTATCCGCACATGTTCTCGGGCGGCCAGCGCCAGCGCATCGCCATTGCCCGCGCGCTGATGCTGAATCCGAGCCTGCTGGTGCTGGACGAGCCGGTCTCGGCGCTCGACCTGTCGGTGCAGGCGCAGGTGCTCAACCTGCTCGCCGACCTGCAGGACGAATTCCAGCTGACCTATGTCTTCATCAGCCACGACCTGTCCGTCGTGCGCTACATCGCCGACGATGTCATGGTGATGTATCTGGGCGAGGCGGTCGAGTATGGATCGCGCGAAGAGGTCTTCGCCGACCCCAAGCACAGCTACACCAAGACCCTGTTCGCCGCGACGCCGCGCGCCGACGTGGCAAGCATCAAGGCGAGGCTAGCGAAGAAGAAGGCTGCTTAGAGGCCTGGGCCCGAAGGCCATCTATCGAAAAGGCGTTTCCAACGATAGCGATCGAAAATGTGTGAGTTGCGACGGTTCTGGCGCTTTCCTGATTTTCACACGACTTGCGATCAGCTATCGTTTCAGATAAAGTTCCCGTTTTGTTCTAAATGAGCTATAATTTCGTGCAGCCTAGGGAGGTTCGATGCTGATTTATCGTCGGACGAGTTTGCTCGAGTCGTCGGCTCAAACTCTCGTCAACACAGTCAATTGCGTTGGCGTAATGGGTAAAGGGATTGCTCGCGCTTTCAAGGAGCGCGAACCTGAGATGTTTAGCGCTTACAAGCGTATATGCGATGAGAAGCTGCTAGAGCCGGGCAAGCTCTGGCTTTGGAAGGGTTCGGACCAGTGGGTGTTGAACTTTCCGACCAAAATTCATTGGCGCTACCCGTCCAAGATTGAGTGGATCGAAGTTGGCCTAGCAAAATTCGTGAGCAACTACTCGCGCCTCGGAATTCGAGAGGTCTCATTTCCTCGTCTCGGCTGCGGCAATGGCGGCTTGGATTGGAATAATGTCCGGCCGCTGATGGAGCACTATCTCGCCGAATTGCCCATTCACGTCTATGTCCATGATTATACCGTTGACGTCGGCCTCCCCGAACATATGGAAACCGTGGCTGACGCTTTGCGCGGGAATTCGACGAGCGTTGAGACTTTCGACTCATTTATCAAACTGCTGGGTCAAGCGGCTTGTCTGGCAGATTCCAAACTCCTCGATTTGGAAACGTACGAGCATTTGGAAGCCCGTCTGGAAGATGGCGAACTTCACCTCCTACAAGGTAATCAGAGGTGGACATTTGATGCTGACGATCTCTGGGGAGTTTGGATCGGCCTGCAGAAGGGGCTTCTGACCCAAGAAAAAGCTGGTTGGTCGGAACGCGACGGTGGGCGCCATCTGTTGTCCCTGATGAGCCTATTGCCGCATGTTCGACCGGTTCAAATCCAGAGGTTCAATCGGTCACCAGAACTCGCGCTGGAACTCAACCCGTCGACTCGGAGTGGACATTCAGTTCCACCACAGGCTGAGCCGATAGCGCTTCAATGACGTTAAGCGCCGCATTCGTCGACATGCACATAACGAAGTGGGAAGCGGCGCTCACACGACCAGCGTACCCATTCCGGTCCAAATGGCCGAGCCGCCTGTTTCACCACGCGCCGCTCGAAAACGCCGTTCGCATAATCATCGATGGGAATCTACGTTCAAGGAATGATCCGGCAAACCAACGCCAACGTGATGTCGCAGCTATGGGCGTCATCGACGCACGACAGCACGCGCATGATTCTGTTCGTCTCTACTTTCGTCCACGAAACCCAACTCAATGGCACATAGAAGGAATCCGGAAGCCTGGTGAGTGCCAGTATGGGGAGGCATCTCACGCGCCCGTGCTGATTATGCTCATGTTCGAGGCACGTCGGGTGCTTTCCCTTCCGGGTGTGAAATTCTGCGACCGTAATATGCAACTGGGTGCGGCAGAGCCGCACGATAACGAAGAGCACTTTGCCGCGATTGCCTTTGACAAGGTGTATCACATGGGCGGGACCGGCGGCGACGCGTCGATCGTTCAACATCGCTGTGCCGAAGTACTGGTCCCGTCGCCGCTTCCGCTCGACGGGTCTCTTCAGTGGATTTATTGCCGATCGAGCGCGGAAAAGGCGACATTGCTGCATAACCTTGGAGCGTATGGAGAGCAGTGGGCGCCGCGGATTCTTATTTCGGACGATCTTCTCGTTTTCGAACGCAATTACGTTTTTGTCGAAGATGTTTCGTTAAGCCGGCGCGGCGTCAGCTTTCGTCTCAATCCGAGACGAGATCTGCAGACTGTCGATGTTCGTATATCGGCGACAGATAGGCACGGCAACCAAGCAATTGCATTCCGAAACAACTCAATGTCTGCAACGCCACCGCGTCCAAGCACTGGTTGGATATACGAATCCGAGCTCGCAGACGGACAATATCTTGTCGACGTGTTCCTTGAGGCCCATTTGGCGTTCAGGAGTTTCCTGACCGTTGGCACAGGACTGTTCTAATCTAGCTAGACCTAGACGCCGATCACGACAACTTCGCAATAATGGCGCGCAGCGCCTCGCCGAAACGGTGGATCTCCTCGACCGTGTTGTAATGGACCAGCGAGGCGCGGATGGCGCCGCTGTCCATCGACAGGTTGAGGCGCTTCATCAGCCGTGGCGCGTACATGTGCCCATCGCGGATGCCGATCTGCATGTCGGCCATTTCCTCGACGATTCGCTGCGGTGACAGCTTGCCGACGTTGAAGCAGAAGGTCGGCACGCGTTCGTTGATGCGGGCCTCGTCGGCAACGCCATAGATGGTTGCGCCGCAGCCCTTGAGCACGGCGAGCATTTCGCGCGCCAACACCAATTCATAGTCGCGGATGGCGCCCATGCCGGCGACGATGTTTTCGCGCCGCGAGCGGTTGTTCGAGGGCGCAAGGTTGCGTCCGATCAGTTCCAGATACTGCACGGCCGCGTCCATCCCGGAGACGTTCTCGTAGATGAACGTTCCGGCCTCGACCTTGTAGGGCGGTTCGTCCGGAATGAAATCCTCGCGGAAGGTCGGTAGCCGCTTCAGCGTCTCGAAGCGGCCCCACAGGAAGCCCATATGCGGCGAGAAATTCTTGTAACCCGAGCAGACGAGATAATCGCAGTCCCAGGCCTGGACGTCGATCAGCCCATGCGGCCCGTAATGCACGCTGTCGAGGAACACCTCGGCGCCGGCGGCGTGGGCGATCTTGGCCACCGAGGCGACATCGACAATCGAGCCGATCGAATGCGCCGTCACCGTGCAGGCGACAAGGCGGGTGCGATCGGAAACCAGCGGCTTGAGGTCGTCGACATGCAGGTTGCCGTCCTCGCGCATGCGCCACCACTTGAACTTTGCGCCGGCGGATTCCAGCGCCAACCAGGTGGCGATGTTGGCGTCATGGTCCATGTCGGTGACGACAATCTCGTCGCGCTCCTGCAGCATCTGGCCGATGCCCAGGCTGACGAGACGGATGAACGAAGTCGCGTTCATGCCGAAGCAGATTTCCGCCGGGCTGTAGGCATTGATCAGCAACGCAACGCTTGTCCGCGCATCGGCGACCGACTGGTCGACGCTGACGCTGCGGCCATAGCGGCCGCCGCGCTGCACATTATGCGAAACCAGGTGGTTGGTAACCGCGTCGAGCACGCTTTGCGGGATCTGCGCGCCGGCGGCGTTGTCCAGGAAGATGAAGTCGCCAGCTCTTTGCAATGCCGGGAACATCGCGCGGATGGTGTCGACGGGAAAGCCGCCGCTGGTGGATTGGGAATTGCTCAAGGTCGTCTCCTGCGAAATGTCTTTGCAGACGGGATTGGGGCGATCAGCGCGACTTTTCGGTCTTGAAGCGGCGCTCGAGCAGGCTGACGAGGCGCACCATCGGCCAGAGGAAGATAAGATAGACGAGCGCCGCGCCGATCAGCGGCGAGGGGTTGGCGTAGAGCGATTGCGCGTTGGTCGCTTCCTTCAAGAGCTCCGGCAGCGCCACGGTCGAGGCGAGCGAAGTGTCCTTGAACATCGAGACGCAGTTGCTGGTCATCGGCGGGATGACCACGCGCACCGCCTGCGGCAGCACCACCTTGCGCAAGGTCAAGAGGAACGGCAGGCCGAGCGCCTGCGACGCCTCGAACTGGCCGCGCGGAATGCTCTCTATGCCGGACCGGAACACTTCGGCCGAATAGGCCGACATGATGATGGCGAACGCCGTCACGGCGGACGCCCAGGACGAAAGCCGGATGCCAAGGAAGGGCAGCGCGTAGTAGATCAGGATAAGCACGACCAGCACCGGCAAGGCCCGGAAAATGTCGGTATAGCCGACCGCCAGCCAGCGCAGCGGCTTCGGCGCGTAGAGCCGCAGCAGGCTGATCACAAGGCCTATGGGAATGCCGATGCCGATGCTGAGCAGGCCGAGCAGCAGCGTGTTCAGGAAGCCGCGCAGCAGCGCCGGCAGGCTGGACGCAATGACATCGGCGTTGAAGAAGGTGTCGATCAGCGACATGGGAGCGTTCCCGAACCGTTTTGCGTCCCGTGACGCCTGAGCAATTCCAGGAAAAGTGTGAAACGGTTTTCCGTCCGGAATTGCGTCGAAACAAGGAGATGGATCAAGGCCCCCCGGAACATCAAATCGGTTTCTGCGCCGACCTGCGGTTCCGGGAAGGAATGCATGAAATGAACCGTGCCGGCCTTCGAAGCCGGCACGGCTCCTTTTTTGCCGGTCCGCTCAAGCCTTCGGCAGCGGCATTTCCTTGACCGTCGAAGAGTCCGCCGGCGCGTCGCTGCCGAACCACTTCTTGTGGATCGCGGCCAGCGTGCCGTCCTTCTTCATCGCGCTCAGCGCATCGTTCAGCTTGCCGAGCAGCGGGTGGTCCTTGGTCATCATCAGGCCGTACTGCTCGCCGGTCTTGATGCGCTGCTTGACGGTCAGGTCCTTCATCTTGGTGAAGGAGTACTGCATGCCCGGAATGTCGCTGACGGCGGCATCGATGCGGCCGGCGCTGAGATCGAGCAGAAGGTTCTGCTGCGTGTCATAGCCCTTCACGTCGCTGAAGCCGTCGGCCTCCTGATGCGCCTTGACCCAGGTCTCGCCTGTCGAACCCGACAGCACGCCGACGATCTTGCCCTTGAGGTCGGCCTCGGCATTGATCGGGCTGTCGGTCTTGGTCGCGATGCCCATGTCTGAATCATAATAGGGCTGTGTGAAGGACTGAGATTTCAGCCGCTCCGGTGTGATGGTGATCGACGAAATGGCGACGTCGATGCGCTTCGAGGTGGTGGCGGCGAACAGCGCCTGGAAGCCGAGGTCGGCTATATCGGTGGTCATGCCGACGCGCTTGGCCGCTTCGTTGACGATGTCGACCTCAAAACCTTCGAAGGTGCCGCTCTCGTTCTTGTATTCGAAGGGCGGGTTGGTCGGGTAGGCGCCGACATTGAGCACATCGGCGGCATAGGCGGTAGCAGGGCCGGCGGCGATGCCGATGGCGGCGGCGAGCAGGATGAGATTGCGACGGGTGAGCTTCATTGGTGTTCCCTCTGGGGTGTCCCTCTGGTTGTTGATCGGGCAGGGCTGGCCCCCGCACGGTTTCTTGCCGTCCCACCTCCCAGCGGGGCGTCAATTCATGGCGACGACCATCCGGTCGAGCGCTGTCGCTATCTGGTCGCGATCGCGGCAGACGCACATGCGCAGGAATGCCGCCGAAGAGCTTCCGAACAAATGGCCGGGCGCCAGACCGACCCGCGCTGTTTCGAGGATCCTGGCGCAGGCCTGCCGGGCATCGCTTTCGCCCTCAAGGGCAAAGAAGGCATACATGCCGCCGCGCGGTTTCGCAGGCAGGATGATGCCGGGAATCCGTGCCAGCCGGTCATAAGCAAGATCGAGGCCGGTCCTGATCCGCTGCCGGATCTCCTCGACCAGCGGCTCGCCCTGGCGGATGGCGGCAACCGCTCCGGCCTGGATCGGGGCGGCGGTGCCGCTGTTGATGTACTGGGTCATGGCGCCCAGCTGGTCGGCGACACCCGATGGATGGGTCAGCCAGCCAATGCGCCAGCCGGTCATTGCCCAGGCTTTCGAAAAGCTGTTGACCGACAACACGCGGTCGCCGTCCTCGGCGATCTGCAGGATGGAGGGCGCGACGTCGCCGTCGAAATAGAGCCGGCCATAGACCTCGTCCGATATGATCCAGATGCCGGTGCGCCGGCTGAAGTCGAGCAGCGCCTGCATTTCCTCGCGCGACGCGGTCCAGCCGGTCGGATTGGACGGCGTCGACAGGAAGATGGCGCGGGTGCGTGCGTCGCAGGTGGCGAACAGCCGGTCGAGATCGAGGTGCCAGTCGCCCTTGAAGTCGAGCGAAACCGGCCGCGGCTCGCCGCCGATCAGGTGGATGGCGTTATGGATGTTGGGCCATTGCGGCGCGACATAGACGACGTTGGTGCCGGTATCGACCAGCAGTTCCAGGGCAAGATACAGCGCCTGCATGCCGCCCGGTGTGACCGTAGTGCGTGGGATCGGGATCGGCCGGCCATGGATGCGCGTCTGGTATTCCGACAGCGCTTCATTCAGCGGGCCGTGGCCGCGCATGTTTGGAACGTAGAACGTCAGGCCTTCGTCGAAAGCCGCCTTGGCGGCGTCGCGGATGAAGGACGGCGTCACCATGTCGCCTTCGCCGTACCAGAGCGCGATCACATCGCCCAGTTCCCGCGCGCGCACGGCGAGGTTGGCGATGTTTTCAGTATGAAGGTCGCGGATCTGGGCGCGCACGCCATCGAAAGCATAGCGCGCGCTGGACGATGACTGGGGCAGCACGAACGACAAGGACTGAACCCCTCCCCCTAAGCATCATGACGGACTGGCCGGCAACCTCCTCGGCACGGCAGCCACCATCGACTTCGAATGCTTATCCAAAGTGGGGCGCTTTTCAAGGCGAAAGTTTTAAGCTTAAAAAGTTTGACCGACCTGTTGCCTTACCCATACGTCTCTTTTGCCTAGCTGCGCCCGTTTTGCGCCAGTTCGACGCGCGCGGCAGCACAGTTGGCCGCGGCGCCGGCACCAAGAAACATCGTGTCGCTGGCCAGCACGAAAAAGCTCGCGCCGATGGCTGCCCATCGGCCGATACTCTGTGGGCTGGCGCAGAATATGCCGGATGTCTTGCCATGTGCGATCGTCGCGCCGATGATTGTGCCGATCGCCTCGTTGAGCTTGTCCGTGCCTTTCGGTCCCATCGCATCGATCGACACCGAAAGATCGCCGGGACCGACGAAGATCATGTCGACGCCATCGATGGCCGCGATCGCTTCGATGTTGGCGAGCCCCTCCGATGTCTCGACCTGCACCGCGACGACGATCCGCTCATTGGCGCCGGCAAGATATTCGGGAATGCGATAGCCGTAGCCGGCGGCCCGGCCGGGCCCGACGCCGCGCTGGCCCAGCGGCGGATAACGCGAGGCCTTTACGGCCATCGCCGCCTGGGCTGATGTCGAAACGCGCGGCACCAGCACGCCTTGCGCGCTGCTGTCGAGTGCGGCCTGGATGGCTTCCGGCGCATGGCCGGGAACGCGCACCATCGCCGGCACGCGGTGAACGTCGGCCGCGCGCACCATGGCCTCGATCGTGTCGCGCGAAATCTGCGCATGCTCCCAGTCGATGCAGACGAAGTCGAGGCCGGCGAGCGCCATCACCTCGACCGCGACGGGATGCGGAATGGCGGCGAACGAGCCGACGAGCCTCGTCTTGCCGATGCATTTCTGGCGGAATTCGCTCATGCCGATCCCCTTTTTGTGCTGCCCAATCCATATCCGCAAACGATGGCAAGGCGAAGCTATTTCAGGCTTGAAATATTTTCGCGCGGGCCTAGCCTGCGTGGTCTCCCGCCGCGAGTTCCCTAGATGATCAAAGCCCATCCCCTGCACGGCCAAAACAAACTGAAACTCGGCGTCTTTTCGACCAATGCCGATGGCGGCCTTGCCATCACCGACGTGCCGGAACGCTGGACGGCAAGCTGGCAGGACAATCTGACAGCGGCCCAGATCGCCGACCGCGCCGGGCTCGAGTTCATGCTGCCCATCGCGCGCTGGCGCGGTTTTGGCGGCCGCAACAAGGTGCGCGAATGGTCGTTCGAGACCTTCACCTGGGCGGCGGCCCTTGGCGTCGCCACCGAGCAGATCGGCCTGTTCATGACCGTGCACGTGCCGCTGGTGCATCCGCTTTATGCCGCCAAGGCGCTGGCGACGGTCGACCATATCAGTCAGGGCCGCGCCGGTCTCAACATCGTCTGCGGCTGGAACCCGAAGGAATTCGGCATGTTCGGCACGCCGCTCGTGGAAAAGGGCTATGAGCAGGCCGCGGAATGGATTGAGATCCTGGAGCGGCTTTATGCATCGAGCGAGCCGCTCGACTATGAAGGCATCTATTATCGCCTGAAGGAAGCGGTCAGCCGTCCGGCCAGCCTGCAGGTGCCGCGCCCGGTGACCATGAATGCCGCTTTCGGCGGCCCGGGCCGCGATTTCGCCGCCGCCCATTGCGACTATTTGTTCACGACCTTTTCCGAGATGGGCGATGCCGGCAAGCATGTCGCCGACATCCGTGAACGGGCCGACAAGGCTGGCCGCGATGTCGGCGTCTACACCGTGGCGCATGTCGTCTGCCGCCCGACCATGGAGGAGGCGCAGGCCTATTATAACAGCTATGCCGTCACGATGGCCGACCATGAGGCGGTCGATGCCCATATGGCCGGCAAGAAGGAATTCTCGCAGTCGCACGACCCGCACGCCTACGACCGCTACCGCCAGCGCTTTGCCGGCGGCGCCGGCACCTACCCCTTGGTTGGAACGCCGGAATCAATTGCTGCCGAGATGGCCGCCATTGCCGGCCATGGCTACCAGGGCATCGCGCTGTCCTTCGTCAACTACACGCAGGAGCTGCCCTATTTCTGCGATCACGTGCTGCCGCTGCTGAGGCGGGCCGGGCTTCGCGAATAGCAGCGATGCTTCCCCAACTTCGTCATCAATTCCCCAGAGTTGATGACGAAGCGATGGTCGGTTATTCCGGGATAACGGCGGTGGCCTGAATTTCGATCTTGGCGCGATCCTCGACCAGAGCCATCACCTGCATGGCGGCCATTGCCGGAAAATGCCGCCCGATCACCGTGCGATAGGCTTCGCCTAGCCCCTTGAGGTTGGCCAGATACTCGGCCTTGTCGGTGAAATACCAGGTCATCGAAGTGATATGTTGCGGCGTAGCGCCAGCCTCCGCCAGCACCGCCACGACGTTTTCCAGCGTCTGCTTCACCTGGCCGACAAAGTCGTCGGTTTCGAACTGGCACTGTCCGTTCCAGCCGACCTGTCCACCGACGAAGATGAGACGCCCGCGCGCGGCCACGCCATTGGCGTAGCCGACCGGTTTTGCCCAGCCTTCCGGCTGCAGGATCTCGTGCATCTCAACTCTCCGTCTGTCCAATATCGGGTCCGCAATATCCGCGTTCGAAAACAATCCAGTCCGTCGACGCGACCTGTTTCAGGCTGCGCCCATCACCTGCCGCGCGATCACCACTTTCTGCACGTCGGATGCACCCTCGTAGATGCGCAGCGCGCGGATCTCGCGATACAGGCTCTCCACGATGTGGCCCTTGCGCACGCCGTCGCCGCCATGCAGCTGCACCGCCTTGTCGATCACCTCCTGCGCCTTGTCGGTGGCGAACAATTTGGCCATCGCCGCCTCGCGCGTTACCCGCGCGGCGCCCATGTCCTTGGTCCAGGCGGCGCGGTAGACCAGAAGCGCCGCGGCATCGACGTCGAGCGCCATGTCGGCGACATGGCCCTGCACCATCTGCAGCTCGGCCATTGCAGCGCCGAACAGCTTGCGCTCGGCTACCCGCTTGATGCTCTCGTCCAGTGCGCGGCGGGCAAAGCCGAGTGCGGCCGCACCCACGGTCGAGCGGAACACGTCGAGCACCGACATGGCGATGCGGAAGCCGTCGCCCGGTCTGCCGATCAGCGCCGAGGCGGGCAGGCGGACCTGGTCGAAGGAAAGCCGCGCCAGCGGATGCGGCGCGATCACTTCCAGACGCTCGGCAATGCCGAGCCCCTTGGCGTCGCCCCGCACGAGGAAGGCGGAAAGCCCTTTGGCGCCCGGCGCCTCGCCGGTGCGGGCAAAGACCACATAGAGATCGGCGATGCCGCCATTGGAGATCCAGGTCTTCTCGCCGGTGAGAACATAATCGTCGCCGTCGCGGGTCGCCGTCATCTCGGTGTTGGCGACATCCGAGCCCGAGCGCGGCTCCGACAGGGCGAAGGCGGATATTGCCTTGCCGGCGCGTGTCTTCGCCAGCCATCGCTGCTGTTCCGGCGTGCCGAACAGGCTGAGCGCGCCGGTGCCGAGCCCCTGCATGGCGAAGGCGAAATCGGCGAGCCCGTCATGGCGCGCCAGCGTTTCGCGGGTGATGCACAAGCTCCGGACATCGAGTGGTCCCGGATTTTCGGTATCGAGCGCCGTCGGCTTCAACCAGCCGTCCTTGCCGAGCCTGGCCACCAATTCGCGGCAGGCCGCATCGACATCGTGATGATCGACCGGCAGGTTTTTTGCACACCAGGTTTCGAGGCGATCGGCCAGCTGGCGATGGCGGTCTTCGAAGAAGGGCCAGTTGAGGAAGGAACGGTCAGGCATGGATATCTCCTGTTACGCCCCGTTCCTTCACACCCCCCTCTGGCCTGCCGGCCATCTCCCCCGCAAGGGGGGAGATTGGCGGCTTTGATCCCGCCGCCCATCCTGCACCGCCGGTGATTGGCGAAACCATGGCGACAAGCTGATCTCCCCCCTTGCGGGGGAGATGGCCGGCAGGCCAGAGGGGGGTGTCTGGGCGAAAACCGTTCATCCTCAATTCCCCTCGAACACCGGCTTTTCCTTGGCGACAAACGCCCTGTAAGCCCTCTCGAAATCGTGCGTCTGCATGCAGATCGCCTGCGCCTGCGCTTCCGCTTCGATCGCCTGGTCGAGGCCCATCGACCATTCCTGGTTCAACTGCGTCTTGGTGATGCCATGGGCGAAGGTCGGGCCGGAGACGATGCGCGCCGCCATGTCGAGCGCGTCGGCTTCCAGCGCGGCGGCGTCGACGAGCCTGTTGTAGAACCCCCAGCGTTCGCCTTCGGTGGCCGTCATGGTGCGGCCGGTGTAGAGCAGTTCGGCGGCTCGGCCCTGGCCGATGATGCGCGGCAGGATCGCGCAGGCGCCCATATCGCAACCGGCAAGGCCGACGCGGGTGAACAGGAACGCGGTCTTGGCCTCCGGCGTGGCGATGCGGATATCGGAACTCATGGCGATGATGGCGCCGGCGCCGACCGCCACGCCATCGACCGCCGCGATGATCGGCTTGCCGCAATTCAGCATCGCCTTGACGAAATCGCCGGTCATGCGGGTGAAGGCGAGCAATTCCTTCATGTCCATCCTGACCAGCGGGCCGATAATGTCGTGGACATCGCCGCCGGAGCAAAAATTGCCGCCATTGGGCAGGAACACCACGGCGTCGATGTCGTCGGCGTAGACGAGGTCGCGGAACGTGTCGCGAAGTTCGGCATAGCTGTCGAAGGTCAGCGGGTTCTTCCGCTCGGGACGGTCAAGTCGGACCTTCGCGATCCTGCCTTCGACCTGCCAGAGGAAATGCTGCGGCTTGAGACTGGCCATCTTTGTCATTCGCGTCCCTCCCAGTTGCTGCGGAAAGAGGTCAGCATGCCGGTGAGCCGGCGTGCATCCTCTTCGCTCACCTTGCCCAGCAATTCACCGATCCAACTCTCATGCGCCGCGGCGATGGTGGCAAAGGATTTCGAGCCCTCCTCGGTCAGCCGCACCATGGACGTGCGCCGGTCGCCATTGCGACGCGCACGCGCTACCAGACCTTCCGAAACCAGCCGGTCGACAATGCCGGTGACGTTACCGTTGGAAACCAGCAGGAAACGCGACAGATCGCTCATCAGCATGCCTTCGGGTGCGCGGTAGAGGGCGGCCATCACGTCGAAGCGCGGCAGCGTCGTATCGAACTCCTTCTTCAGGCGTTCGCGCAACTCGGCCTCGATCGTGCGCGAGGCGCGCAGCAGCCTGATCCACAGCCGCAGCCGGTCCTTGCCGGGTCCCGATGGCGCGGGCAGGGGGCCGGCTACCATGTTTCGCCTCCTGAGATCGAAATGGCCTGTCCGGTGATCGATGCCGCCGCTTCGCCGCACAACCACAACACCGAGGCGGCAATCTCCTGCGGCTGGATGAAGCGGCCTTGCGGGTTGGTCGAGACGAGGCTCGATCGTGCCTCGCCGGCCGAGCGGCCGGTCTTTTCGACAATGCGCTGGATGGATTCCTCCAACATCTCCGTTTCGACAAAGCCTGGGCACACCGCGTTCACGGTGACGCCGGATTTCGCCGTCTCGGCGGCGAGCGCCCGCATCAAGCCGACGACGCCATGCTTGGCGGCGACATAAGGCGCGACATAGGCGTAGCCTTTCAGCCCCGCCGTCGAGGCGATGAAGACGATCCGCCCCGCCTTGCGCGCGGCCATGCCGGCCAGCGCCGGTTTCACCGTCAGGAAGGCGCCGGTCAGGTTGATGTCGAGCGTCCGCTGCCAGTCGGCAAGCGTGGTCTTGTGCGCCGGCGTGCTGCCGGCCATACCGGCATTGGCAACGACGATGTCGAAGGGCCCGCGCGCGGCTTCCGCTGTCTGGTAAAGCGATGCCATCGCCGCCTCGTCGGTGACGTCGGCGGCGATCCCGAAGATGCGATCGCTTTCGCCGGCCACCTTGGCAAGTTCCGCTTCGCGCCGGCCGCAGACAGTCACGTCGATGCCGGCACCCGCAAGCGCCAGCGCGATGGCCCGGCCAACGCCGGAGCCGCCACCGGTGACCAGCGCATGCTTGCCGGCGATCATGCGCCAGTCCTCGAGGCAAGGCGCCGAGTACCCCCACCCCTAACCCTCCCCACAAGGGGGAGGGAGAAGGCCACGGCAGCGCCTATCCATTGCAAACTTATGCGGTTCCGACCGAGCCGGATGCAACTTAGTCCCCCTCCCCCTTGTGGGGAGGGGTTAGGGGTGGGGGTACGGCGCCAACTTGGGAAGCGTGAAGCACTCATACCTTGAGCCCCGCGGCGGCATCGCGCTCAGCCAGCCGGTAGAGTTGGTCGCGTCCGGGCAGATAGGGATCCGGCCATTTCACCCCACGGTCGCCGAGCGTCACCGCCGCATGCAACGTCCAATAGGGATCGGCAAGATGCGGACGGGCCAGCGCTACCAGGTCGGCGCGTCCGGCCATCAGGATCGAGTTGACATGGTCCGGTTCATAGATGTTGCCGACCGCCATCGTCGCCATGCCGACCTCGTTGCGGATGCGGTCGGAAAACGGCGTCTGGAACATGCGGCCGTACACCGGCTTCGCCAACAAAGAGGTCTGGCCGGCCGAAACGTCGCAGATGTCGACGCCGGCCTCATGCAGCAGCCGTGCTATCTCGACCGCGTCGGCGGGTGTCACGCCTTCGATGCCGACCCAGTCATTGGCCGAAATGCGCATCGAGATCGGCTTTTCCGCTGGCCATGCCGCGCGCACCGCGTGGAAGATTTCGAGGGGATAGCGCATGCGATTCTCCAGCGAACCGCCATATTCATCCGTGCGCCGGTTGGTGACCGGGGTGATGAAGGACGACAGGAGATAGCCATGCGCGGCATGGATCTCCAGCATGTCGAAACCGCAACGATGCGCCATCTCGGCGGAGGCCACGAACTGGTCGCGCACCCTATCCATGTCGGCGCGGTCCATCGCCTTCGGCACCTGATTCTCAGGTGACCACGCCACCGCCGAGGCGGCCATGACAGGCCAGTTGCCGGAGGTCAGCGGCACGTCGGTGCCTTCCCAGCCGACACGGGTCGAACCCTTGGCGCCGGAATGGCCGATCTGCGCGCAGATCTTCGCCTCCGTCTCGCTATGGGCGAAATCGACCAGCCGCTTCCAGGCCACCTCGTGCTCGGGCGCGTAGAAGCCGGGACAGCCGGGCGTTATGCGCCCTTCCGGGCTGACGCAGGTCATCTCGATATAGACGAGGCCAGCGCCGCCCTTGGCACGCTCGGCATAGTGAGTGAAGTGCCAGTCTGTCGGGCAGCCGTCGACAGCTCTGTACTGCGCCATCGGCGAGACGACCACGCGGTTGTTAAGCCGCATGTCGCGCAGCTTGAACGGCGCGAACATCGGCGCGCGGCGCAGCCTGTTGCCGCCGGCCCCCGCCTGGCGCTGGAACCACTCTTCCGCGCCGCCCAGCCATTCGGCATCGCGCAGCCGCAAATTCTCGTGGCTGATGCGCTGCGAGCGAGTCAGCAGCGAATAGTTGAACTGCACCGGATCGAGGCCGAGATAGCGCTCCACCTCCTCGAACCATTCGAGCGAGTTGCGCGCCGCCGATTGCAGCTTCAGCACCTCGGTGCGGCGGGCATCCTCATATTTGCGGAACGCGGCATCGAGGTCCGGCTCGGTTTCGACATACTCGGCCAGCGCCACCGCGCTTTCCAGCGCCAGCTTGGTGCCGGAGCCAATCGAGAAATGCGCCGAGGCGGCCGCGTCGCCCATCAGCGCCAGGTTCTTGTACGACCAGCGCTCGCACAGCACGCGTGGGAAATTGATCCAGGCCGAACCCCTGATGTGGTTGGCGTTGGTCATCAAGGCATGGCCGCCGAGATGCTTTTCGAAGATGCGCTCGCAGACCGCGATCGATTCCTGCTGCGTCATCACGCCGAAGCCGAAGGCTGCCCAAGTCTGTTCGCTGCACTCGACGATAAAGGTCGCGGTGTCGCTGTCGAACTGGTAGGCGTGCGCCCACACCCAGCCATGCTCGGTCTTTTCGAAAATGAAGGTGAAGGCGTCGTCGAATTTCTGGTTGGTGCCCAGCCAGACGAACTTGCATTTGCGGGTGTCGATGTCGGGCCTGAAGACATCGACGAAAGTGTTGCGTGCCTTGGAGTTCAGCCCGTCGGCGGCGACGACCAGATCATGCGTCTCCATATAGGGACGGGGATCGCCGATATCGGTCTCGAACATCAGCTTGACGCCGAGTTCCCGCGCGCGGCGTTGCAGCAGGATGAGCAGCCGCTTGCGGCCGATGCCGCAGAAACCGTGGCCTGACGAGACCGTGCGCACGCCATCATGGATGACGGCAATGTCGTCCCAATAGGCGAAATGCTTCTTGATCCACACGGCGCTGACAGGATCGTTCTTGGCCAGGTTGTCGAGCGTTTCGGCCGACAGCACCACGCCCCAGCCGAACGTATCGTCCGGCCGGTTGCGCTCGAACACCGTCACATCGTGCCCGGCGTCCCTGAGCTTCATCGAAATGGCAAAGTAGAGGCCGGCTGGTCCGCCGCCGAGAACCGCAACCTTCATCCGTGCGATCTCCTCTTCGCTTCTTTTGCTAGCCTGAATATCGCGCCTGAAGCCAGATATTTCAAGCTTAAAATTTCATATCGAAACGACCTGACCCTTTGTGCGCCTCGACGCCTTTCATGTCGGAGCCGCGACCGACGGGACGTTCAGCCAATCCGGATCGATTTCCGGCAGCGGAATGGCTGCTATGAGGTCGCGCGTGTAGGCCTGCTGGGGATTGGCGAACAAGGCGTCGGTGGCGCTGGCTTCGACGATCCTGCCTTCGCGCATGACGATCACCTGCCGGCACAGCCGGCGGATGACGGACAGGTCGTGGCTGATGAAGGCGACCGTCAGGCCCATCTCCACTGCCAACTTCTCGAGCAAAGTGAGGATCTGCGCCTGCGTCGACACGTCGAGACCGGAGACGATCTCGTCGGCCAGGACGAATTTCGGCGACATCGCCAGCGCGCGCGCAATGCCGACGCGCTGGCGCTGGCCACCCGACAATTCGTGGCGGTAGCGGCTGGCGAAACTCTGCGGCAGGCCGACCCGCTGCAGCGCCTCGGCGACGCGGCTCTTCAGATTATCGCCAAGCCCATTCTGCTTGAGCGGCGCGGCGATGATGCTGGCAATGGTGCGGCGCGGATTGAGCGACGACATCGGATCCTGGAAGATCATCTGCAGGTCACGGCGCAGCGGGCGCAACTCCGCTTCCGGCAGATGCGTGATATCGCGGCCGTCGAAGCTGATGCTGCCGGCGCTGGGTTCCAGCAGCCTGACCAGCGCCCGGCCGAGCGTCGACTTGCCGGAACCGGATTCGCCGACGATGCCGGTGACCGAGCCGCTGGGCAGGTCGAAATCCAGGCCTTTCAGGATCTCGGCCATCGGCGCGCGGCCGATCAGCGGCTTGCGGGTCATGTCGGGCAAAGCCACCTTTAGCCCGCGCACGGAAAACAGCGGTTCAGCCATGCGGCTGCCTCCAGGCCTGGTCCACCGCCGCGATCTCGGCGGCAAGCCCAGCCAGCACCGCCTCGTCCACCGGTTTCAGCGAAGCGAACGGGTCTGTGTAGCGCGGCGTCGCCGCCATCAGCGCACGTGTATAGGGGTGCCGCGGTGCCGCGAAGAGCACAGCCGTCTCGGCTTCCTCGACCACTTTGCCGGCATAAAGCACCGACACCTTCTGGCTGATCTTGGCGACAACGCCGAGATCGTGGGTGACGAACAGGATCGCCGTGCCGTGCTCGCGCTGCAACTGCGCGATCAGCCGCAATATCTGCTTTTGCACGGTGACGTCGAGCGCGGTGGTCGGCTCATCGGCGACGATCAGCCGTGGCTCGGCGGCGAAGGCGGCGGCGATCAAAACGCGCTGGCGCATGCCGCCGGAAAGCTCGTGCGGATAGCTTTTCAGCACGCGCTCGGGGTCGCGGATCTGCACCTCGTCAAGCAATTGCCGGATGCGGGTGTCGGCCCTCTCGCCGCTCCAGCCGAGGATGCGCACCAGCCGGTCGGTCATCTGCGGGCCGATGCGACGCGATGGATTGAGCGCGGTCAGCGGGTCCTGCGGGATCAGCGCCGTGCGCGCGCCGATCAGCGTGCGCCGTGCCTTGGGCCGGAGTTTGCCGAGGTCTTCGCCCTCAAGCCTCATATCGCCTTCGACAATGCGCACGCTCGACGGCAAGACGCCAAGCACGGCCTTGCCGATCATGGTCTTGCCGGCGCCGCTCTCGCCGACCAATGCGCGCACCTCACCGGGCTGCACCGCGAGCGACACCGAGCGCAGCACGCGCTGGCCGTTCGGCAGCACCGCGCTGAGATTGACGATGTCGAGGCAGGCGCTCATCGCAGCACCGGATCGAAGCGCGCCTTCAGCGCTTCGCCGAACTGGCTGAACGACAGCACGGTGAGGATCAGCGTGATCAGCGGGAACACCAGCACCCACCAGGCCTGATGGATCGACAGCCGCCCCTCGGCGATGATGCCGCCCCAGGTCGGGTCGTCGGTCGAGATCGACAGATTGACGAAGGACAGGATCGCTTCGACGATCACGGCGATGCCCATTTCCAGCGACAGCAGCGCGACGATCGACGGCACGACGTTGGGCAGCACTTCGCGCAGCATGATGCCGATGCGGCCATAGCCGGCGATGCGGGCGTTCTCGACATAGTCCATGCGCGACTGGCCCATGGCCTCGGCGCGGATCACCCGGCAGAAGCGCGTCCAGTCGATGATGGCGATGGCGAGAATGACGGAGCTGAGGCCGGTGCCGAGCACCGCCACCAGAAGGATGGCGAACAGCACCGGCGGGAACGCCATCCAGATATCGACAATGCGCGAGATGATGCGGTCGGCCCAGCCACCGAAATAGCCCGCGATCAGCCCAAGCGTCGAGCCGACCAGACAGGCGGCGATCGCGGCGGCGAAGGCGACGATGAAGGCGATGCGGCCGCCGAAGATCAGCCGGGAGAGCAGGTCGCGGCCGAGGCTGTCGGTGCCCAGCCAATAGCCGGGCTCGGCGCCGTCGAGCCAGAAGGGCGGCAGCCGCTCCAGCATCAGGTCCTGCGCCAGCGGATCCTGCGGCGCGACCAGCGGCGCGAAGATCGCGGCCAGCAACGCCAGCAGCAGCCAACCGCCGGCGAGCCACAGCCGAGGGCTTACGCTCGGTCGCCACATGCGTGCCTTATCCATGGCGCAGCCTCGGATTGAGCAGCGCGTACATCATGTCGACGGCAAGGTTGATCAGCACGAAGAGCAGCGCGAAGACCAGCACGATGCCCTGGATCAGCGGCAGGTCGCGGTTGATGACGGCATCAATCGCCATGTTGCCGAGTCCCTCATAGGAGAACAGCCGCTCAACGATGACGGTGCCGCCGATGAGGAAAGTGAATTGCACGCCGACCAGGGTCAGCGTCGGCAAAGCGGCGTTCTTCAGCGCCTCGCGCAGGATGACCTGCGTTTCCGAAAATCCCTTGACCCGCGCGAGCACGACATAATCGAGGTCGAGCACTTCCTTCAGCGACTGTTTCAACAGCTGCGAGATGATCGCCGCCAGCGGCAGTGCCAGCGCCACCGCCGGCATCAGCATGTGTTTCAAGAGATCCCAGGTCAGGTCGAAACGCAGCCGCAGCAGGCTTTCGAAGAAATAGAACTGGGTGACGAAGGGCAGGTCGAGCTGTGGGGACACGCGGCCGGAAATGTCGAAGATCGGCACCAGCACGCCGAACAGCAGGATCAGCACCAGCCCCCACAGGAAATCGGGAATGGACAACGCCACCCCGCTGGCGATGTCGATGCCGGCCTCGACCGCCGTGCCGCGTTCGCGCGCGCCGAGGATCGCCGTCACGCCGCCGATCGCAACCGCCATGACAAGCGCGACGATGGCGAGTTCCAGCGTCGCGGGCAGCCGGTTGAAGACCAGGCCGAGCACATCTTGCCTGAGCGAGATCGAGGTGCCGAAATCGCCCCTGACAACACCGGACAGCCAGATGAAGAATTGCTCAACGATGGACTTGTCGAGCCCGTAGAGCGCGCGCAGCCGGGCGATGTCAGCATCCGTCGCGCCGGGCGGCAGCATCATGGCGATCGGATCGCCGGGCGCGACGCGGATCACGACGAAGACGACGACGGCCACGCCGAACAGCGTGATCAGCATCGTCGCAAGACGGATCAGGAATCTTTGCAGGAGCATGTAAATCTTTGCAGGAGCCCGTGGCTCGTATTCCCGATGGAAAATGCGCGCCGTCATTGGTGACGGCGCGCGGTAATTCAGGGCTGATGTCAGGCCGGGGTCATCAGGGCCGGAAGCAGCGCGCCGGAAATATGCTGGACCACCTTGACGCCCTTGGCATGCACGATTGGCTGCGCGTACTGGATCAGCGGCAGCACATAGGCCTCCTCGGCGATGTATTTGTCGACCGCCTTCCAGCCGGCGATGCGCTTGGCCTCGTCTTTCTCACCCCAGAGCGGGCCGATCTTGGCATCGAGGTCGTCGGTCTTCCAGGACGAGTGCGGCGACGGGCCGAACATGGCGAAGCCGGTCGAGGTGGTCGGATCGCCGATGGCGTTGCCCCAGTTGTAGAAGGCGGCCGGCGCCAGCTTGTGCGCGGCGCGCAGCTCATAGTGCTTGGCGATCTCATACACCTCGATCGTCGCCTCGATGCCGACCTTGCGCCACATGCCGACGATCGCCTGCACCATCTCGTAGTCCTTGGGCTTGAAGCCCTTGGTGGTCTGGATGGTGATCTTTGCCGGCTTCTTCGGCGAGTAGCCGGAAGCAGCGAGCAATTGCTTGGCCTTTTCGGGATTGTGCTCGACCTTGATCGACGGGTCGAAGGCCGCGTATTCGGGCGTCTCCAGCGTATCGATCGGCTGGCCGTAGCCGCGCAGCAACCGCTTGACCAGGAGCTCCTTGTCCACCGACATCACGGCCGCCTGGCGGACGTTCTTGTCCAGCATGGCGTCCTTGTTGTTGAAGAAGATCATGCCGATGTCGGAAACGTTCTTGCACGACCCGGCAAGCCCATCCTTGGCGATCAGGCGGTCATACTCCTCATAGGGGATTTCGAGCGTCACCTGCGAGGAGCCGGATTCGATCTCTGCCACGCGGCTCGCCGCGTCGGTGACGAACTTGATCGTCACATTCTCGAAGGCCGGCTTGCCGCCCCAGTAATTCGGGTTGGCCTTCAGCCGCAGGAAAGCGTTGCGCTCGAATTTCTCGACCATATAGGGGCCGGTGCCGATCGGGGCCTTCTCGAAGCCTTCGGCGCCGACCTTTTCGTAATAGGCCTTCGGCATGATGTAGCCGGTCAGGAACGACATCCACTTGAAATAGACCGGGTCGAACTGCACGACGTCGCCGGTGATCTTGTTGCCGTCGATCTTGAAGTTGTTGACGTTCTTCCAGACGAACTGGATCGGGTTGCCGGTCTTCTCGTCGCCGGCGCGCTGCAGCGACCAGACGACGTCCTCGGGCGTGAACGGCGAACCGTCATGCCATTTCACGCCTTCGCGCACCGTCATCGTCACCTTGGTGCGGTCGTCGTTCCAGCCCCATTCGGTCAGCAGGCCCGGCGCGAAGGACAGGTCCGGCTTCTGCGGGATGAACTGATCGAACACCGACTGGTAGAGGCCCTGGATGGTGGGGTTGACGGCCGATGGGCCGGTGGTCGGGTCCCAGGAGGGCAGGTTGACATTATAGGCGATGGTCAATTCGCCGGCGGCGGCCTTGGCGATGTTTGGCAGGCCGACAGCGGCCACACCGAGTGCCGCGGCACCGTATCCCAGCAATTCGCGTCTGTTGATTGTCATTGTCGTTCCCCTTGTTGGTTATTGTCTTTGCGCGGCACTGTCCGTTCATTGGTTCAGGCTTCGTGAGCAGCAGCGCCTTGCCTCTCGCAGCCTCCGTGAAATCGTCGGGCCTACCTCCCGCCAAGCTGTTGCGCGAGCATGAAGCCCGAGGCCGCACCGGTGCCGGCGCCTGGCCATGTCGCCGCGCCCGTGAGATGCAGATTGGCGACCGGCGTGTTCCAGCCGGCGAAGCCGCGCGCCGGGCGGAACAGGAAATTCTGCGCCAGATGATGGCTGCCGCAGACCTGGTCGCCGCCGACCAGGTTCGGATTCTCGCGCTCGAGGTCGATGGGCGAGAACACCGCCCGGCCGAGAATTTTGCCCCGCAGGCCGGGCGCATAGGTCTCGATGATGTCGAGCACGCGCTCCGCGTAGGCCCCCTTGACCTCATCCCAATGCGCGGCAGCGATCCGACCGGCGGCATCGCCGAGGATCTCGGCCGGCAGCATGCGCACCTGCACCCACAGCACATGCTTGCCTTCGGGTGCACGCGACGGATCGATCGCCGTCGGCTGGCCGACGACCAGCACCGGTTCGTCCGGCAACATGCCCGCGATCGCCTGCTGATAGGTGCGCGACATGGCGTCGAGCGAGGGCGACAGATGGACATAGGCAAACTGCCGAAGCTCCGCCCCGGCGCGCCAGTCCGGCAGGTCGTCGAGCGCCAGATGGATCATCATCGTGCCCGGCGCATGGCGGAACTTTTTCATCGCCGTATCGAAGCCGGCGTCGCCCGAACCGGCGGACAGCAACTTGCCCGTCAGTGCCTTGGGCGCAACGCCCGCGATGACCGCCTTGGTCGCTGTATGGCTCTCACCGGAAGCCAGCCGCACGCCGGTCGCCTTGCCGCCGGAAACCGTGATCTCGGCCACCTCGGCCCCGGTGACGATCTTGCCGCCGGCTGACGTCACCATGCCCGACAAGGCGCGGACGATGGTGTCGGCGCCGCCCTTGCCCAGCACCATGCCGAAGCTCTGGTTGGCCATCGATTCCAGATAGGGGAACACGGCGCCGCCTGCGATGTCGGGCGCGAAGTCGAGATGCATCCCCCAGGTGGCGAGTGTTGCACGCACATGCGGCGACTCGAAGTTTTCCTCGAGCCAGGCGCGCGGCGATGACAGCAGCAGGCGACCCGTATCGAGCGCGCCGGACATGCCTTTCCTGCGCCACAGGTTCCAGGCCGTACCGGCAAGCGCGCGGGCACTCATCGGCGAGCCGAGCAGCCGGAACAGATGCTCGGCTTCCGCCGGAAACGCCGCGACCAGCCTGCGCCATGTCGCTGCATCGGCGGCGGAGAACGCAGCCATGCGCGCGGCTGTTTTCTCCAGACTGTTGCTGACGCCGAACCAGCGTCCGTCCGGGAAGGCGCTGGCGAAGCAGTCGGCGACCGGCGCGAACTCCAGCCCCTGCGCTTTCAATTCATTTGCATATTTCCGGTGGAAGGCAGAGCCGGCAAACAGGCTCAGATTCATCGCCCCGAAATCGTGACGGAAGCTGGGAAGGGTGAATTCACGCGTCTGGACGGCGCCGCCGATTGTGGCGCTGCGCTCGAAAATCCCGGTTTTCCAGCCTTTCAACGCCAGATGCGCGGCGCATGCCAGACTGTTGTGGCCCGCCCCGACAAAGATGGCGTCGAACTCGCTCACGCCCCGTTCCCATTTCCTTTATGCTTAAAGATAATTGCAGATGCATATGTTTTCGTCTAGTAGGATATTAAGGGCCGAGACGAGCCTCCAGCATCATCAAGAAAGAGGGAACAGAGATCATGGACACGCAAAAACTCCTCGGCGAGGTCGCCGGCCAGCTGCTTTCAGGTGCCATCAAGGTGGTCGACCTTTCGGCGCCGCTGGGACCCGACACGCCGCTGATCAAGCTGCCGCCGGAACTTGCCGTCGACACACCGAAGGTCGAGATCCATTCGATCTCCCGCTACGACAAGAACGGTCCGTGGTGGGCCTGGAACTGGCTGAAGCTCGGCGAGCATTCCGGCACGCATTTCGATGCGCCGCAGCATTGGATCACCGGCAAGGATTATCCGGACGGCGCCACCGACACCATTCCGGCGCAGAATTTCGTCGGCCCGGTCAATGTCATCGATTGCTCCGGGGAAGCCGCCGCCGATCACGATTTCCTGCTCACGGTCGATCATATCAAGGCCTGGGAAGCCAAGCATGGCGCCATCAACCCCGGCGAATGGGTGGTGATGCGCACCGACTGGTACAAGCGCAATGGCTCGGAAGCCGCGTTCCTCAACGCCAACGAGACCGGCCCGCACACGCCCGGCCCGACGGCTGAAGCCATCCAGTATCTGATCAGCAAGGACATCAAGGGCTGGGGCTCGGAGACCATCGGCACCGATGCCGGCAAGGCTGGCGGCATGGAGCCGCCATTCCCGGCGCACACGCTGATGCACAAGGCCAACCGCTATGGGCTCGCCAGCCTCTGCAACCTCGACCAGCTGCCGCCGAAGGGCGCGATCCTGATCGCCGCACCGCTCAAGATCGAGCACGGCACAGGCAGCCCGATCCGCGCGCTGGCGCTGGTATCGGGAAAATAGAGCGAGGTGGGTCTTCGGGAGAAGATCATGCGCGCGGGTGATAATGTCATGGCAGCAAGAGGGCGCCAGCCTGGCGAGGCCAGCGCTCTACGGCGCGAAGGAACGCCACGTTGCGCGGCCAGATCTGACCTCCCGCCGTCCGTGAGTGTCCAATGAAAGCGCCCGATCACATCATTGTCGGCAGCGGCATCAATGGGCTGGTGTGCGCGGCGATGCTTGGCGGCAAGGGCGCCAAGGTGCTCGTTCTCGAGCGCAACGACCGCATCGGCGGCTGCATGCGCACCGAGGAGATCACCGCGCCCGGCTTCATCCACGACGTGATGGCGACGACTTTCGTGCTGTTCATCACCTCGCCGGCCTTCGCGGCACTTGGCGCCGACCTTGCGCGGCACGGCCTGGAGTTCTGCCACACGGCAACGCCGACCGGCGTGCTGCGGCCTGATGGCAGCCATGCGGTGCTCAGCACCGACCGCGCCGCCAATGTCGCGGCACTCAACGCAATCGCGGCAGGTGACGGCGACCGGCATGCCGAGGATGTCGGCGGCATCGAGCGCAATGCCGGCCTGTTGTTTGGCCTGCTCGGCGGCAGCTTGTGGTCTTATTCGACCGCGAAGCTGCTGGCGGGCGACGCCTGGCGGCGCGGTCCGCGCGGCCTTGCCGACTTCCTTGGTGAGGCCCTGGTGCCGGCACGCGGCTGGCTGGAAAGCACCTACCGGTCCGAAACCATCCGTGCGCTCTGGGCGCCCTGGGTGCTGCATGCCGGGCTCGGCCCGGAAGATGCCTTTTCCGGCCAGATCGCCAAGGTGATTGCCTTCGCGCTGGAGGCGGCAGGCGCGCCGATCGTCAAGGGCGGGGCGAAGAACCTGCTGTCGGCTTTCGAGGCGCTCATCATCGAGCGCGGCGGCGTCATTTCCACAGAATCCGACGTTGCTTCCATCATCCTGGCCGGCGGCCGCGCCACCGGCGTGCGGCTGGCCTCGGGCGAGACGGTCCATGCCAGGAAGAGCGTCATCTGCTCGGTCACGCCGACGCAGCTCTATGGCCGCCTGCTCGGCACGGATGCTCCCAAAGCCGATGCCGAGGCGGCACGGAAATACAGCTACGGCAAAGGCAATTTCCAGATTCATTACGCCCTCGACAAGCCGCCGGCGTGGCGTGGTGAAGGGCTGGACAAGGTGGCGCTGCTGCACCTGACGCCGGGCCTGGACGGCGTCTCGAAAGCCTGCAACGAAGCGGCGCGCGGCATGCTGCCTGAAGTGCCGACCATCTGTGTCGGTCAGCCGCACGCGCTCGACCCGCCGCGCTGCCCCGACGGCAAGGCGATCCTGTGGCTGCAGCTGCCCGAGACGCCGCGCCATATCAAGGGCGACGCCGCCGGCAAATTGCAGGCGCCGGCCGACGGGCAGTGGACCGCCGAGTTGCGCGTGGCCTACGCCGACCGCGCCGAGGCGATTCTCGCCAGCCATGTTGACGGCTTCAAGGACAGCGTCATCGCGCGCTGCGCCTATTCGCCGGCCGATCTTGAAGCCATGAACATCAACCTGGTCGGCGGTGACCCCTATGGCGGTTCCTCCACCATCGACCAGTCGTTCCTGTGGCGGCCGTTCAAGACCAGCCGCAATCATCAGACCGGTATCAAAAACCTCTACCATATCGGCGCCTCGACCCATCCGGGCGCGGGTCTCGGCGGCGGCTCCGGCTTTCTCCTGGCGGGGAGGCTGTGATGGAACAGAAGCTTCCCGAAAGGCGCCAGCGCATCTCGACCCTCGGCCAGATCGGACTGCAGCAATTCGCGCCCTATCTGATGAACCGCATCATGGGCCGCTACAACGCCACGTTGCGCGACGATTTCCGCAGGCAGGGCCTGACCATTTCGCAGGTGCGCACGCTGGCCGTGCTGTCGGTTACGGATGGTGTCACCGTCAACGACCTCTCGGTCTACACTGTCATCGAGCAATCGACCTTGAGTCGCACGCTCGACACGCTGGAGGGCCAGGGGTTCGTGCGGCGCGAGCAAGGGGTCAGCGACAGCCGTATCCGCCACGTGTTCCTGACCGACGAGGGCCGGGCCGAGTTCACCCGCGCCTGGCCGGCCATGCATGACGCGTTCGAGGCGATGTTCGACGATGTCGACGATGCCGAATACACCGCATTGATCGCGACGCTGCAGAAGATGCTGAAGAATATCCGCAAGCACGACATCTGATGCATGTCGCCCAAAAGTGGACCCGGTTTTGGGGAAACGACATGCATAAACAGGGACTCTAGATTACGCGCCGCCGGCTGTCGGCGGCAACGGAAGGAGGCAGAGATGGCCGAACGGTCTTTTGCCAAGGAAGTCGAAAAACTCAGGCTCGGCGCCGGCGAGGAATTCGCTGGCGAGGGCATCCTCGCCATCACCAAGGCGCTGCTGCAATGCGGCGTCGGCTATGTCGGCGGCTATCAGGGCGCGCCGATCAGCCATCTGATGGACGTGTTGGCCGACGCGCAGGACATTCTGGGCGAGCTCGGCGTGCATTTCGAGGCCAGCGCTTCGGAAGCGACCGCCACCGCCATGCTGGCCGCCTCGGTGCACTATCCGATCCGCGGTGCCGCGACTTTCAAGTCGACTGTCGGCACCAATGTCGCCTCCGACGCGCTGGCCAATCTCGCTTCAGGCGGCGTCACCGGCGGCGCGCTGATCATCGTCGGCGAGGATTACGGCGAGGGCTCCTCGATCATGCAGGAGCGCAGCCATGCGTTTGCCATGAAGAGCCAGGTCTGGCTGCTCGACCCACGCCCGAACCTGCCCTCGATCGTCAAGGCGGTCGAGGATGGCTTCGAACTCTCGGAGATCTCCAACACGCCCGTCATGCTGCAGGTGCGCATCCGCTGCTGCCATGTCCACGGCCATTTCATCGCCAAGGATAACAAGCGCCCGCCGATGAGCGTGGCCGATGCGCTTTCGGCACCGCGCCGCGACACCGGCCGCATCGTTCTGCCGCCCGCCTCCTTCCTGCACGAGAAGGAGAAGGTGGCAAAGCGCTGGCCGGCGGCGGTGGATTTCATCGCCAAGAACAGGATCAACGAGTTCTTCGGCTCGGACCATGGCTCGGTCGGCATCGTCATGCAGGGCGGCATGTACAATTCCGTCATCCGCGCCCTGCAGCGGCTCGGCCTTGCCGACACCTATGGCGAGACGGACGTGCCGCTCTATGTGCTCAACGCCGTCTATCCGCTGATCGACGATGAGTTCCTGTCCTTCTGCGAGGGCAAGCAGGCCGTGCTGGTCGTCGAGGAAGGCCAGCCCAACTACATCGAACAGGCCTTTGCCGCGATGCTGCACAAGGCCGGGCGCGGCACCGGGCTGGTCGGCAAGGAATATCTGCCGATGGCCGGCGAGTATACCGGCCAGGTCATGCTCGATGGCATCGGCGCCTTCCTGCGCGCCGAGGCGCCGCATCTGCTGCCGGGCGAAGTACGTGCGCCCAATAAGGTCGGCGAGGGCGTCGACACCGCTGATCTGATCAACGTCGTGCCCGGCCGCCCGCCGGGCTTCTGCATCGGCTGCCCGGAGCGACCGATCTTTGCCGCCACCAAGCTGGTCGAACAGGAACTCGGCAAACACCACATCGCGTCCGATATCGGCTGCCATCTGTTTTCGATCATGCCGCCCTTCGAACTCGGCGCCACAACCATGGGCTATGGGTTGGGGCCGGCCTCGGCCTCGGCCTTCAATTCGCCCGATGCCAGGCGCCGCTCCATCTCTTTCGTCGGCGATGGCGGCTTCTGGCACAACGGATTGACCTCCTCGATCGGTAATGCGGTCTTCAATAAGAACGATGGCGTCATTGTCATCGTCGACAATTTCTATTCAGCCGCGACCGGTGGGCAGGACATTCTGTCATCGCGCGCCGGCAACAAGACCAAATCGACTAAGCATCCCATCACTGAGGCGGTGAAGGGCATGGGCGTCAAATGGCTGCGCCATGTCGACCACACCTATGATGTCGGCAAGATGCAGGACACGCTGCGTGAGGCGCTGACCACCGACGAGAAGGGACCGAAGGTCATCGTCGCTTCGTCCGAATGCATGCTGAACCGCCAGCGCCGCGAAAAGCCGCTGGTCGACAAGGCGATCAAGGGCGGCGAGCGCGTGGTGAAGCCGAAGTTCGGCGTCGACGAGGACATCTGCACCGGCGACCATGCCTGCATGCGGCTGTCCGGCTGCCCGTCGCTGTCGGTGAAGTCGCTCGACGATCCGCTGCGCGACGATCCCGTCGCGAGTATCGACCAGAACTGCGTCGGCTGCGGCAATTGCGGCGAGGTCGCCGATGCGGCGGTGCTGTGCCCGTCCTTCTACCGCGCCGATGTCGTACACAATCCGAGCCGCTGGGACCGTTTCCTGGAAAGCGCGCGCCGCGCCGTGATCAGCCTCTTGCAGCGCCGTCGCGAAAGCCGGCGCCTGACCTTCGCCGATGCTTGACGCTGTCCCGCCATTTCGCGCCAAGGCCGGTGCTCAGGACAGCGAGCGCGTCATCAAACTCGCGGTGCTGGCGGTTGGCGGCCAGGGCGGCGGCGTGCTTGCCGACTGGATCACCGACGTTGCCGAACGCAATGGCCATGTCGCGCAATCGACTTCGGTCGCCGGCGTCGCCCAGCGCACCGGCGCCACGATCTATTATATCGAAATGGCGCGCGACACTGGCCGGCTGCCGGTGTTCGCGCTGTCGCCTTCGCAGGGCGATGTCGACATTCTGATCGCCGCCGAACTGATGGAAGCCGGCCGCGCCATCATCAGGGGCTTCGTCACGCCCGAGCGCACGACACTAATCGCTTCGTCGCACCGCATCGCCGCCGTGTCGGAAAAGATCGAACCGGGTGACGGCCGGGCCTCGTCGTCCAAGGTGCACGCGACCGCCGAGGCCGCGTCCAAGCGCTTCATCGTTTTCGATATGGAAAAGATCGCCGCCGACAACGGTTCGATGATCTCCGCCAGCCTGCTTGGCGCGCTGGCCGGATCCGACGCGCTGCCGTTCACGCGCGAAAGCTACGAACAGGCAGTCGGTGCTGGTGGTCGCGGCGTCAAGGCCAGCCTTGCGGCCTTCGCCGCCGCTTATGATCGTGCGCGCGGCACGGCCGTGCCGGCGCCAAAGGTGGCCGAGTCGGCGATCGTTGAATCCACTCTCGGAGCGGGGCGCGTGAGTGGCCCGCAAAACCTGCTGCAGGGCTGGCAGGCGCTCGCTGCCCGCATCGACATGATGCCCGTGGCGGTGCGCGACATGGCGTTGCGCGGTCTGCGAAAGGTTGTCGATTATCAGGACATCGCCTATGGGCGCGACTATCTCGACCGGCTCGACAAGGCCGTCGCGCTGGATGACGCCGGCCATGCCCATGCGCTGTCCATCGCCGCCGCCAAGCATCTGGCCAATGCAATGTGCTATGATGACATGATCCGTGTCGCGGATCTGAAAACGCGCTCGACGCGGGACAGGCGTGTGCGCAAGGAGGTCGGCGTCAAGGATGGCTCGATCCTGCAGGTGACCGAATATTTCCATCCGCGTATCGAGGAGTTCTGCGGTACTTTGCCGGCAAGATTGGGCAGCTACATCGAGAACCGGCCGAAACTTGCCGCCTTTCTCGACCGCCGCATCAATCATGGCCGGCGCATCCGCACCGACAGTTTTGCCGGTTTTGCCGCTCTCTGGTTCATCGGCGGCCTGCGTCGCTGGCGCCGCAGCCTGCTGCGCCACAAGGTCGAGACCGCGCATCTTGACCAATGGTACACGCTGGCGCTTGGTTACGTGCCCTCTGATTACGCGCTTGCCGTCGAAATCCTCAACTGCCGCCGGCTTATCAAGGGCTACAGCGACACCCATGTCCGCGCCCAGTCGAAATTCGACCGCGTGCTTTCGGCGCTTGACATGCTCAAGGACCGTGAAGATGCCGCCGACTGGATCCGCCGCCTGCGCGAGGCGGCATTGAAAGACGAGAAGGGCGACATGCTCGACGGTGCGCTGAAGACGGTGGCGACCTTGGATCAAAATCCCGTCGATTGAGGCGTGCCAACAGGCGCCGCACCGATGTCACCGGGCTGCTCCTCTGGCGTGCATAGCGCGCGAGGCTTATCGTTGGCGATGCACATTCCTTTCAAGAGACCGGGTTCCGTAGTCCGACCCTCTTCCTTCATCGGTAATGAACGTCGTTCATTTTTCTCTTGAACATTGTTCACGATGTGATAAAGTCCTATCGTGAACAACGTTCATTTCAGGAAGGCCGAAAATGCTGAAACAGCTTGGCATGTGTACCGCACAACCCGTCTCTTCCGTGGGTTCAAACACCGGCTGCCGGAGCCAAGCATGGGCATGAACCGCGGTAAGGAAGTCTAACCAGCTTACCGATATCGCTGGGATTGAAACAGCGCCTGCAACCCGCAGGGCCTGTCGGCGCACAGCCGTAGGGTTCCGCCAAATGGAAACCGCCATGAACACTCATCTCATGTTGTCGCGGCGCTTTGCGCCTCTGTTCTGGACGCAGTTCCTGTCCGCGTTCAATGACAATTTCCTCAAGAACACACTGGTTTTTCTGATCCTCTTCACCTTGGCCGCCGACCAGGCGGCCTCGCTGGTCACGCTTGCTGGAGCCGTGTTCATGGCTCCTTTCCTGTTCCTGTCGGCCTTGGGCGGCGAGATCGCTGACCGGTTCGACAAGGCCCTGATCGCCCGCCGGCTGAAATTCGCGGAGATCGCCGCCGCTGCAGTCGCAGTCATTGGTATCGCGCTGTCGTCGATCCCGGTGCTGATGACGGCGTTGCTCATGTTCGGCATCATCTCGGCGCTGTTCGGACCGATCAAGTATGGCATCCTGCCGGATCATCTCGAGCGCAAGGAATTGCCGCGCGCCAATGCCTGGATCGAGTCGGCGACCTTCGCCGCCATCCTGGGCGGCACCATCGCCGGCGGCGTCGTCTCGGCCGATGGCATCGGCGTCTGGGTCTTCGGGCCGATCATGATGATCCTGTCAGTCGGTTGCTGGTTCGTCAGCCGCTACATTCCTTCGACGGGTTCGGCTGCTCCCAGCCTTGTCATCGACAGGAACATCTTTCGTTCAACCTGGCGTCAGGTCAGCGAATTGCGCACCGACACACGCATCTGGCGCGCCGGCCTGATGACCTCCTGGTTCTGGCTGATTGGGGCCATCATCCTTTCGATCCTGCCGACGCTGGTCAAGAATTCGCTCGGCGGCGGAGAGATCGCCGTCACTGCCTATCTCGCGGTGTTCGCCGTCTCGATCGCCATCGGTTCGGCAATCGCCGCATGGATGTCGCAAGGCCGCATGGTGCTCCTTCCCGCGCCGGTCGGCACGGCGCTGCTTGCGCTGTTCGGCCTGCATCTCGCCTGGACAATCTGGAGCATGCAGCCGTCGCCGCGGGCCGAAACCCTTGCCACGTTCTTCGCCGGACCGAACACCATCCGTGTCGCGATCGACCTTGCCGGCATGGCCATCTCGGCCGCCTTTCTCGTCGTGCCGACCTTCGCCGCCGTGCAGGCATGGTCGCCCGAGGCGCGCCGTGCCCGCGTCGTCGCCGCGGTCAGCATCGTCAATGCCGGCTTCATGACCGTGGGTGGCATACTCGTTGCCGCGATTCAGGCAGCAGGCGTTTCCGTCGGAAGCATTCTGTTCGGCCTCGTCGCGGCCAATGTGGTCGCTGCCTGGCTGATGCTGAGATACCTGCCGACCAATCCGTTCCGCGACTTCGTCTCCATCCTCTTCCGCGCCTTCCACCGCCTGGAGATCGAGGGGATCGAAAACCTGAAGGCTGCCGGCAAGGCACCCATCCTGGCGCTCAACCATGTCAGCTTCCTCGATGGTCCGCTGGCGTTGACGCTGACGGACGAAGAACCGGTCTTCGCCATCGACTACACCATCGCGCAGGCCTGGTGGATGAAGCCTTTCCTGAAACTGACCCGCGCGCTGCCGCTCAATCCGGCCAAGCCGATGTCGACGCGCACGCTGATCAAGATCGTGCAGAACGGTGATCCGCTGGTCATTTTCCCCGAAGGCCGCATTACCGTCACCGGCGGCCTGATGAAGGTCTATGACGGCGCCGCCATGGTGGCCGATAAGACCGGCTCGATGGTGGTGCCGATCCGCATCGACGGGCTGGAGAAAAGCCCGTTCTCGCGCCTGACCTCTCAGCATGTGCGCCGCCGCCTGTTCCCGAAGGTCAAGGTGACCATACTGAAGCCGGTCAAGCTTGAAGTGCCGCCGGAACTGAAAGGCCGCCAGCGCCGCGCAGCGGCGGGTGCAGCGCTCTATCAGGTCATGTCGGATCTCGTCTTCCGCACCCAGAATATCGACAAGACCGTGCTGGAAAAGATCATCGAGACCGCGAACGAACGCGGCATGAAACGGCTCGCCGTTCAGGATCCCGTCACCGGTTCGCTGAGCTACGGCAAGCTACTCACCGCGGCCGCCGTCCTCGGTGAGAAGTTCAAGAACCTCTATGCCGGCCAGCGGACGCTCGGCATCATGCTGCCCAACGCCAACGGCTCTTGCGCCACACTGCTTGGCGTGATGTCGGCGGGCAAGGTGGCGGCGATGATCAACTTCACCGCCGGTGCGGCCAACATCCTGTCGGCCTGCGAGGCGGCCGAGGTGCGCACCGTGCTGACCTCGCGGGCCTTCGTGGAACAGGCCAACCTTGGCGCCGTGGTCGAGGAGATGGGCCGGTCGGTCGACATTGTCTGGCTGGATGATCTGCGCGCCACCATCGGCCTCAAGGACAAACTGCTCGGCCTGTTACGCAAGAGCACGCCCAGGGTTGCCCGCAAGGCCGCCGACCCTGCGGTGATCCTGTTCACCTCCGGGTCGGAAGGCACGCCAAAGGGCGTGGTGCTCACCCACCGCAACATCCTGGCCAATGCCGCGCAGGCCGCCTCCCGCATCGACTTCCACTCGGGCGACAAGGTGTTCAACGTGCTGCCGATCTTCCATTCCTTCGGCATGACGGCTGGCACCGTGCTGCCGCTGATCTCGGGCGTACCGGTCTATTTCTACCCGTCGCCGCTGCACTACCGCATCGTGCCCGAACTGATCTACGCATCGAACGCGACGATCATCTTCGGCACCGATACGTTTCTCAGCGGCTATGCCCGCACCGCGCACCCGTACGATTTCCGTTCGATACGCTATTGCTTTGCCGGCGCGGAGCCCGTCAAGGCCGCGACGCGCATGACCTATATGGAAACGTTCGGCCTGCGCATCCTCGAAGGCTATGGCGTCACCGAGACCGCGCCGGTGATCTCCATAAACACACCGATGTACAACCGCTCCGGCACCGTCGGCAAAATCATGCCCGGAATGGAGTATCGTCTCGATCCGGTGCCTGGTGTCGACGATGGCGGACGGCTCTATGTGCGCGGGCCAAATGTGATGGCTGGCTATCTCAGAGCCGAGAAGCCGGGCGTGCTCGAATCGCTGCCGGACGGCTGGCATGACACCGGTGACGTCGTCTCCATCGACGAGGCGGGATTTATCACCATTCGCGGCCGGGCCAAGCGTTTCGCCAAGATCGGCGGCGAGATGATCTCGCTCGCAGCCGTCGAGGCGCTGGCCGGCGAACTGTGGAAGGGCTTGCTCTCGGCAGTCGCTTCCGTGCCGGATGCGCGCAAGGGTGAGAAGCTCATTCTCATCACCGAGGCTCCCGGCGCCACGCGCGCCGAGTTCCTGAACTTCGCCAAGACGAACGGCGCCATGGACTTGATGGTGCCCGCCGAAGTGCGCGTCGTCCACAAAGTGCCGGTGCTCGGCTCCGGCAAGCTCGACTTCGCCGGCGTGACCAGACTGGTGCGTGGCGAGGATGAGCCTTCCGCCAAGGTCGAGGCCGCCTGATCACGGGTGACGGCGAGACGGCGCCGCGCTGAAAATCGCGGCGTCGTGAGCGTTTCAGACAACCAGGTTCGTCATCGGCTTCACTGCCGCCGACTCCGGAAACACCTTGTCGCCAAGCACGGCGGCGGAAAGACCGAACTGGTCGGCGAGCAGTCCCTTCAGCACGGCTCTGACATCGCTGGTCGGTGCAAGATCGCGTTGCTCATAGAGCTGAGCCGGCCTCAATCCCGGCCAGTCGGCGATGACGCGGCCGCCCTTGATCGCGCCGCCGGCGAGCAGCACCACCGTGCCGGTGCCGTGATCGGTGCCGACTGTGCCGTTGATCCGCGCCGTGCGCCCGAACTCGGTGATGGCGACGATCGCAGTGTCCTTCCAGCGCTCGCCAAGCCCCTTCTCGAACTCCTCGAAGGCACCGTCGAGACCACCGAGCAAAGTGGCAAGCCGGCCGGTCGCGCCGCCCTCATTGACATGGGTGTCCCAGCCGTCGAAGGCGAGGGCGGCAACCCGCGGCCCATCATCGGCCGCGATCAGCTTGGCGGCGCCTTGCGCGGCCTGCCGCATGCCGGCGGCGCTATCGAGGCCCCCCTTCGGCTTGATTGCTTTGGCGACCATCTGGTCGTCGAGCGCCATGCGGTCGGCATCGAGGCCTTTTTGCAAGGCCACCGCCAGCACCGGGTCGCGATGCTGGTAGAGATCGAGAACCCGCGCCGCGAGGTCGCCGGCTGGCGGCGGCAGGGATTGCGGCGCCCAGCCGAGCACCGGTGCCGCGCCGCGGATCACCAGCGGTGTCGAAGGCCCGACGGCCAATCCGCCAAGCGTCGCGACGCGGTCGCCGGCCGGCAGGCTCTCGAGCGCCCGGTTGAGCCATCCGGTGGCGACATGGCCCGGGCCGGCATAGCCGCTCTCCAGCACATCCTGCCCGTCGAAATGCGAGCGTTCGCGGTAGCCTGTCGCGGCCGCATGCACCGCCGCGGCCTGCTTATCCCTGAACAGCCGCGCGAACACCGGCATCGCCGGATTGACCGCGAAGAAACCATCGAGCGGCAGCGCCGCGTGCGGGCCGGTGAGCGACAGCGCGATATCGCCATGCAGGCCGGCATAGTCCGGATCGCCGACCGGGCCGACGGCCGACAGGCCGTCGAGCGCGCCGCGCAGGACGATCACGATGAGGCGCGGGTCGCGATTGTCGGCGGCACGGGCGAAGCGGGGCAGATAGGCCCAGGCAAACAGCGCGCCGCCGGTCATCAGCACGGCGCGGCGGGAAGGATGAGGGGTTTCACACAGCAGGCTCATGACCTTGTCTCCATGGGAGTTGTCCGCGCTGGCGGCTATCGTCTCTGGAATTCGGGCGCCATCAGCAGCAGCGCCAGGCCCTGCTGCTTGGACTCGGCGCGTGCCACCGCTTGCCGTGTCTCCGGCGAGGCGGAGGCACCGATGATGGCGTCGAGCATGTCGCTGGGATTGCCGATGTCCTTGACCTGGCGGGCCGCCTGCCAGGCGATGTCGAAGCGGATCTTCATGCCTTCGGCCGAGGCCCAACTGTCAGCCTGGTCGGAAAAGCCGTTCGGCCCCGGTGGCTGCCAGAGCGGCTCGCCCAGCGCGTTGAGCCAGTTGAGCGACTGGCCGGGATCGTTCGCCGGGCCGGGACCGGCGGCCCGGCGGATGGCGACGATGTAGTCGAAGGGCGAGCGCATCTTGGTCAATGGCGTCGACCAGGCCTCAGGCATGTCGATGAGCGCCGCCGCCAACGCCCTAAGATTGCCATCGCTCTTGGTGAACAGCTTGGCGAGACGCGTCACCGCCGCCGGTGGCGGTTCGTCCGCTATGAAGTGTCGGGCGAGCTTGGTGGCGATGTGCTGCGCCGTCGCCGGATGGCGGGCGATATCGTTAAGCGCGGCCTCGGCCTGGCCCATGCCGGCAGCCGGATAGGTCTTGCCCAGCAGCACCGCGTCGCCCGGCTCATGCGCATTGGCGTTGAAGACGGAACTGCCGGGCTCGCCCAGCCGTCCTTCCCGTCCGGCCATCATCCAGCCGGTCAGGATACGGGCGAAGCTGGTGACATCGGCTTGGCTGTAGCCGCTGCCGACGCCCAGCGTGTGCAGTTCCAGGATCTCGCGGGCGAGGTTCTCGTTGAGGCCGCGCTGGCGGTTCCTGCCGGCGCGGGAGTCCGGGCCGATCGATTGCTGGTTGTCGAGATAGAACAGCATCGCCGGATGCCGCTCCACAGCCATCAGCATGTCGGCGAAGCGGCCGAGTACGAAGGGGCGGATCGCTTCCCGCTCGAAGGCGCCGGCGCTGGCCCGCACGATCGGCCCCTTCGCCGCCGAGACGCAGAAATGGTTCGACCAGAAATAGACGAGACGCTCGACGAAGCCGGCCTCGGCCCGAAAGGCTTTGTCGAAGCGCGCTTGTGCTTCGGCCCGGAAGAGCCTGGCCTCGACCGGTGGAACGGCTGGCTTCGCAGGGGCGGCCGGCGACGGCATGGGCTGGGCAGGCGCAGCCTGGGTCGGCGCGGACTGGGCCGGCTTGGGCTGGACAGGCTTGGGCCGAGCCGGTGTGGCTTGGGCAGGCATGTCCTGCACGCTCGCTGTTGCCATCGCCGGCTGCGTTGCGGCCATGCGTTCACGTTCGAGCTTGCGCTGGACATTTGCCGCCATGCTGGCCTGGATGGCCGGCGTGCTGCCCAGCAGGCTTGCATAGGCCGGGTCGTCCAGCGAGATCATGGCGATATCGGGCTGCCGCAGTTCCGCCTTCAGGTAACCGCGCGGGTCGCCGGCAATCCTGTCGCGGTCGCCGGGCTTTGCCCCGAGCCCGAAACGGTTGGAAGCGACAAGGGCCGGATCTGGCTGGGAATTGGAGGCCGGGATAGCCAAGTCAACCCTCCATTGCTTGGGCTTGCCGCGCGAGGCGCCTGAAGCCCGTTCGAGCCGTTTCATACCTGCTCAATCAAGGTGTGGGGCCGGCGCGGAAGCCGGCCCCGGAAGCGCCTACCAGCGATGCCAGCGATGCCAGCGGTGGTGCGGATGCCGGGCGTGGAAGCCCGGGCCGTTCCAGTAATAATAGCGCGGATAGACCCCCACGCGATAAGGAACGCAGCGCCCCCAGCGGTTGGGATGCCAGCCGGGGCCGCAGCCCCAGGCCACGTGCTCGACCAGCGCGGGGGCGGCTGGCTGCGCAAGCGACACCATGGGCATCGCCGGCGATGCCGCGGTCGTGGCAACCGTGCCGGTTACGGCACGAGCGGCGGTAATGGCGTATTTTGTCAGATGAAACATGTCCGTGCTCCGAATATTTCAGAGGTTGAAAACCTGCTCGCACGCAGCGGTCCGGCAGATCCTGCCCTTCTCCCGGTTAAACGCTGCCGCCGGCAGTTTCCGTCGGTCGTCACGGCGATTTTTTTGGCGTGGCGGGTGGTTGCTGGCCCGCGCGCCTTGTGAGCCCTTCCGCCAACACGGCGCGATCCTCGGCCGAACCCGCCGCCGCGAACTCGATGATGCGCTGCTCCAGCCGCGTGCGTATGGTGACGTCAGCATTGCGGGCCCGCTC
Organism: Mesorhizobium sp. B2-3-5; assembly: GCF_006442395.1. Taxonomy (NCBI): domain Bacteria; kingdom Pseudomonadati; phylum Pseudomonadota; class Alphaproteobacteria; order Hyphomicrobiales; family Phyllobacteriaceae; genus Mesorhizobium; species Mesorhizobium sp. B2-3-5. Next base: position 10,642 of record NZ_VFVX01000015.1, on the reverse strand, counting down.
CAGGGCGGCCGTCAGGGCCGCCTTGTCAAGGACGGGCTGTCGCAGCAGGTCCGCCGCCTCCCGCCGGGCCTGCTGGCCGGCGAGGATAATATCGCGGGATTCGCGGCGGACCTCCCGCAACGCCTTGCGGAACAGCGTGCGCTGCTGGTCGGGAAGCCGGCCGCCCGCCGCTTCCAGTGAATAGCCCTGGCCCTGCTTGCCGCTTCTTATCCAGACGGCGCCGCCGGCGAGCGCGCCGGTCAGGAACACATTCAGCACCACCGACGCGATGAGGAGGTTTCGGCCTGTGCTCATAGATCCTCCTCGATCGTGTCGCTGTCGGGCCCGGCGTCGCCGAAGGCCGTCGCATTGGCATCGAGCACATAGTGGTCGGGCTGAGCCTCGGGCGTGACGACGGTCACCAGGGCCAATCCGGCCACGGCGCCGGCCAGGCCGACGCCGGCAAGTCCCAATCCCAGCCACCAGAACCGCTGACGCCGTCGCTGGACGAGGTGCCGGTCGGCGACGCGCAGGATGCTGCCGTGCAGCGCCTTGCCGGGGGGCTGGACGCTGTAGCTGTCGAGCAGGGTGTCGAGTGTGCCGGCATGTCGCGAAATGGCCTGGCCCGCCTCGCTTGAAGCAAAGGCCGCGGCGGCTTCGCGCTCCACTTTCGGCCAGCGACGCAAATCGCCGCCATAGGCTTCGGCGAGCGCCGCGAAACGCTTTGCATCCATTGCCGGGCCGTCTTCGATGTCTTTAGTCATCTGCTTTCCCCTTGCCCTTTGGCGCCGCGTGCCCACGCGGGTTGGAAACGACAGCGACCGGCCCCCCACCGGACGCCCGCAAAGCGCGATGAATGTTCGGCATCCATGGTCGCGCCTTTGTCAGTCATGGACGCTATCCCTGGCCAGAATCGCCTGCAGGGCCCGCCGGCCGCGCGAAAGCAGGCTCTCCAGAGCATCGACGCTGATCTCCAGGGTCGCGGCCGCCTCGATATTGGACATCTCTTGATAGTAGACCAGGATGATCGCTTCGCGCTGGCGTGGCGCGATCGCCTGCAAGGCGCGCTCGACCCGATGCGTCTCTTCCCGGGAATCGGGAAGCGGGGCCGGGTCGACCACGTCCGGCAAATCGTTGGTCACCCATTCGCGGCGCCGGCGCAGCCGGTCGTAGCAAAGGTTGAGCGTCACCCTGTGGATCCAGGTGTCGAAGCGTGCGTTGCCGCGCCGCCAGCTCGAGGCATGACGCCAGATCCGCACGAAGGTTTCCTGGGCGACATCCTCGGCCTCCGCCGCGTCGCCCAGCATGCGGACGGCTAGCGAAAGGATGCGCGGCAGCTTGCGCGCGACAAGCGTCCGCACCGCCGCCGGATCGCCAGCCCCGACCCGACGGACCAACTCCTCGTCCGGATCGGGGCTCATCTGCTGGCGCACTCCCGAGGTTCATCACGCGTCATGGCCTCTTGGTCATTGCTCCGCCTTGGGAGCGGATTTGTGGCCTGGCATCTCGTCGGCCGCGAGGACCCCGTCGCCATTCTTGTCCAGCTTGGCGAAGCGCTTGGCGAAGAACGCGTCGAGCTCGGCGCGATCGATGAAGCCGTCATGGTTGGAATCGATGCGGGGGAAGGATTTTGCTGGATCGCCCTTGATGTTGCGCTTGGCCTGGAAGGCCTCCCACTCCAGCAGGCTGATCTTGCCGTCACCATCCGTGTCGGCGGCCATGATCGCCTTCTCCCGCCGTTTCTGGAACTTGGCCAGCGTAAGGTCGGACTTGGCCTTGGGCGCGGCAGCCGGCGGAGGAGCAGGAGCAGGAGCAGGAGGCTGCGTCTGGGCAAAAGCCGCCACGGGCGACAGGCTCAAGGCAGCGGCAAGGATCGAACGGCGTATCATGCTCTGGCGTCTCCGGTTGGGGCGTCGGCCACGGCCCCTGCCATGGTCACGCTTCAACCGTTAAACGCCGCGGCGGGAGAAATCCGTCGGTCGCCGTGCCGCCTGTTCCGATTTATCGGCGGTGGCGATTGGGGCTCGTCCTTGGAGTGGTCGCCGTGACACGGCGCCCGGCGTGATCTGAAATCCACGCTAGGCAGGCCACTATTGTTGGCGGTCGGGCTGGGATTACGTGGATTGGTCGGCGGCTACCAGCTGGTCCGATTTGAAGCCCGCATGTTGCGGGGTCCAGACATCGCCCTCGCGGTTGAACCAATGGCACATATACGTGCCGGAAGCCGCGCCGTCGCTGACCGTCATCTTCGGACCTCCCGACTTCAGCCTGACGACGTCTCCGGTCTTGAAACTGTTGGGCATTTTGGGCCTCCATGCTGACGCCGGGAGTTTCACATCAAACATGAGTCTCGACAATGGCGATATGCGTGGCGGGCGCCGCGATCCTTCGCGCTCGATCCTGATCCTCAAGGCGTAGCCTGCCCCGCCCGCAGGCCCTTCGTCATTCTCGTCGTATCGCGCTCAGCTGAGTTCTTGGGCGAGTCCGATGAGAAGCCCTTCGGGCCCGCGGATGTAGCAGAGCCGATAGACGTCTTTGTACTGGACCACTTCGCCTACGAGCTGCGCGCCGCGTTTGCGGAGCCTTTCAAGCGTGTCGTCGATGTCGTCCACGGCGAACATGACGCGGAGGTAGCCGAGAGCGTTGACCGGGGCGTTACGATGATCCGCGACGGCAGGCGGCGTGAGGAAGCGGGATAGCTCGAGCCGGCCATGGCCGTCCGGCGTGCGCATCATGGCAACCTCGACGTGCTGATCGCCCAATCCGGTGACACGTCCGGACCATTCTCCTTCGATCGTGGCCCGCCCTTCGAGCTCAAGGCCGAGCTCGAGAAAGAAATCAATCGTCTCTCCGAGGTCATCGACGACGATACCTATGTTGTCCATCCGTTTGAGCGCCATGGGTTCAATCTACAAGGCGTCGTCTGGACCGTAAACTCATAAAAATGCTTGCCAAGGTAAGCAAGTGGTGAATCAAGGCTCCGGCAGGGAGCCTTGTGATGCGTCGCCGGTTTGAGCCGACGGATTTTGAGTGGTCGCTAATCGAGCCAATGCTGCCGTAAAGGAGCCGGGCATATATTCGTGGCTCTGCGCTGCTCGATGGCTTTGCGCTCCTCAGCGGGCAGGTCCGCGCGGTCCAGTTCGCGAGTGTTGTCGTTGACGAGGTTGGAAAAGCTCGGTCTCTCCGTCAAATCCGGCGAGGCGATCAGCCAAGGTGTTGAGTTTTGGTGCCGCTTAGGGGCATTTACATACGACCGCAGCGTGTATCACGGTATATCATATTGCCATATAACGCAGACACTTAGCAGATTCTCAAGTCTCACATCGTCGCAATCTGTTGCAACCTATCATAGATAGGAAGGTGGATTTTCTGGTGGTTTGTGATTAGGTGAAGTTTGGGAATTTTGGAGAAGTGGATGCGATGCGTGCCCTCAACCGGTTAAGTGCCATTGCTGTCAAGAAGCTCACACCCGGTAAGTACGCGGACGGCGGGGGATTGTGGCTGCTCAGGCGCGATGACGGCGGGGGCCAATGGTTCTTGCGCTACACCACACATGGCAGGCGGCGGGAAATGGGCCTTGGCTCTGTCGTCGAAGTCAGCCTCAAGGAAGCCCGCGACGGAGCCGAGAAATGGCGGGCGGTGGTGCGGGCTGGAAAAGATCCCATCAAGGTACGTGACAAAGAAAAGCGGGAAGCCGCGCGCAACCTGCACCTTTTGGCCGACATCGCCAAAGACGCCTTTGAATCGCGCAAGGCAGAACTGAAGGGAGACGGGAAAGCTGGCCGATGGTTCACGCCGCTGGAACTGCACGTGCTGCCCAAGCTGGGAAAGGTGCCGGTTGGGGAAATAGACCAGCGCGATATACGCGACACCCTGGCGCCCATTTGGCACGCCAAGGCCGACACAGCGCGCAAGGCAATGAACCGGCTGAGCATATGCCTCAAACACGCTGCCGCACTGGGCCTGGAAGTGGACCTACAGGCCACGGATAAGGCAAGGGCCTTGCTAGGCAGGCAGCGGCACAAAGCCGAAAACATTCCAGCTATGCCTTGGTCTCATATCCCGGCATTCTACGCCACGCTTAAGGATGACAGCACAACCCATTTGGCGTTGCGCCTGCTCATTCTCACCGGCGTGAGGTCGGCGCCGATCAGGTTCATTCACGAGGATCAGATTGACGGCGAAGTGTGGACGGTTCCGGCTGAGGCGATGAAGGGGCGGCGGGACGCCACGACGGAATTCAGAGTGCCGTTGTCAGCGGAAGCGCTCAGCGTGATTGAGAAGGCCCAGGAGTTTGCCCGCGACGGCTACCTCTTCGCCAACCTCAAGAAAGGCGTCATCAGCGATATGTCGATGAGCCAGCATATGAAGCGCGCCAAGCTGGAGTATAGGCCGCACGGGTTCAGGTCGTCGTTGCGGGACTGGCTGGCGGAAGTGACAGATGCTCGGCATGAGATTGCTGAAACCATGCTTGGCCACACGATCGGCTCAAGCGTTGAAAGGGCTTACCGTCGCACCGACTTCTTGGATCAAAGGCGTGAGTTGCTGGATCGCTGGGCCATCCATGTTACCAGTCACGTCGGCAAAAACTATCGCAGCCGTGTGCGGCTGTAGGGTGCAAATCGACCCTGCAAATGGCTTTTCGCAATTTTTTTTACTAGCTGCCTGGAATATTTTTCCCACAACGCGCCTGCGCGCGACAGGCCAACGCGCGTAGCAAGTTGCATACCACAATCGTAGATTCCTGTTCTCTTGCCCCCGGACCTCAGCGTGCCGATATCGACCCGCAACCAACGAACCATGAGGTTGCGCCCGATGACAGCCCTCGTAACGAAATTTCTGAGCGTCAAAGAAGTTGCGACTGTGATGCACGTGTCAGTCGCGACCGTCTGGCGCTATGCACAACGCGGCACGTTGCCAGAACCGATCAGGATAGACGGCCACACGTGGTGGATCGAGGCAGAAGTGGTCGCCGTGATTGAGAACAAGATGTCGATGCGCCGGAAGAATGTGGTTGCGTCGATAGCACCCGCACCGGCATCGAACACCAAGAACGAGCGCGTTCGTGTGCGCCTTGAAAGAAGCGGCATGAGGTAAGCGCCATGCCCGCGAGACTGACCATACCTGGAATTGGGACATTTCAGCCGACCTTCGACGCAATCAGCATTTGCACCGACATACCCAAGGCGCAGCTACGGCAACACTTACCGATTGAGGAACTGGAGCGGTGTAGTCACGCGTTCAAACTTGAGAAGCGTCGCGGGAAACGAGGCAGCCGGCTCAAGCTCGTTTGCCTGCCCGACAGGGAGGCGCTGAAACTCCTGCAAAAATACGAAGATGCCCTTGGGTCCTATCGGGCGACCAAGGTCGAAGCGGCCTTTGACATAGACGCTATTTCGGAGAAATTCGCCCTTGTCGGACGAGACTCCCTACTCCGTCAGCTTGGCAAGGTAAATCATGAGCGCGGGTACATCACCTTCGTCAGCGAGAGGAAAAAGGGGCGGCCGCTAGCGGACAAAGAACTAGAGAAACGGGGGCTTTTCAGGCACCCCACGATCTACTTTGAGTACGATAAATCGGCCCACAACCTGAAAATCTACATTCGTCGAAGGAAGCTGGCACAGGGACAGTTTGGATCGCCCGTTGTTCGCCTAGAATGGACATCGAAGCGCAGCCGTGCTGTCAGGGCTCATTTTGGTGGCGACCAACTTTCCGATCTGATCAACGCCAACTTGGAAAGCTACCTTCACCGGTTCCTGGTTCTGGAGCAGATCGACTACGTCAAACTCGGCAAGCTGCTTGCACCGAAGACCGTCATGCGGCCATCGAAGCGTACTTCGACCACCACCCGCGCGAGCACCCCTCCTGTAGCCGCGCTTTTCCGCGAAGTGGACTACCGAGCAGGCCGAGTGGCCCACCTTGCGATCAAGGTGCTGGAACAGCGTAGAGGGCGACAGATAAAAGCACGTCGTGATGTACCCGAAGAAATTTGGCGATCATCGCCGGCTCAGATAAAAGGCAGGTTTCGCGATGCCATTCGTACGATGAAGGCAAAGCGTCCCTCAAAAAGCACCACGAAGCGACGCCGCAGGCGACACGCGCTCACCACGAAGAAGCTGGCAGAATGCTTCACGACGATTCCTTTAAGAAAGAACCGCGAGTGTCTGGTGGGAAGAACCGCATACGGCCGTGAAAATGGCGGCAAAACGTACCCTAATGTATGGCATAGACACCGGTAGAACCAAATTCGTACCGTTATCAGTAAGATAAGACGACTGCGACTCTCATAGAAATGGCAACGACTGAACGCCGCCAATACACCGCTAAGCCTCACGACCACGACAGCGTTTTTGACGTGGTGGTCATATGGAATTCCGTCCCAGGAAAAGAAACATCCATTGAAAAGTGAAGTGCCCTTATCGCGGAGATTGCTTGATCTCACACCCGCGCCGAAGCCGGCATGGAACAATGCTCTTTTCGTCGTGACTTCCGCGCCGCTTCAGAAAGGACCGATACTGCCCTGGTGGGCTTGGCAGGCTGTTGGCGTCGTCTTGAGCCGACAAATGCCCGGACAATGCCCCTTCGCGCCAGACGGGTGCGCCTATGCAGGCGACGAGAGCCGGCCACGCGACAGCCTTATGTCTAGGCGCAGGTAGCTCAGAGAGCACCCTCCTACGTGATCTAGACACCTGGGAGCGTAACCTCACAGCAAGTGCACCGCAGGAACCATCGCCGCTGAGGGCTGGACGACGACTGCGACGACGATGATTGATAGGTGGGACTTCACACTCGGCGGCCCGGGTGGCTTGCTAACCCGAGAAACCACCGCACAGCGGCATCACTGGCTTGGCCTGCCGTCCTGACCGGGCAACGTCCCTTACGCTTGCCAGCGGGCATTTACGGCCACGCGTGTGTTCAAGGGGGAGCGGTCCGGATTCGCTGGCTGGAGGGTACCCCTCTCACGCTGCTGAAAACATTCGGGACAAGGCCCCGTCAGGCGACCACCTTGCGCGCCCTTTGCCAGAGTTGTTCAATGGATCATACCCTGCAATTGTTCTAGGTGATAGACCTGTGGGAAAATACAGCTTCAACGAAGATACGACGGTTCACAAGCTGGACTTGGCGAAGGTCCAGTTGGAGGCGGCCATCGATATGTTCCTTTCGGCGAAGTATCTTCCGGCTTTCACCCTTGCTAGCGCAGCGGACGGCATCTTAGAGGGCCATATCCGGTCAACAAAATTCAAAACCACCGCAGTGAAAACATGGGAAGGAGCGGTCGCTTTCAAACGACAACACAAGCTATCAGATACCTCATACAACAAAGAGAACGTCAAAGACGCCATCAATGAATGGAACAGTATGAGAAATATAATAAAGCATCACGACAATAATGTTGAAGAAACTTTAAAGATAAATTTCTTCGATGTCGCGTATATTATGATACAAAGGGCCAATGCAGATGGCGATATTCTCATGATGCATGCAGACAATCGCCAAGAGTATGAAAATTGGTTAGTTCAGAACATCTATACGTAGGCGGTGAGCAGGCGTTTTGAAACTCAGGAGGGGCGGGTCCAGATTTGCGGCACGGAAGGCGGCGGCAGATCAGACCACGGAGGGGAGCATGACGATACAAGCTGACAAAGTCAGACCGCTATCTGCAAGCGCCGCGTCGGCCGCATGCCGAACTGCCCTTGCTAGCGGCCTTTTGCGCTATGCGCCGCATGTCCAGTTGGACAAGAATGGCTATACCCTGGAAATAGAGGAGAACCTGATTTCCGGAGTGCGACCAGTAGATTTTGTCAGTGACCTCATGCAAGGGGATGGCAATGAGCTTGGCGGGAAATTCCGCGCTGCACATTCATCGTCTGCCCTAGCTGTAAACACGTTCGCGCCGTTCAAGGCAGACCCCAGCGCACTTCGGTTGCCAAGTGGCGATCGCTTCATGCATCTGAGCTTTGAGCGGAAATGCCCGCATGGCCTTCGCGGACGAAGATCCCCTAACCTGGACCTAGTCGCAGAACATCCGGGCGGTGTCGTTGCTGTAGAATCAAAATGCCTGGAACCGCTGTCAGCCCATAAGCCAGAGTTCGCCCCTGCCTACTTTCGTGAAATTACAGATAGCAGGCGCGAAACGGCCTGGTTTGCGGAAATGACGCGACTAACTCTGATTCCGAGCCCCTATAGGTGGCTTGATGCGGCTCAGTTGATCAAACATGCGCTTGGCATATCCTACACGTTCCCCGACCGCCCTACGACATTGCTCTACCTCTTTTGGGAGCCTTTGAATCCTCACGCCCACTCAGTGTTTGAAGAACACCGGCAGGAAATCCGACAATTTGCAAACGCGGTGAATGGGAATGGCGGTCCAGTTTTTGCGGCCTTATCCTATCCGGAATTGTGGGCGTCATGGGAGGACGCTGGGCTGACCGACGGGTTGCAGCGCCACTTAGACGGGTTGCGGTCGAGATATGCCGTGTCCATTCTTGGCGACTAGCTTTGGATCGCATGGAGGGGAATATGGTTGACGACATTCGGAAGAGTGAAAAGGGCGGAAATACCGCGTATCTCAGCGTTGGAGCATGGTACAACGCAGAAACAGGACATATCCATTTGACGTTACCTCACTCCGGCTGGTTTCACACCACCGTTAATGCCGACGAGGGAAGCAAACGGGGCCACCCGAACTTGTTTAGAAAACTGGCTCGAGCATTGAAAGAAGCTGGCGTTCCAGGGCCCGATGTTGGCGAGACAGATTGAACACATCCACAAGACGCGCAGCCGCGCGCGATCTGGAAGGTGATTCCACAGCCAAGCGGGTCCGGCACAGACTGCTACCAAAAGCCGACCTTGGCGACGTGAGAAACGGTCGTAGGATGGCTGAAGGAGTTCGCCAGTCTTTTTGGCAACTGGCGGCTTCCAAATGGGTGCGTAGTAGGGGCATGCGTGAAGTGAAGCAGCTTGGTTGGAAGATCAAAAAGGCGGCAAGCGATAAACTACCCGGATTCATAGTCATCGCACGACTGCGGTGGGACGGAGGGTGTCATATTGAGCCGCCGCTGAAAGAGCTCCCGAACGTCAGCGCGATCTACGCGCTCCTCCACAAGGACCAGGTTCGTTACATCGGTTCAGCCGAGAACCTGAGGAGACGACTTGGATCCTACCTGAGAAGGCAAAACGCCGGCGCTACTAGTCCGCGTCCCGTGCACAAGCTGCTCCACACCGCACTTTACGAAGCTGAGGTCTACGTTCTCTGTTTAACCATTGAGAAACGTGGACGATGGGTCGAAAAACTGCCCGTTGATATGATGCTTGGCGCTGAGGCAGGCCTGATAGCGACCCTCATACCGGATTGGAATCGGCGGAAGAGTGGAGGGTTCATCATAGAGTTTCCTGGCGCGGGTGACGCCGCCGCCATGGAAATTCAGTGAGCTTATACAGTATCAGGACGACTGCGCGCCACAGCGGCTTCCACCAAGTCTTTAGGGGAGGGAGGGCGGTCCCGATTTGCAGCACGGGAGGGGTGCCCTTCTGGAGTGACCTTGCTTCGAAATCGCACCAAAATTTTCCTGACTTCCCAATAGGAGCAGTTCACGCGAGATTCGGTTGTTGAGCGCCATATTGGCCTGCGAAGCACTTTCCATGGCTCAGTCGCTTGTCGGCCCGCTGTCGGGCTTTCTCGGCAACGACAGGGGTGGTTTGAGTCTCACCTGCCATTTGACGCGGCCGGGACGCCGCGCCATTATTCTACGCTCAACGGGTAGGCTTGAAAATGCCGAATGGCATCATTCATCAAAGCGGCAAGGTCACAATCCCAACGATCCTGACCCGAAAGCCGTTGTTCTGCACCCCACCAATTCCAGCCCGGTTCCGCAGCATCTGCTCACCGGGTTATGTCAATATCTTCAAGTTTGGTTTGGGCAACAAAAACCTTTGGGGCACCGAAACCATGTTTGGCGATTGGAATGGGGAATACTTGTTAGTCGCCAAGGATTTTTATCCAGCTTCCTATATCAGGCTGCTACAAGCTGCCGGCGAGAAATATCCGTACCGGCACCACCCAGGCATCCACAGCAATACCAAGTTGATGAACATACTGCATCGGGATTTTAAAATCCTTAGAATCGATGCCTTGGGTAGTGATGGCAACTGTTCCTGCAACTTCCTCTATATTTCTGCATGTTTCTTGTTACGTGATGACGGCGTGATTTCTGGAGCTCTCCCAGAAGGGGGCGATGCTGCGATGGAGGCATCTGAACCCGTGGTCTTGTGGACCATGGGTAAGGAGAACATGCCCAACCTGAAGAATATTGTAGCAATGGGGGACGACGCCAAACGCGCACTGGAGCGCGGGCCTATCGCTGAAATGATCCGTCGCCGCAAACTTCGCCATTTCACCGTTCCGCACCCATCGAGAGGCAGCTTAGCAAAACGAACAGAGCGATGGGCGCCGGTCTTCGATGCGGATTAGCTCTTGCTCGTGCCATCGTCCGGTTGGACAAGTTCGACGTGACTAACGCCAAGTGCCTGAGCCAGTTCGTACAGCGTAATGATGGTCGGATTGCGCTGGCCGCGCTCCAAGCCGCTAGAGCATAATCTGACCTGATGGAATCGCGAGGGATTCCCATCGGCGAGAATATCTGATTCATCATGTCTGCTGGAT
>NZ_VFVX01000014.1:0-155187 GCF_006442395.1 Mesorhizobium sp. B2-3-5 | reverse complement strand
AACCCGATCGAAAATGCCTTCTCGAAGCTGAAGTCGATCCTCAGGAAAGCCGCCGCCCGCAACATCCCCGAGCTCTGCGACACTATCCGCGACGCGCTGCCCCGCTTCACCGCCGAGGAATGCACAAACCACTTCAGCGCCGCAGGTTACGAGCCAGAGTGATCAGATTCTGCTCTAACCGGCAGCTGCCTTTCTATCCAATGAAATGCCTCAGCAGCCCCGCCGCCACCACTCCGATCAACACGGTCGGCAGCATGGAGAGCCGCGTCGCGGCGACCAAGGTGATGGCCAGCGCCAGGAGGTCGGCCGGATTGCGCGACACGAAGGCTGGTGCGATGACCGAGATCAGCACGCAGCCGGGTGCGGCTTCCATCACCGCCGTGGCACGGGCGCCGAGCACGCGGTTGCGCAGCACGACATAGCCGCCGATCCGCGTCAGATAGGTGACGCCGGCCATCAGCACGATGGTGAAAAAGGTCGCCATGTCAATCATGCTTCACCCGCCATCAGCCAGGCGGCAAGCAGCCCGGACACCGCGCCCGCCGCGACATACCAGGCGCCGGGAACGAAGAGATAGACAAGTGCGGCCACTACGAGGCTCACCAGCCAGGGCCGCGCCGCTTTCATACCCTTCCACATGCCGCGCATCAGCACCAGGAAGACGGCCGGGAAAGCCATGTCGAAGCCGTAGGTCTCGACATGGCCAAGCATCGGACCGAGCAAGGCGCCGAGCGTGGTGAAGGCCACCCAGGTCACATACATCGCCAGCGCCGCGCCCATATAGTAGCGCGGGCTGAAGGCCGGCCTGATCCCGTCGGCGGCACGCTGCTTGGCGTCGGCTAGGCCCAGCGCCCAGCTTTCGTCGCACATGAAGAACAACGCCGGGAACACCTCGCGCCGCGGCAGGTCGCGCAGGAACGGCGCCAGCGCCGCTCCCATCAGCAGATGACGGCTGTTGACCAGGAAGGTAATGGCGACGATGAGCAGGACATGCGGCGGCGACGTCCACAACTGGATTGCCGCGAATTCCGATCCCCCGGCGAAATTCAGCCCCGTCATCATGGACAACTCGACCGTGCTCAATCCTTTCTGGGAGGCCTGGGCGCCAAGCACCAGCGCATAGGGGATGGTGCCCAACAGCACCGGCGCACAGGACGCCACGCCTCGGCGGAGTTCCGATCCCGAGCCATCGCCCGCTGTTTCGGCTGTCTGTGAAATGCTCATGCCTTGCCACCGGCCGGCCTCGCGGCCGCCGCTTCCCTGGGTTTGAATTCTCGTGATACCGGCGGCAAACATACCCACATTTTTGCGCAATTTGGTCGCGAAGATTGTTGTGTCTCACCTGATTTTGGCATTGAATGCCGCAAACTAAAAAGAAAATGGAATTCAACGCCATGAAGCTCGATGACATCGACAAACGCATCCTGCGCGCGTTGCAGCGCGACGGCCGCATGGCCAACAACGACCTGGCCAATGAGGTCGGCCTCTCCCCCTCGCCTTGCCTGCGCCGCGTAAAACTCCTGGAGGAAGCCGGCATCATCGATCGCTATGTCGCCGTGCTCAACCCGGCCAGCATCGGCAAGGGCCTCACCTTCTTCACCCGCATCTGGCTGAAGGCGCAGGACGAGGACACGATCGAGCATTTCGCCACTGAGGTGGCCAGGCTGCCCCAGGTCATGGAATGCTATCTGATGCTGGGCGACTGCGACGCCATGGTGCGCGTGGTGGCCGCCAGCATCGACGACTACCGCCGCTTCCAGTCGGAGCATCTGAGCCGCATCAGGGGCGTCCAGAACGTCAAGACCGACGTCCCCAGCCAGACGATCAAATACACGCTGGAACTGCCGATCTGACAAGCGCAAGAGCGGCCAAGAACAGCGTCGTTTCAGACTGGATTAAAAATGCAACCGGATTGTGGGATCGGCTCGATTGCCAGCTTGAGGGAGGCGGTGGCATGCTGCTACCGCCTGGCCTGTCGCTACGCGGATTTGAGAACCGGAAATGAGCGTTTCTGGATGGCCCGCTTTGCCTGGAAATTCGCTGCCGGAAGCGGGCGGCCGACATGAAAGCCCTGGACCTTGTCTATGCGGTATTCGCGCATGAGGCCCATCTGCTGCTCGGTTTCCACCCCTTCGACGAGGATCTTGTGGCCGCGATTGCGGACCAGGGCGATGATGTCCTGCAGCATGGCCATGCCCTTGGGCGTGGCGCAGTCATGAAGGAACGAACGATCGATCTTCACCGTATCGAAATCGATCAGACGAAGCCACGAAAGGCCGGCGAAGCCGGTCCCGAAATCATCAAGCCATATCTTGATGCCCAGCAGCTTCAGGTCGCTGATGCACCGCAGGATGTCCGAGTGCATCTCCATTTCCAGCCCTTCGGTGATTTCGAAGGCCAGCCTGTTGCCGGTCACGCCGGTCTCGCCCAGGATGGTCGCGACGGATGCGGCGAAGCCGGGCGTCTTGAGCTGGATCGGCGAGACGTTGACGCTGACAACGCGGACGTGATCGCCAGCCAGAAGCTCGGTGCACACGGTCCTTATTGCCCAGCGCCCGAGTTCCAGGATCGCGCCAGTGCGTTCGGCAACGGGAATGAACAGGCTCGGCGGAACCAAGGTGCCGTCCAGCATTTTGAGGCGCATCAGCGCTTCCACGGCCTCGAGCCTTCCCGATTTGACATCCTGGATGGGTTGATAGACGAGCGAAACCAGATCCTGGCCGATCGCGATCTTCAGCAAGGCCGCAAGATTCTCGCTCTCGTCGCTGCTCTGGGGATCGGTTGGGTCGAACAGCCGGGCACAGTTTCGGCCGCTGGCCTTTGCCAGATAGAGCGCGCGATCCGCCTCGTGGATGATCTTCTCCAGCTTGGCGCCGGACTGCTTCCTGGTGAAGGCAGCGCCAACACTCGCCGTCACGATCGAAATACCGTCCCGTCGCAGTTCGTGGGTAAGCGCCAGGTTCTCCACCGTGCGGCAAATGGCTTCCGCGAGATCCGCGACCTGGTCCTTCTTGTCCATGCGCGCCAGGACGATGAATTCTTCACCGCCGTAGCGCCCGATCGAACCATCATAGCCCTTGATCAGATCGCTGAGGGCGTTGGCGACATGGATCAGGCAACGGTCGCCCTCCTGATGGCCGTAGCAGTCGTTGAACTTCTTGAAGAAGTCCACGTCGATCAGGATCGCGGCAAAACCTGTGCCAAGCTTCTGCCAGTCGCTCCAGTAGTCCCGCAGCTTCTCGTCGATCGCCCGCCGGTTCTCCAGACCTGTAAGCGGATCCGTCCGCGACAGCCTGAGCAGCGCCTTGCCGCGCTCGGTGGCCTCCCTGTGCTGAATTTTGGCTTCCAAGGCATTCAGGAAGACGTTGTAACGCTCTTCGTTCAGCTTCCAGTTCACATATGAGGTGAACGTGAAGCATGAAATATAGAAAATAGCTAATATTAGCTTGTACGTCGGAGTAGAAGGAACGAAATAATTAACAATGAATAGTAAAAATAATATTATAGCGGATGTTACAATAGATAGCTTAAATCGAAATGTAAAGAAGAGATTTGCACCCATCATAAAAATGGTGCCGAAGACCATATAATAAGAAACGCTCTCTTTCTCCGCAGACAAGATCGTTGGACATAACCAACCAAGGTAGCCAAATATAATGGCCGCAGCGCAGGTGACATCAAGCCATTCTGCTCCGACTCCCCGGCGAAGCTGCGCCTCCAAGGTCAAAAGCGCTGCCAATCCGACCGCAAAGCGCGCCTCGATCGTGTAGGCCGCCACGTCTGGAATGAGCAGCAGATCCATTGCCGAAAACAGCAGATAGATGGCAACGGCGATCCAAAGCCCTGGCCTGGCTTCCACTCTTCGCGTTGCTTCAGCTTCCTTGCGGTAAAGGATACGAAGTTCGGTCGCCCCCAACTCCTGGCGCGGATCGTGCGGTTCCGAATCCACCGCATCGGCCACTCGGGATGACACGCGCTCGTTCACAAATCCCGGCTGAAGGGGATTTCGCGATCCGAATTCTTTTGCAGCTTCTGCCCCCAACGCAGACCGACTCCTTGGGTGCGACATGTCTTGCCCGCGCAGCCAAATGCAATGATGCAGGACAAGTTTTCGTTAACTCGAACCCGGAATCGCTCCTTAAAAACCCCAAAGAATTGATATGGTTAGCGGGAAATTAATCATATCGATAGAATGCTCATGAGCCGACATTGGCAAATGGAGCATTCTACGCAATAAGTTAACTAACTGTTAACTATGGAGCATCCGTGTGCAAACTGTCTTTGACGGCAAAAGCCTGATTACTGCCGAGCTGATTGCCGACGGGCTACCTCGAGGAAAGATCGAGCATTACGGCGAAGCTTTCGAAACCGCTCGCGCCGAGCTTGCACTCATACTCCACGCGACACAGCAGCAGATCGAGCAACATAAGGACCCCGCCGAGATCATTCGTCGTCTGACGTCGTACCTCAGCGCGACGCGCTCCAAGGTTCATCGCGACGTTTGGCAAGCCTTGATACCGGTGGTGCAGAACCACCCGGTCGTGAAATATTTTCTCGAGGATCCGCTTACGCGCTGGTCCTTCACCAAGCCCAGAGGTTATTCCGGCGACGCGCAGTTGCTCGACTACATCTATTGCGACCCGCATGTGGCCGAGAGCGTGGCGAACGCCTCGGAGGTCGGCAAGGCACTCTATAACTATACCAAGGACGTGCCCTCGTCCATCGCAGCGCGGGAACGGCGCGATCTCTTGACGCGCTATGTCGATGAGATTGCGCACAAAAATGGGCGGCAAACCGAGGTTCTCGCGATCGCGGCCGGCCATTTGCGGGAAGCCAATCGTTCCACCGCCCTGGCCGAAGGCCGCCTCAAGCGCTGGGTCGCGCTCGATCAGGACCCCCAGAGCGTCGGACTGATAGCGCGCGACTTCCAGGGCACCGCCGTCGAGGCCATCGACGGTTCGGTGCGAACCCTGCTCACCAGAGGCCACAGACTGGGCAAGTTCGACTTCATCTACGCCTCCGGCCTTTACGACTATCTCCAGCACAACGTCGCGGTGAAGCTCACCAAGACCTGCCTGCAGATGCTGAAGCCGAATGGGATATTCCTGTTCGCGAACTACGCCGAAAGTAATTCCGGCGCGGGGTATTGGGAGACGTTCATGGACTGGGTTCTGCTGCTGCGCACGGAAACCGATATGTGGAACATCATCAATGCCAGCGTCGACCGCAACACTGTCGAGGCGCAGGTGTACTTCGGCGAGAACCGCAACGTGCTGTACGGCGTCATAAAAAAGCGCGGATAAGGCTTGCCGGGCGCTAGGCGCCCCGCACCGACTTCAAGACAGCAAATCCCGGGCCGCTGCCCGGGATCATGTGCTTGGCGTGAACTGGGCTTTCAGCACTGCGCGAAATTTCTGCATCGTCTTTTCGGTTGTCTGGGCATCGGCCGCCGCATCTGTCGCGGAAGATGCCGACGACCTGGATGCCGGATTCGGTGGTTCGGAAATCCAGCCATTCCCCCGAGATGCCTTTGCGCGCCTTCCAGCAAGAACTGCCATCTGGCATTGCCCTTTGCGGCGCAATACCGACGATCGCCGCCTCGGCCCGCCCCGCCTACCCGAACATCCGATCGCCCTGTTCATCCACCAGCTGGATGCCCTTCTTGATGGAGATGTCGACGGCGTCGTCGAGGCCGGCGAAGCGATCGGCGCGGATGAATCTGTGTTCCTTCATCACGCCGTCGATCTCCTTGGAGACCACGCCGCAGGTCTGGTACTGGCCCTCGGCCTTGTAGGGCGTGGCGCTGATCAGGAAACCCTTGTGCTCGACCTGCTTGGCGGGTGCGGCACTTCTGGACTCGGCCGCTTCACCGCCGCCGAAAAGACGCTTCAGAAAAGACATGGCTCAAATCTCCTTGTTCGCCCCTGCAAACCGCTTCTTGTCGGCGATTCACGACGCTGTTGGCCCAGCATGCGCGAATGTGCCGCCGCGTTCCAGCCCCCTGATGAAGACGGTCACAAGGAGTTCCACCTGCCGCTCGATCTCGTCCGCCTGCCGGCGTACGGATCTCGCCGCATAGCCGCTGGTGACGATGCCGTGCACGCTTGACCACAATGTGCGCGCCGCCACCCGGCGCGTTTCGTCGTCGAGATCGAAGTCGCCGCCGGCGAGCACCGCGGCGATAATGTCGAACAGCTGGTCGAGCCGCGCTTCATAGGCATCCGGCTCGGCCAGCGTCGGACGGCGCCTGTTGAAGGCGAGCAGTGCCGGCCAGCTGCCGGGATGCGCCTCGACAAAGCGCATATAGGCGCCGGCCAATGCCAGCAGGCGCTGCCGCACGTCGGTGATGCCGCGCTTGGTGAGGTCGGCCATCGCCGCCGCCCCCGCGGCCCCCAGCCGGTCCAGCAGCCGCATGTTGACGGCACGATGCACGCCGTCGAGATCGGAAAAAAGATTGTAGACCGAACCGACGGAGATGCCCGCCTGCTCGGCAATGGTCCTCGCCTTCAGATTGTCCATGCCGCCCTCGTTGATGAGCGTCTCGGCAATGGCCAGCACGCGCTCGCCAGTCTCTTCCTTGTCCAGTGCCATGCTTTTCCCTGTGAATGCGCATCCTTGCCGGACGGAACGCTGTCAGGAACCACCCAGACTGCTCGTTTACCATACCCCGAGCGTCGTGAACAGCGTTCAAAAATATCTTGAACAATGTTCATTTCCTGTTATATTTTGGCTTTGTGAACATTGTTCACGGGAAAATTCGAAGGGAGAAGAACATGCTTAGCCTGATCAGAACATTGCTCGACGGCGCCAGCGCGCGTGCCGAGGACGGCCTGAAGGATCGCTTTGCCATCGACCTTCTGGCGCAGCGCATCCGCGACGCCGAGGCGGGACTTGCCGCCGCCAAGCAGACGCTTGCCACCCTGATCGTGCGCCAGCGCGCCGAGCAGGCCGGCCTCGACCAGCTCGACCGCCGCCACGCCGATCTGGAAACCCGCACGCTGAGCGCGCTGGCCGCCGGCAACAACGGGCTCGCCGAAAGCGGTGCCGCGGCCATCGCCGAGTTGGAGAACGAACGCGAAGTCCGCCGCGCCACCGTGCAGAGCCTTGGCGAAAAGACCTTGCGGATGCGCGTCTCGGTGGAGCGGGCGCATCGCCGTATCATCGACCTCAACCAGGGCATGATCTCGGCCCGCGCCATCGATGCCGAACGCAAGGCGCAGTCACGCCTCGTCAGGTCGATCGGCCATTCGGCAAACCTCAACGAAGCGGAGGAACTTCTGGCTCGCATCAAGGGAGCCAGCGACCCGTTCGAGGAGGCCGGCATCCTCGACGAGATCGACGGCGAATTGCGTCACGAGGCAATCCGCGACCGCCTTGCCGATGCCGGCCACGGTCCGGCGGTGAAGGTGCGCGCCAAGGATGTGCTCGAACGGCTGAAGACCATCAACTGAAACCGCCTTCCCGGACCTGACTTCCATCAATCCAACTCTCGTCAAAGCAACGGAGAACTCCGATGAACGCCAATCAGACCTACATCATGTTCAACACCATCTCGGTCGGTGCCGCCTATTTCATGCTCGGCCTGTCGCTGTGGCTGGCGCCCGTCGACCTGTCGACCAAGGGCTACTGGGCCATGGGCATCCTGCTGCTCACCGGCAGCCTTGTGAACCTTGTGAAGTACCGCACCGACGAGCGCATCTCGGCCGAGACCACCGCCAAGATCGAGAAGGCGCGCAACGAAAAGCTGATCAGCGAATATGTCGGCAAGGAATGACGCCATCCGCGCCATTCGGACGAAAAAAGCCCGGGTTCGCCCGGGCTTTTGTGCGTCCACCGCTCCCACCTCCCTTGTGGGAAGGTCGGACCGCAGGTCCGGGTGGGGGTACTGGCGCCGGCTTGGCAGAACGCTGGTTCCTCGCCTCGTTTCCTCGGGGCGAGGAACGCAAGCGTTTCCCATGCCAGGCGCCCTCGCCTTACTTGCGCGACAAGGCTTCCAGCGCTTCGGCCGCGGCTTCGAGGATGCTCATGGCCTCGGCCTGCTTTTCGGCCGGGGCATCGACGATGTCGCTCAGCGCCGCGCGCAGCCGGTGACGGATAGCGCGGAACTCGTCGCGCGCCTCCGAACGGTCGCCACGCCCGCCTCGGCCCCCGCGACGGTCCTCGCTGTCATCATTCCAGCCGAACCATTCACGCGCCTTGGCCATCTTGCGGCCGAAGCGTTCGAGGTGTTCGAGCACGCTGTCGATCATCTCGCGATTGTCGGCAAGATGCGCCTGCCCGGCCTCGGTGATGGAAAACACCTTCTTGTTGCCCTCGCTCGACGAGACGGCATAGCCGGCCTCTTCCAGGAAGGTCAGTGTCGGGTAGACCACGCCCGGGCTCGGGCTGTAGATGCCGGAGGTGCGCTCTTCCAGCGCCTTGATGATGTCGTAGCCATGCCGCGGCGCCTCGGCCAGCAGCGACAGCGTGATCAGCTTGAGATCGCCGTCGGCCAGCATGCGCCCGGCGCGGAACATATCGCCCGCGCCGCCGCGACCGCCGCCGCCCCTGCCCCCGAACGGACCGAAACCGCCGCCGCGACCGCCGAATTTGCCGGCCATGTGCATGAACATGCGCTCGCCGAAATGGCCGCGCCCGAAATCTTTGTGCATTGATTGCTCCTTGAGTTCTATCTTACGATATATCTTAATTAGGCACGCTCTTCCCTGGAGTCAAGATATATCTTACGATGTATCTGAATGCCGCGACAGAGAAGTTTTGCTGCGGGCCTCGTGGCGGCCGGTTCACTCGTCTGGCGCTGGCCGCCAATTGGCTTCCGGCGCGAGCGGCGCTTCACGAAGACGTGCTGGCATGGGGAGAATTCTACGAAACAAACAATCCGACGCCGGCGAACCCTTGAGCGGGCCATGCAACGAGGTCGTGCCATGCCATCAGGAACAGACAAGGTCGCGCTGGTGCTCGCGGGCGGCGGCAGTTTCGGCGCGGTGCAGGTCGGCATGCTGAAGGCGCTGGTCGCCGCCGGCGTGACCGCCGATTTCGTCGTCGGCTCCAGCGTCGGCGCCATCAACGGCGCCTACTACGCCGCCGCCGGCACAATGGAGACCGTCGCGCGGCTGGAGGCCCTGTGGCGGGGCATCACCCGCAACGACGTGTTTCCCGTCAGTTGGCGGTCGATGCTGGGCTTTGCGGCCCGGCGCGATTTTCTATCCGCCTCGCACGGCATCCGCAATCTGATCGAGCGCAACCTGCCCTATCGCGACCTCGAGGAGGCGCCGATCCCGATCCACATCATCGCGACGGATCTCTTCTCCGGTGACGCGGTGGTGATCTCGAAAGGCAACGCGGCCGAGGCGATCGCCGCCTCAAGCGCCATTCCGGTTGCGTTCGCGCCGGTGCGGGTCGGCGAGCGGTTCTTGATCGACGGCGCCGTGACCTCGAATACACCGGTCGGTGTTGCGATCAGCCTCGGCGCGCGCCGGCTGATCGTGCTACCGACCGGCTTCGCCTGCAATCTGCGCGCGCCGCCGCAAGGCGCGGTTGCCAACGGCCTGCATGCCTTGACACTGTTGATCGCCCGGCAATTGGTGCGCGAACTCGACACCATGCCGGCCGAGATCGACTACGCGATTGTCCCCTCGCTCTGCCCGCTGGTGGGCTCGCCCTACGATTTCACCCGCACTGGCGCGCTGATCGACGACGCCGAAAAATCGACCCGGGCATGGATAGAGGCGGGCGGACTGTTTGAACGCGTCATCCCGAACCAGATGCGTCCGCACCGCCATCATTGATTTCACCCGATTTCACAGCAGGGCGCTACCACCGGCCCTTGCGGCGGTTCCAGGCGTAGAGCAGGTCCGCGAAGCGATCATAGGCAAAGCGGGTCAGCGGCAAGGCGATCGGATTGCCGAGCAATCCAGCCAGCCAGCCCTCGCCAGGTGTCATCGCCCACACTGCAATCGCAACGTCGGCGCCGACCAGCAACCGGCCGTCCGCATCGGTGGCATGCAGCCGGCGGCGGATATCCTCCAGCGAGGCGCCGTGTCCGGCAAGGGCCGCCGGCTCCAGGTTGATGTCGCGAAACTCGATCCGTCCGGCCTTGACCGCTTCGATCAGCCGCCGCTTCTGCCTGCCGATGCCGGCATCGCAGACCGGACAATGTGTGTTGTACCAGACAGTCAGCAAAGGCGTGATCCTGTCAAGGCTCACTTGCCGCGCATCGCCGTCTTCGGCCCGATGCATTATTCATTGCCGGCCTTGTCCTTCCTCATCGCCAGGCGCCCGCCGACCTCGCCGCAATGGACGGATGCCGGGTTGGCCATGCCGACTGGTTTTTGCGCCGCAGCGCCGACGTCGGTCGGTATTAAGGACAGTGCGGCCAGGCCGGCAACCAATATCTTCATCGCGATCCCCTAGCCGCACGCTATTGCGGCGAAGCGCCTTGCCTTGCGGCAAGGCGTCGCCAATGACCATCGACTTCGAGAAACCTGCCGATGGATTCATCCGAGCGAGGAGATGATCTCGCGGTAAGCAAATTCCGGGAAGGCCTTGAGCGTGTGCGTCTTGACGCTGCCGCCCGAGCCCAGCATCAGCGCGAAACGGGCGAGCACCGCATCATCAGGCGCTTCGACCACCGACACCATGTCGAATTCGCCCATGGTCAGGTAGAACGACTTGAACGATCCACCCATCTCGCCGAGCTGCTTCTTGGCGGCGTCCAGCCGCTTGGGCGAGTCGCGCACATTTTTCGCGCCCTGCTCGGTCCAGTTCATCAGCACGATGTAAGTCGTCATGGCACACCTCTCTCCGGGCCACGGAACACGGCATTGAGACCGCTGAAACGACGGCCTCGACCGGGGCGGGCTTCCGGGGTTGTCGCCCAGAAAATGCATCCGTCACCATATTATCCTCCCGCTGCCAGCGTCCCGCAAGCACTACCGCGCCGGCACCGTATTGCCGAGTGGGCGCGATCCTCGTGCCAGCCGACACAAAGGCGCTGGCATGGCGACGGCCACAAATCAGTCGGCCGCGATGAGCCAAAGCCGGTTTAAAAACCCGCCTGATTGCGGCAGTCTCCGTCTTGGCCGTCAGACACGGCAAACACCGGCCAACGTCCGAGGCCAAGTCTAGCCGCAGGAGAGCTTCATGCGCGAAACAACAGACCTGCCGCCGGAACGGATCGAAATTCCCGGCGCGTGGACCGGCGAGGACATGGCGAAGCATCCTGAACGATGGCTGGTCGAATTGGACGCGCGGGACGTCGCGGAACTGGAAGCCGCCGCCACCGGCTTTCTTGCCGGTTCGCACGATATCGGCGGTCTGACCAAGGCTGATTTCCCCTTGCCCCGGCTTGCTGGCCATCTTGCCGCCCTTCGCGAAAAACTGATCGCCGGCATAGGGTTCGAGGTGCTTCGCGGTCTCCCGGTCGAAGGATACTCCGCGCGAATGGCGGCAACGATCTTCTGTGGGATTGGCGCCCATCTGGGAAGCGCTCGGTCCCAGAACGCCCAGGGCCATATACTCGGCCATGTCCGCGACATAGGCGCCGACGCGAAGGACGCCACGACACGCATCTACCAGACCTCGGAGCGCCAGACGTTCCACACCGACTCCGCCGATGTCGTCGGCCTGCTCTGCCTGCAAGATGCCATGCAAGGCGGCGAGTCCCTGCTGGTAAGCACGGTGACGATCCACAACGAGATGCGCAAAAGGCGGCCTGATCTGGTCCGGCTGCTGTTTGATCCCATCGCCACCGACCGGCGCGGCGAGATACCGGAAGGGCAGAAGCCCTACTTCGAAATCCCGGTCCTCAACTGGCATGCGGGGCTGCTGACCGGGATCTATCAGCGCCAGTACATCGACAGCGCGCAGCGCTTCCCAGATTCCATGCGCCTGAGTGCTGCGCATGTCGAAGCATTGGATCTCTTCGACAGCCTTGCCAATGACCCGAAGCTGAACCTGTCGATGCGGTTACGGCCCGGCGACATGCAGTTTGTCTACAATCATTCGCTGCTTCACGACCGCATGGGTTTTCGGGATTGGCCGGATCCGGACAAGCGTCGCCATATGCTGCGCCTATGGCTGTCAGTGCCCGGCGACCGCCCGCTTCCCGATTGTTTCAGGCAGCGTTATGGCTCGATCGACATCGGCGACCGGGGCGGCATCATCGTCAAGGGCACGCGGCTGAACGTGCCCTTGTAGAAGCCAACCCGCCTGGAACGAAAAAGGGCACCAGTCGGCGCCCTTGATTTTCGTGACAGATAAAACTCGCCTCAGCTGTCCAGGAAGCTTCTCAGCTTGCGGCTTCGGCTCGGATGCTTGAGCTTGCGCAGCGCCTTGGCCTCGATCTGGCGGATACGCTCGCGGGTGACCGAGAACTGCTGGCCGACTTCTTCCAGCGTATGGTCGGTGTTCATGCCGATGCCGAAGCGCATGCGCAGCACGCGCTCCTCGCGCGGCGTCAGCGAGGCCAGAACGCGCGTGGTGGTCTCGCGCAGATTGGCCTGGATCGCCGCGTCGATCGGCAGGATCGCCATCTTGTCCTCGATGAAATCGCCCAGATGCGAATCCTCCTCGTCGCCGACCGGCGTTTCGAGCGAGATCGGCTCCTTGGCGATCTTCAAGACCTTGCGCACTTTTTCCAGCGGCATGGCGAGCTTCTCGGCCAGTTCCTCCGGCGTCGGCTCGCGGCCGATCTCGTGCAGCATCTGGCGCGAGGTGCGCACGATCTTGTTGATCGTCTCGATCATGTGCACCGGGATGCGGATGGTGCGCGCCTGGTCGGCGATCGAACGCGTGATCGCCTGCCGGATCCACCATGTCGCGTAGGTCGAGAACTTGTAGCCGCGGCGGTATTCGAATTTGTCGACCGCCTTCATCAGGCCGATATTGCCTTCCTGGATCAGGTCGAGGAACTGCAGGCCACGGTTGGTGTATTTCTTGGCGATGGAGATGACGAGGCGCAGATTGGCCTCGACCATTTCCTTCTTGGCGATCGCGGCTTCGCGTTCGCCCTTTTGCACCTGGTTGACGATCTTGCGGAATTCCAGGATCGAGATCGCCGTTTCGGTGGCCAGATGCTGGATCTCGGCGCGCAGATCCTTGATCGCATCCTTCTCGTTCTTGGTGAATTCCTTCCAGCCGCGCGAGGTCAGATTGGCGATCGAGCGCGTCCAGTTGGGATCGAGCTCCGAGCCCTGATATTCCTTCAGGAACTCCTCGCGGCGCACACCATAGCTTTCGGCGAGGCGCAGCAGCTTGCCCTCGTTCTGCACCAGGCGCTTGTTGATGTCGTAGAGCTGCTCGACCAGCGCCTCGATACGCGCCGTGTTGAGCGACAGCGACTTCACCGCCTTGATCAGCTGGTCCTTCAGTTCCTTCAGCCGGCGGTCCTGGCTGGGCGACAGCGTGCCGGCGGCGGCCAGACGGTTCTCGACCTGCTGGTCCTGCAGCTTGCGCAGCTTCTTGTAGGTGTCGGCGATGACGTCGAGCGTCTCCATCACCTGCGGACGGAGTTCCGCTTCCATCGCCGCCAGCGACAGGCTCGCCTCGTCCTCGTCTTCCTCGTCGTCGTCCCCGATGCCGCGTGTGTCGGCGCCGACATTGGTGATGTCGTCTTCCTCGTCGCGCCCGCGGCGCGACTTCTCGTCAGCCTTGGGCGCTTCCTCGATGCGCTCGACGACCGGTGCCTGCTTGGCCTCGGGGCCGGCATAGGTGGCTTCGAGATCGATGATCTCGCGCAGCAGGATCTTGGATTCGTTGAGTTCGTCGCGCCAGATGATGATGGCCTGGAAGGTCAGCGGGCTTTCGCACAGGCCCGCGATCATCGTCTCGCGGCCGGCCTCGATGCGCTTGGCAATGGCGATTTCGCCCTCGCGCGACAGAAGCTCGACCGAGCCCATCTCGCGCAGGTACATACGCACCGGGTCGTCAGTGCGGTCGGTCGGCTCTTTCTTGGTGGTGGTGGCGGCAACGGCGGTGCCGGTCTGCTCGGCCAGTTCGTTGGCGTCTTCCTCAGCGTCCGCCGCGGTGTCGCTGGCCTCGGCCTCTTCGCCCTGCTCGTCGTCCTCGACGACATTGATGCCCATGTCGGACAGCATCGCCATCGTGTCCTCGATCTGCTCGGAGGTCACTTCCTCGGAAGGCAGCACCGAATTCAGCTCGTCCATCGTGACATAGCCGCGCTTCTTGGCGGCCTTGATCATCTTCTTGACAGCATCATCGGAAAGGTCGAGCAGAGGCCCATCGGTGGCGCCTTCGCGTTCGGTCTCGACCTCTTCCTTTTCCTTTGTCGCCATAGTCTTTATCTTCTCCTAGCGGCCGGGCATCGGGCCGCATAAGCTGTCGGACCAGTCAAATTGGATATGCTCGTTTTTCTAAACGCGCTTCACCCGGGCCACGAACTGCATCCACTCTTTGTTTGGTGCATGTCGTCGCCCCAAAACCGGTTTCCACTTTTGGGCGACATGCATTAAGTCCAGATTAACCCTGATATCTGTGGCAGGCTGTCTGCCTGTCCAGTGACCAGGACCTCTTATCGCTGCACTTCCCGTCGACACGGGTGCGGGTGAACGTTTCGAATCGTCCTGATTCCGCCATTCTGCCGGAAGGTCAAGCGCCTCTGGCATGATTCGCATGAAAAAAGCGAATCAATTACCCGACTTAGCGCGCCCGGCTCTCTGGGAAGCCCGGCCACGCTCTCATTCCGTACCCGCTTGCACTTAGGCTCGCCCGGCCCTGCCCGAAGAGACGCCGAACCCTTCGATCAGCGCTTCCGTCGCTTGTACATCCTGAAATTGCGCCTGAATTTCGATCAGATGGCGAAAGTTTTCGTCCGAAGGATCCGCTTCGAGAGCCGCTTCCGCCTGTTTCAGCTCCTTATGTAAGGTGCGCGCGCTGCGCTGCAAGTGCAGTGCCTGGTTCAGAGCGTCGCGGGCATCCTCGAGCGCCGCCGTCTCCAGCGCCGGCCATTGCCGCGCCCGCCGGATCAGGCCCACGGCGCGTTCCCAGATCTCGGCGCAGCCGGCGCGCTCGATCGTCGCCACAACGGCATGGCGGTCATTGGCCATGTCATGCGCCATCGCATCGAGGATGGCCGCGTGCAGCCGGTTCAGGTCGGAATTGGCGAGATCGAGAAACTCGACATGCGCGAAATTCTCGTCGATCAGCGCCGGATGGTTGACCAGCGCCACGATGATCGTCGCCTCGCGCACCGACATCCCCTCGCCGCGCTTGACCAGCGCCGACTGGCCGAGACTTTCGGTGATGGCGATGCGGCCGCCGCCCTTGGCGAACTGTCCGCCGGGCGCGGCAGCCTTGCCCTGGCCGCGCGCTCCTGGCCGGCCGCTGTTGTTGTCGCGGCCCTGGCGGGAGCCGCGCTGCGAGCCGAAGAAACTCAGCACCCGCTCGCGCATCTCCTGTTGGTAGTGGTAGCGCAGACTCTCGTCGCGGATGCGGCTGGTCAACTCGCGCAGCGTCTTTTCAAGTTCCGCTCGCCGCTCCGGCGTGTCGAAGACGCCACCCGCCGTCTCGCGCATCCACAACAGGTCGACCAGCGGCCGTGCGTCGGAGAGCACGGCGCGAAATGCGTCCGGCCCCTCGGCCTTGACCAGGTCGTCGGGGTCCTTGCCTTCCGGCAGCAGCGCAAAGCGCGCCGAGCGCCCCGCCTGGACCGATGGCAGCGCGAGATCGGCGGCCCGCCACGCCGCCTTCAGCCCGGCCTTGTCGCCGTCGAAGCACAGCATCGGCTCCGGCGCCATGCGCCACAACAGCTCGAGCTGGTTCTCGGTGAGCGCGGTGCCGAGCGGCGCGACCACATTCTCGAAACCGGCCTGCGCCAGCGCGATCACGTCCATGTAGCCTTCGACCGCGATGACCGTGCCGCCCTTGGCCAGCGCCTTGCGGGCGCGGGCGAAATTGTAGAGCACATTGCCCTTGTGGAAGAGCTCGGTGTCGGGCGAGTTCATGTATTTGGCCGGCGCATCGGGCGCCAGCGCACGGCCGCCAAAGGCGATGATCTTGCCGCGCGAATCCGGGATTGGGAACATGATGCGGTCGCGGAACCAGTCATAGGACACCGGGATGTCGTCGCCGTGCCGCACCAGCCCGCAGGCCTCGATATCGGCCTTCGACACGCCCTTTGCCGCCAGATGCTCCTTCAGCGCGTTGCGGCTGTCGGGCGCGAAGCCGAGCCGGAACGAATGCTGGGTCGCCGGCGTCAACCCGCGGTCGCGCAGATACGCGCGCGCCTTTGCGCCTTCCGGTCCTTGCAGCCGCTCCTGGAAGAAAGCCGTCGCCATTTCCATGACGTCGGTCAGACTGGCACGTTCCTTCTCGCGCCGCTCCTCCTGCGCGTCGCGGACCGGCATCGGCACGCCGGCCATATCGGCGATCTTCTCGACCGCCTCGGGAAAGCTCAATCCTTCGAGTTCGGTCAGGAACTTGAAATGGTCGCCCGAGACCGAGCAGCCGAAACAGTGATAGCGCCCCTTCTTGTCCTCGCAGTGGAAGGATGGGCTCTTCTCGCCGTGGAACGGACAACAGGCCCAGTAGTCGCCGCGCGACGCATTGGTCTTCTTGCGGTCCCACGCGACGCGCTGGCCGATGACAGAAGAAATCGGCACGCGGTCGCGTATCTCGTCGAGGAAGGCGGGCGGAAAGCGCATGAGGAAACTCGTTTCCCTACCATATAATCACGCCGGCGAAGTCCGACGACCCCCAATAGGGGCCATACCCGGTTTCCACAGGGCGGGTCTTTCCACAGGCGGGTCTTTTCACAGGCTAAGAGATGGCAATCACGGCGATATGCCGATTAATCGCCTTCGTCGACCAAACTTTCCACCGGCACTTCAAGTGCTCGGGCCAGTCGCAGCCAAAGCGCGACATCGCCGCCACGTTTTCCGTTCTCGATGTCTGAAAGATAGTTCTGAGTGACACCGACGGAAGCCGCGAGAACGGCCTGGGTCTGCTTGCGATATCTGCGCCAGAAGGCAAGCGGAGAAGTCGCCGCCACCAGAGCCCGCGCTTCATCCGTGGTCAAACCTGGTATCTGGCCTGCGCGAAAGCTACCCAACGCCTGTGCGTGGTCCAATGATTCCCGCAATGCCTCAAGCTCGCTGCGCGGCAGGATGGCCAATTCCTCGCCACCGGGCGTCGTGACATAGGCAATGTTGTTCATCATCGCATCCCTTCAATCATAAACAGATCCGCGTGGCCCAATCTTGGTGACGATGATCTCCTGGTCTGTCTCCTCGAAAATGACCCGATAGTCACCGACCCTCAAACGCAGAGCGGTCGATCCCTGCAGAGCCTTGACACTGTTCGCAAGCGTGCTCGCGTCGTGGGCATAGGCTTCTATCTTCGACAGGATCCTCTCGGCATCCGCCCGATGCTTCCGCAGCGCCTTGGCGGCCAGAGGGAGAAGAATGACCCGCTTCACCTCAAAAATATCGCATATTGTGATATTTTGTGCAAGCAGTTCGGCCCGTCGAGACGGTCGCAAAAAGGCATGAACGCCAAAAGAAGGCGGCCATTGCGGGCCGCCTTCTTGTTACATCCGGCAAGCTGCCGTGGAGCTAGAGCCTACTGAGCGGCGATGGCGCCGAAGATCACGCCGGAGAGGACGCCGACGAGCACGTAGTCATTGCCGACGCGGATCCATTCCTGGCCGCGGCCGGGACGGTGCAGGCCGTAGCGGCCGTAGTCGCGGATCGGCTGGTGACGCTTCCAGTTGGAATATTTCTGGCCATTACGCCAATAGTTGCGCTTCACGACGACCTTCTTCTTCACGACGCGCTTCTCGACATGCCTGCCGGGCTTCTGCCAATCGACCTTTGTGTAGTTCGACTGCGGCGCGACCGGCGCGTTCATCGGCGCCGCCTGGCCGGTGAGCGACGTGGCGGCCAGCATTCAGGCATCGTCTCGGGCGCCGCCGGCCAATTGGCGGTGCGCGGCGCCGAGATCGGCTCGGCGCTGGTGGTGAAGCTGCTGACCTTCGATCTCACCTTGCTGGTGCCGCTCTGCCTGATCACCGGCACGGTGATGTTCATGGCCACCGAGCGGCGCGACTGGCGCCAGACCGGCCGCATCCTGGTCGGCATCGGCCTTTTGATCCTGTCGCTGGAAATGATCGGCCAGGCCTCGGAGCCGTTGCGCAACAGTCAGCTCATGCCTGTCATCATCAACTACTTCTCCACCGATTCCGTCACCGCCTATCTGCTGGCGGCGCTGATCACCTGGCTGTTCCAGTCGAGCATCGCGGCAGTCCTGTTGATGGCGACGCTGGCTGGCCGCGGCCTGATCACGCCCGAACTCGGCATCGTCCTCATCCTCGGCGTCAATCTCGGTTCCTCGATCATCGCGCCGATGCTGACCCGCTCGGCCAGCCCCGCCGTGCGCGTCGTGCCGATCGGCAATCTCCTGATGCGCGGGCTTGGGTCGCTGGTCATGCTGGTGCTGTTCATGATCTTCAGGCCGCATGTCGGCTTTCTCGGCGCCACGGCGGCCGGCCAGATCGTCAACGCCCATATCCTGTTCAACGTCATCATCCTGGTCGCCGGCCTGCCGCTGGCCAGCTTCGTCTATCGCGCTTCCGAGAAGATCGTGGCGCTCGGCACCAAGCCGGCGCCGGCAGCCTCGCTCGACGTGATCGAGCTCTCGGCGCTCAACGAGAGCGCGCTCGACGTGCCGAGCCAGGCGCTGGCCAACGCCACGCGCGAGGTGGTGCGGGTGTGCGAGACAGTCGAGATCATGCTGAAACGCATCATCGAGCTCTACGAAGACGCCGATACCGACAAGATCAAGGCGCTTGCCGCCCTCGACGACCGCGTCGACCGCAAGCACGCGGCCATAAAACTCTACCTCGCCAAGGTCACCAAGAACCCGCTGACCGAGGACGAGTCGCTGCGCTGCCAGGAGCTGATTGGCGCCTGCGTCAAGCTCGAGCAGGTCGGCGACATCATCGTGCGCAACATGCTGGTGCATGTGAAGAAGAAGTTCGATCGCAGGCTGGAATTCACCGACGAAGGCTGGAGCGAATTGTGCGCCTTCCACAGCTCGGTGCTGGCCAATGCGCGGCTCGCCTTCAACGTGCTGGTCTCGCGCGATCCCGAAACGGCCCGTCAGCTGGTGCTGGAGAAGGACCAGCTGCGCGACCGCGAGAAGGAAACCAGCGCCAGCCATTTCGTACGGCTGCGCGAAGGCACCGCCAAAAGCGTCGAAACCAGCTCGATCCACCTCGACACCATCCGCGACCTCAAGCAGATCAACTCGCTGCTGGCATCGATGGCCTATCCGGTTCTCGAAGAACGCGGCCTGCTCACGGGGTCGAGGTTGAAAGCGGGCTGAGGCGCAACCTTTTTCCCGTACCGGCATCAACTTGGAACAAGGTTGCGTCATCCCGGCCTCAACGGCAAAATTAGTCTTTGCTCATCCTGCCATCCGTCGGCTAAGCATCTGATGCCACCGGGAGGAGATCGATGGATACCCATTCGCGCAGTTTCGCCAAGGCGCTTTCCTGGCGGGTAACCGGCACCATCGACACGATAATCATCTCGCTGGTGGTGACCGGAAGCGTCAAGCTCGCGGCCGCCATCGGCGTAACGGAGGTCTTCACCAAATCGCTGCTCTATTATTTCCACGAGCGGGCGTGGCTGAAG
The DNA here is from genome assembly GCF_006442395.1 of Mesorhizobium sp. B2-3-5. NCBI lineage: Bacteria > Pseudomonadati > Pseudomonadota > Alphaproteobacteria > Hyphomicrobiales > Phyllobacteriaceae > Mesorhizobium > Mesorhizobium sp. B2-3-5. Next base: position 135,535 of record NZ_VFVX01000014.1, on the reverse strand, counting down.
GTTCCCTACGGGCGCAAGAACACGGCATAGCGCCCCGTCCGTTGCCGGCCGGCACCGCCCCGCCCGGTTGCCACGCCACTGGCTGGCACAAGGGAACCGGTCAAGAAAAGCTAAAGCGGGGACAAAAAATTCTGGATTGCTGGCAACGCCCATCCGTGGTTTGAGACCTGCATTCGAGGATCCCATTTCCCGCCATGTCGCTTCCGCTGATCGCCCTGTTCATCGCCGCCTTCGCCTTCGGCACCACCGAGTTCGTCATCGCCGGCGTGCTGCCGCAGGTGGCGCAGGGCCTCGGCGTTTCGATCCCCTCCGCAGGCTATCTCGTCTCCGGCTATGCCTGCGGCATCGCCATTGGCGGCCCGCTGCTGGCGCTCGCCACCAAGTCGCTGTCGCGCAAGACCTTGCTGCTCGGCCTCGCCATTGCCTTCACCATCGGCCAGGCGGCCTGCGCGCTGGCGCCCGACTTCACTTCGATGCTGCTGTTGCGCATTGCCGTTGCGGTCGCGCATGGCGCCTATTTCGGCGTCGCTATGGTGGTCGCGGTCGGCCTGGTGCGCGAGGACCAGCGCGGCATGGCCGTTGCCGTCATCCTGTCGGGCCTCACCGTCTCCAACGTCATCGGCGTGCCGGCCGGCACCGCGATTGGCAATATCTGGGGCTGGCGCGCGACCTTCTGGGTGATGGGCGCGCTGGGCGTGGCGGCAACCCTTGCCATGGCCGCCCTTTTGCCGCGCTCCGCCGGATATCAGGCCAAGCCCGCCGATCTCGCCACCGAGGTCCGCGTGCTGGCACGCCAACAGGTCTGGACTTCGCTGATCCTGATGCTGATGCTGATGATCGGCCAATTCGGCCTGTTCACCTACATCACGCCGACCCTGCTGGAGGTCACCGGCCTCGACGAGAGGCTGGTGCCCTGGGTGCTGCTGCTCAACGGCGTCGGCGCCACGCTGGGCGTCTTCCTTGGCGGCAAGCTTTCCGACTGGAAGCTGATGCCCTCGCTGATCACCATGCTCTTCCTGCAGGCGGTGACGCTGGCGGTGATCTACGCCGTCAGCCCCTACCCCTTGCCGATGATCGTGGCGATCGTCATCTGGGGCGGACTCAACTTCGCCATCGGCACGCCGATCCAGACCCGCATCCTGGCCTGGACGGCCGACGCATCCGGTCTCGCCGCCTCGCTCATCCCATCCGGCTTCAATATCGGCATCGCATTGGCCGCATCGCTGGGCGCCGCCATGCTCAATGGCGGCTACGGCTATCGCAGCCTGTCGTTGCTCGGCGCCTTTGCCATGCTGGTCGCCGTCTTCGTCGCTGTGGCCTCGCATGTCTGGGAACGCCGCAGCGACATCAGGCCGCCACTGCCGGCCGCGGCCGAGTAGATCAGAACCGACGACCCTGGCCGCGTGTCATCCACGCCGTGCCGGACCGCATGACCACGACAGGCCCGCACGGACCGTTTGTGAAACCGGAGCAGAGATGGGCATAGCGAGCGATTTCGGCCTGACCTGCGGCAGCTTGCCGACGGGTCCGCACAATGCGATCACCGATGTGCCCGGTGTGCGCGTCGGCCACCGCACGCTGCGCAACGGCGACATCAACACCGGCGTGACGGCCATCCTGCCGCATGGCGGAAACCTGTTCCGCAAGAAGGTGGTTGCGGCAGCCCATGTCATCAACGGCTTCGGCAAGACCGTCGGCCTGATGCAGGTGCAGGAACTCGGCACCATCGAAACGCCTGTGCTCCTGACCAACACGCTCTCGGTCGGCACCTGCGCCACGGCGCTTATCCGCGACGCCATCCGCCGGAACCCGGACATCGGCCGCACAACCGGAACCGTCAATCCGGTGGTCGGCGAGTGCAATGACGGCCCGCTGAACGACATCCAGGCGCTGGCGATATCGGAGGAGCACGCGCTTGCCGCGCTTGCGGACGCGCGGGAGGGGGCGGTTGAACAGGGCAATGTCGGCGCCGGAACGGGAATGAGCTGCTTCGGCTTCAAGGGCGGCATCGGCTCGGCGTCGAGAAAGATCGCACTTGGCGGCGGCCATCACCTGGGCGTCCTCGTCCTGTCGAACTTCGGCAGGGCCGGCGACCTCTTGCTGCCTGACGGGCGCCGGCCTGACCCGAGGCGGCCGGCCGAGGCCGAACGCGGCTCGATCATGGTCGTGCTGGCGACCGATGTGCCGCTGGAACACCGCCAGCTCGAGAGGGTGGCGCGCCGCGCCGGAGCCGGCATCGCCAGGCTCGGTTCCTTCTGGGGCCATGGCAGTGGTGACATCGCCATCGCCTTCAGCACCGGCACCCTGGTTGACCACGACGAAAGCCGCGATCTGGTGCCGCAACTGACGCTCAACGAAGCCCGCATCGACATGCTTTTCCGGGCGGCGGCGGACGCCACGCAGGAGGCGGTGCTGAACTCCATGCTGTCCGCCGGGGCCTTCACCGGCAGGGGCGGCAAGCATCGCGCATCGCTGGCCGACTGGCTGCGCGATCAGGCCAAAGGGCGATAAGGCGCTCTACAGATCGATCCGGAACCGCAGGCTCTCCATCCCGCCATAGGCGGCATCCTCGAAGAAGCGGTCGACCAGTTGGCCGCCATTGGCCAGGATCACCCTGTGTGAGGCTGGATTGGCGGGCTTGGCGGTGATCTCGACATAGGGAAGGCCGACCGCCCTCGCCTCCTCGAGCATCAGCCGCAAGGCCTCGGTGGCATAGCCGCCCCGCCGCTTCCACGGCACCACCGCATAGCCGATATGGCCAAGCACATGGGACGGCAGTTCCGCCGTGCCCTTCTGCCAGCGCAGGCCGATCGAGCCCGATGCCTCGCCGTCCCAGATCCAGCGCCTGAAACTCGGCAGGCGCGGCACGTGTCTGCCGTCGGGCAAGGTGATGGGTGGGCCCTTGGCCTCGGGATCGTCGAGGCTGGCCAGGAAGGCCACGGGATCCTCGTCTATAGCCGCAAGCTGCTCGCGCCTCGCAACCTCCAGCCGCACATTGTCCGGCGACCAGCCGCGCTCGAGCGCCGCCTTGTAGGACGGCAGATGCTCCAGCGCGGGTTTGACGATCTCGATCATGGTCCAGGGCATAGCTTTGGCCGGAGGAACGCTCAAGCCTGCTGGAAGCGTATCTCGCCCCTGTTCAGGAAACACGCCTTGCTGAACAGCGACAGGTCCAGCGGGTTCGGCAGCCTGATGTCGCTGATATCGGGAAACGGCTTTGTCGACGGATCGTAGGACCGGTCGATCTGCGAGATGAAGACCAGGATAACGCCCCTGTCGCGTGCGAAAGCCTTCAGCGCACGGACCTGATCCATCAGGGCCGGGTTTTCCCGCTTCTGGTCGAGCAGTTGCAGATAGTCGATGACCGCCAGCGTGCCGCGCGGCGCCGATTCCAGCGCCCTGACGATATGGTCGGCGCTGATGGCATCGGAATTGTCGAACTCGAACAGGTGGTCGAACCGGGCCGGATCGGCGCCGATGGCGCAAAACCGCTCCAGCACATCGCGCCGCGTATATTCCAGCGTGAAGAAGGCACTGCGATGGCCATGCTTCATCGCTTCGACCGCGAGTTCGAGGCTCATCAGGGTCTTGCCGTGGCCTGGCCGCGCACCGACCAGAACTAGGTCGCCCGGCGCCAACCGCGAGAACAGCCTGCCGGCCGGTGTGGCTTCAGAAGCTTTGGCCGCAAGCAGGCTCCAGCTCGCAAAACCTTCCTGTGCCGCAATATGGTCAAGCGCTTGGTGGAGCGGGATTTTTGCTTCCCGGGACAACAGCTTGGCCTGACGCTTCAGATGATAGACGGGCTGGGATAGCTCCATCGCAAAGCCTCCTGGTGCGAGCAGTTTTCGCAACCCCTCCTTATGCCTTGTGCTCGAACAGTCGGTCCGGTGATCGGATAGCCCTGCATGAACTGATGCTTTCCCGGCGGAGGGAGGAGGCGCGGGCCGCGCCAGAATCAGATCATAGCGCAATCCGAACGGGTCGAAAATCGGCGGATCCAAGATCGCGAATGTCAGCCGATGCGAGGACGCGCGCCGCAAGCCTTGAGCCAGCATCCCGGCCTATGGACATTTTGTGCGCCGACCTGTTTCTTCGTGCAGGTTTGCCGGTGCGCTAAACAAGATGTGTTTCGCCGATTGGCACAGGGCATTTTATGATGGCTCGAATGATTCACCGGGGAAGTAAAAACGGTTCGGCAGGAGAATGGGTCTGGTGCGGTTGAGATCTGTCCCGTTGGGTGTCGTCATCACCCTCAGCCTCCTTGTCATCATCGCCCTGACGGCGTCGGTCCGGTCCTTCGCCGCGCCCTCCTCCGTCCCGGCCTGGCTGCAGGCTCATGTCGGCGACAGCGACGGCCAGATCTCGCAAGTGGTGCTGGAGCGGGCACGCGCGCTCTATCAAAAGAAGGCGACGCAAGGCGCGGTCGCGAACCCCTGTTATTTCGCCATGGATGCCACGCGTCCGGGCGATCTCGGCAATGGCGTGCTCGGGCGCCGCTATTATGTCATCTGCGAAGCCAGCCAGTCCTTTCGCGCCATCGCATCGGGTCACGGCGGCGGCCGGAACCTGAAAGGCGCAGCGGATTTTTCAAACGGCAGGCGGTGCTCCAAGAACTTCGGCAACGCCATGGATTCGGAGTTGACCGCCGGCGGCGCCTATATGACCCGCGAGGCGAAGACGTCCTTCAAGGGTTTTTATCGCGCCGGCGCCAAACAGGATGCCGCCTTCCTGCGCACCTTCATACAGTTCGATGGCGAGGGCGAAGCCGCCAACGCCAGGCAACGCGTGATCGGCGGCCACGCGGCGCAGGTGCTGCGCACCATGTGCATGCGCAAAAGCCCGAACAGTTCCTATGCCGACCACGACGGTTTCGTGCCGTTCGGCAAGCTGGTGGCGTATGCCGGCGGCCGCAGCAATGGCTGCACCAGCTGGTCGCCGGCGGACGCGCGGCAGATCATTTCGATGGTGAAGGACAACCCGACGACGCTCTACATCTATCCGGAATCGCGCGACATCGCCGCCGTCGCGCAGGCGGCGGGAAAGGGCCATTCGCTATCCAGCGACGGGCCTTATTGGAACGCATCCTGCCTGAAGGAAATCGGCGCGCCGAAATTCTGGCCGCGCAAAACCCTCGAGCCGATCATCGCCCAGTACAAGAAGGATCATCCCGCACCGCCCGCGCAGCCGCTGCCGATCTGCAAGGAGCCGTGAGGTCCGCTCGACCCAGAGGGTGGGAAAACAGCACCGCGCCGCAATAGACTGATGAGTTGGGCCTCCGCGGGCTCCGGGCCAGACCCTATTTCGATCCAGACCGGGCATCGCTGCCGTCGTGGCGGGAAAGTCCCTACTGCAACAGACTCTTGACGATGCCGCTCGCCTTGCCGAAATCCATCTGGCCGGCATATTTCTGCTTCAGCGCGGCGATCACCTTGCCCATGTCCTTCTGGCTGGTGGCACCGGTCGCGGCAATCGCTTCGCGCGCCGCGGCCGTGATCGCCGCATCGTCGAGCTGCGTCGGCAGGAAGTCGCGGATGATCTCCATTTCGCCGCGCTCCTGAGCGGCCAGTTCCGGCCGCTTGCCGTCCTCGAACGCCTTGGCCGATTCCTCGCGCTGCTTCACCATCTTGGCCAGTATCTGCAGGATTTCCTCGTCGCTGGCCGGTTCCTTGCCGGCGCCGCGATTGGCGATATCGCGATCGTGGATGGCGGCCTGGATCAGCCGCAATGTCGGCAGCCGGTGCTTGTCCTGCGCCTTCATCGCGCTCTTCAGGGATTCGGCGATTTTCGCGCGCATCGTGCTTTCTCCTTCGGTCGGCGTGGACAATAACGCCGGGGGCAAGCCAACGCAAACCCTGATATGGCGGGGCAAGCCTATGATATTCCTCAATGAAATAATTCGAAGCCGCATTTCGCATCGTCATTGACCGGCCTGCCCCCTTCCCCTATGTACTGGGCCTTGCATGAACTGAAGCTTGGGTGCGTGGAGGCCGCGAATTCGCCGCTCCGCGCCATTTGCTGCGCGGATGGCCGGCTGGGCCTGTGGAAGCGCGCAGCCTCATAGGAGTGCCGACATGGCCGAGATGACGCCCGCCTGGGCAACCGAAAAGCCGACCGCCCTTCTGGTGCTGGCCGACGGCACCGTCATCGAGGGCCGCGGTCTCGGCGCCACCGGCTCCGCCGTCGCCGAAGTCTGCTTCAACACGGCGCTCACCGGCTATGAGGAGATCCTCACCGATCCCTCCTATGCCGGCCAGATCGTCACCTTCACCTTCCCGCATATCGGCAATATCGGCACCAATGGCGAGGACATCGAGGACCTCAATCCGGCCGCGCGCACCGGCGCCGTCGGCGCCGTGTTCAAGGCCGATGTCACCAACCCGTCCAACTACCGCGCCGCCGGCCATCTCGACCAGTGGCTGAAGAAGCGCGGCATCGTCGCGCTGTCGGGCATCGACACGAGGGCGCTCACCGCGCTGATCCGCGAAAAGGGCATGCCCAACGCCGTCATCGCGCATGCGCCCGACGGCGTCTTCGACCTCGACGATCTGAAGCGGCGCGCCGCCGCATGGTCGGGCCTGATCGGGCTCGATCTCGCCAAGGAGGTCACCTCGGGCCAGTCCTCGGTCTGGCGCGAGACGCCTTGGGTGTGGAACGAGGGTTTTGCCGAGCAGGACGCGCCGACCATGCATGTCGTTGCCATCGACTACGGCGTCAAGCGCAACATATTGCGCCTGCTCGCGGGTCTCGGCGCCAAGGTCACGGTGGTTCCGGCCAAGACTGGTTCGGAAGAAATCCTGGCCATGCAGCCGGATGGCATCTTCCTTTCCAACGGTCCCGGCGACCCGGAAGCCACCGGCGACTATGCCGTGCCGGTCATCCAGGACTTGCTGAAGACCGACATTCCGGTGTTCGGCATCTGTCTCGGCCATCAGATGCTGGCACTGGCGCTGGGCGGCAAGACCGCCAAGATGCACCAGGGCCATCACGGCGCCAATCATCCGGTCAAGGACCACACCACCGGCAAGGTCGAGATCGTCTCGATGAACCACGGCTTCGCCGTCGACGCCGACTCGCTGCCATCAGGCGTCGAGGAAACCCATGTCTCGCTGTTCGACGGCTCGAACTGCGGCATCGCGCTCACCGGCCGCCCGGTGTTCTCTGTCCAGCATCATCCCGAAGCTTCGCCCGGCCCGCAGGACTCGCACTATCTGTTCCGCCGTTTCGTCAACCTGATCCGCGAAAAGCGCGGCGAGGAACTGCTGGTAGAACGAGCCTGATCTTTCCTGGATCGGCAACAAGCGATAATATCGCTTAACCCAAAGCGATAAATCTGCGATACCGCTGTTGTGAAGACGATTATCCTTTCGGTATCGGCGGCTCGCGATCTCGACAACCTACCCGCTGACGTCCGCGAGCAGGTCTCCGAAGGTTTGATCGCCTACGGCCGTGGAGATGTAAAGCGTCTTTCCGGCAGGGGCGGTTACAGGCTGCGGATTGGCCGCTGCCGCGTCATATTCGATGAAGATCGCATCACGATCCTTGCAGTCTACATCGGCAAGCGTGAAACGACGACTTACAGCTGGCCATAGGACAGAATGCCATGAACGCCCCGCAAATCATAAAGACTTCAACCGGCGAAGAACTGGTCGTTATCCCGAAGGCTGACTACGAGGCCTTGCTGCATGCCGCCGAAGAAGCCCTCGAAGACGCAGCGGATGTCGCCATCTACGACGAACGGAAAGCTGATCTCAAAACGGAAAAAGCCCTGCCCGCTGATGTGACTATGGATATTTTGCGAGGCTCCGGCCGCCTCAAGGCGCTCCGCAATTGGCGCAAGCTGACACAAGCCGAGTTGGCGAATGCCATCGGTGTCAGTCAGGGCTTCCTGTCGGATATCGAATCCAATCGCCGCAAACCGTCTGCGCAAACCACGGCGATGCTGGCAAAGGCGTTGGATGTTCCTAGCGAATGGATTGAATCCTGATTCCCGACCTCACGCCACCGGCCCGTCTTCACTCGCCTCCAGCGTGACAAACCATTGCTCGCGGTCGAGGCTGATCGCCAGCGCCTTGACCGTGGCCGTCAGCCGTTCCGGCTTCATTGAACCGAGTACCGGCACCAGCCGGGCCGGGTGACGCAGCAGCCAGGCAATGGCGACGGTGACGAGATCGCCGGCACCGATGCGGTGCCGATCAGCCGGGCGACTTGATCGGCATCCGGACGGGCACCGCCATCGAGCAGGCGTTAGGCGCCGAAGACCAGCCGCGACAGCGACACTCCATCCTTGGTCAGCGCGATGCGGCTGTCATGGCTCATACCTGCGCTCCGTCTTCGGCGACCTCGGTCGTGACGGTCCTGGCCGCTGCCGTCCTCGCCACCTTGGTGACAAAGACGATGAGCGCCAGCACCAGGAAGCACGCTCCGACCAGATAGGGCGCGCCACCGAAAGTCACGGGTGCGCTGGGCCCGGTGAACCACGAGAAGATGGCCGTGTAGAGCAGTGGCGTGATGATCGAGGTGATCGAGAAGATCGAGGTCATCGCGCCCTGCAGTTCGCCTTGTGCCGAAGGTGGCACCTTGGCAGCGGCGAGGCTCCTGAGCGGCGGATCGGCCAAGGCTTCAAGGCAACCGGCTACGATCACCGCATAGATCATCCAGCCCTGCGTGGCGAAGGCATAGCCGAAGGCGCTGGCCGCCGTGAAGGTCAGGCCGATCACTGCTGTCTTCCACTCGCCAAGTCTGGCGATCACGCGCGGCAGAACGGTGCCCATGATGATCGCACCGCACAGGCCGAAGGCACCAAGCGAGAAGCCGATCTGTTGCTCGCTCCAGCCATAACGATAGTTGGACACGAACGACCAGACCGCCGGGTACATCATGTGGCCGAGCGTCATCAGGAAGAAGACGAGCCCGATCCAGCCGATGCCCTGGTACTGGCGCATCTGCAGCAGCGTGCCGACCGGGTTGGCGCGCTTCCACTCGAAGCGGCGGCGGTGCTTTTCATCGAGCGTTTCCGGCAGGAGGAACATCGCGATCAGGAAATTGACGAAGGCGAGCCCGGCGGCGAAATAGAACGGCACGCGCGGCCCGAACGTGCCGAGCAACCCGCCCAGCACCGGTCCGATGACGAAGCCGACGCCGAAGGCGATGCCGAGCAAGCCGAAATTCTTGGCCCGGTTCTCATCGTCGGAGATGTCGGCGATGAAGGCCGACGTCGTCGAATAGCTGGCGCCTGAAATGCCGGCCAGCACGCGGCCGATGAACAGCATCGGATAGGACCAGGCGACCGCGCAGATCAGATTGTCGATGGAGAAGGTCAGCACCGAGGCGAGCAGGATCGGCCTCCGGCCGAACCGGTCGCTCAGACCGCCCATGATGGGCGCGAAAAAGAACTGCATGGCGGCATAGACGAAGAACAGCCAGCCGCCCTCGATCGCCGCGCCGCTGATGCTGACGCCGGACAGCTCCTGCAGATAGGCCGGCAGCACCGGCATGATGATACCGAAACCGACAATGTCGAGCAGCAGCGTGGTGAAAACGAGCGCAAGGCCCCGCTTGGCGGTTTTGGGGTCGATCATATGGGTCAAGCTCCTCTGGCCGCCCGGGGCACAGGCGGACGCACCTTATAGGCGAGCCCGCCGAAAGGAACAATGAGGGAACACGTAGGAAGCCCTGATCCTGACACTTCCTGACGGCATCGTTTCCGTCAGGGTATCGCCGTGGAATCGGTGCTCAGAGCGGGCCGCTCATCGTGTTGCAGTCCGACAGCTTGCCGCTCTTGTAGCCGCGCGCCAGCCAGGTCTGCCGCTGTTGCGAGGTGCCGTGGTTGAAGCTTTCCGGCACGACATAGCCCTGCATCTTCTTCTGCAGCGTGTCGTCGCCGATCTGCTTGGCGGCATTGAGCGCGCTTTCGAAATCGCCTGGTTCCAGAATGCCCTTCTGCGCGGTGTAGTGGGCCCATACGCCGGCGAAGCAGTCGGCCTGCAGCTCGATGCGCACCGACAGCTGGTTGGCATCGGCTTCGCTCATGCCTTGCCGCATCTGGTTGAACTTGGACATGATGCCGGTGAGGTTCTGCACATGGTGGCCGACCTCATGCGCGATCACATAGGCGCGGGCGAATTCGCCGGAGGCGCCGAACTGCTGGTCGAGCTGCTGGAAGAAGGTCATGTCGAGATAGACCTTGTGGTCGCCGGGGCAGTAGAACGGACCAGCCGCCGAGGAAGCGAACCCGCAGGCCGAGCGGATCTGGCCGGAAAACAGCACCAGCTTGGGATCCTCATAGGTCAGGCCTTGCGACTTGAAGATGCCGGTCCAGGTGTCTTCGGTCTCGGCCAAGACGGTCGCCACGAACTGCTTCATTTCATCATTGGCTGGCGCGGCGCCGTTGCCCTGGCCGCCGCTGTTGTCCGATATCTGGCCACCGCCGCCCGGCAGCAACGCGCCGCCGTCCCCGTTCAGGAGTTGCAGGGGATTGATGCCGAAAACACCCCAGGCAATGAGCGCGACGACCGCGAAGATGATGAGGCCCGAGAGCGACATGCCGCCACCGCCCGCGCCGCCGCCGATGGGGATGCGGAACTGGCCGGGGCCGCCGCCGTCGAGCCCACCGCCGGAGCCGCTGTCGCCGCGGTCGTCCTCGACATTGTCACTCTGACGACGGCCTCTCCAGAGCATGGCAACTCCTAGCGCTGCGAACTTCGCGTTGTTCCGGTATGGCCGGCCCAACCCAACAAACAATTATCCCAATGGTTGCGCCAAGTCACAGCATTTTTCGTGGCTGGCGCAGCGCCGGCATGCCGGCTTCACCGCTCTGGCCGATACCAGCCAAGGCCTATGGCATCGCCCCCATGGAGGGATGCGAGGACTTTTACGAATGATCGTCAGCCGCCTGCTCGGACCTGCACTTGGTCTCCGCCCGCGCGGTCGGTATAGCCGTTGACAGAAGAGTGCTCAGTCTTTCTGCTTGGCGCCGGCGCTCTTGCCATCGGAGCTTTTCGAACGTTCCTCGAACCGCTCCGCTCCCTTTTTCAAGGGGTGGCCTGTCTCGGCTTCCGTCTTGCGCTCATCCCTGGCCGCAGCCTGCCGCAATCCCTTTGCGGCCTGCTTGCCCTTCCCGGTCGGTGCTTGTTCGACGCCCATCGTCTTCTCCCTGGCGCGACAATCGCGCGATCTCGGAAGCAACGTGCGTATGATTAGGCGGTTCCGCTCGCTGGTCCGCCCGAGGAAGTCACCCGGAAGGATCAGCGCACCGTCATCGCCTTGCGAAACGCCTCCAGCGTCTCGGCGCTGACATGATGCTCGATGCCCTCGGCATCGATGCGCGCCGTCTCGGCGCTGACGCCGAGCGAGCGCAGGAAGGCTTCCACCGTGTGGTGGCGGATGCGGCTCTCCTCGGCAACCTTGCGGCCGGCCTCGGTCAGGAACACACCGCGATAGGGTTTTCTCGACACCAGCCCGTCGGCGCACAACCTGGTCAGCATCTTGGCCACTGTCGGCTGGGCGACGCCGAGCCTAGCGGCGATATCGACCTGGCGCGCCTCGTTGCCGTCCTCGATCAGGTCGGCGATCAGCTCGACATAGTCCTCGACAAGTGCGCTGCGGCGCGCTTCGCGCGTCTGCCGGAACCCTTCCGAATGGACGTCGGCGTCAGGCAATGGCTCACGCGGGACCGGTTTGTTCTTCAGCGCCAATGCGCGCTCCTCCTGGGAGTTTTGCCGTCTCTGTTTTTATAGCACGGGCTTTGATTCTTCAGGCCGTTTATTTGGAGGCATGTTCGCCGATCGGCAAGCAGGTCGATGGGCGTCGGGACGACGTTCCTCCGCCAGCCCATGCTCTCGATGGAACCGCGGAAACCGATCCAGTGGCGTTGTCCGTGACTGCTGGGGCCATATTTGGGTGTTGCTGATCTGAAACCGCCCGACTGCAATCGCCGTCAGGGAGGAAGCCATGACCCGCAGTGACGTCCTGATCGTAGGCGCCGGCCCAACCGGCCTGGTGCTGGCCGCCTTTTCAACGATATCCGCCAATGGCGTTTCGAACTTCGGGCAAAGAAACTATTCTTCTTGCCGTACCAAGCGGTCGCTGTTCGTGTCCTTGGCATGGTCCCCATGCCGCATCATGCGTCGAAAGCTCATTGAGATATGCGCGCGCCTGATGTGCCCGATCGACTCCCAGTCGCCGATCTCCGCTGCGGCCAAGACTTCCTCCATCTCACGTCGAAACGCGGTGAACTCTTCCACAAGCCCTAGTTGAGGCATCATCTTCAGGACGACACGCGCCACCTGGAAATAAAGTCTCTCGCTGATCTCGCGCAGGGGCTGGTTCCCGGTCATGGCGGTCAGTTCAGAAAAGAAGTCCATGTTCAGCTGCAGGAAAGCCCGCTGATCCGGATTGAGCATGTCGGAATCACAGCGCGCGATGAGCGTCCGGATTCGATCCAGGTCGGCCGCCGTCCGCGGGATCGGCGAAAGCTTGCCGACCAGAAGCGCCAATTCGAGGCGCAAGTGATAGACCTGCTGCAATTCCTCGATGTCGACATCGGTGACTATGGTGCCGACGCCGTGCACGGATTGAACCAGACCTTCGGATTCAAGACGTGCCAGCACGCGGCGGACCGGCGTGCGGCTGATCTGGAATTCCTGAGCGAGTTCTTCCTCGGAGAGCCGGCTTCCCGGCGGGTAGTCGAGCAGGCAGATGCGGTCTCGCAGGATCCGGTAGATACGCTCGAACCGTTCCCGCGCCGAAAGCGGCCGCGGCGCCTCCAGGATCGCCGTGGTGACCGAGGCATCCGTCTCCAGTGTCATCCAGCCTCCAGGACAGCATGCAGGAATTGCCGTGTCCGCTCGTTCTTAGGGGCACCGAACAGCTCGCCTGGCGGTCCCTGCTCGCATATCTTGCCCTGGTAGAAGAAGCAGACGCGATCGGAAAATTCCTTGGCGAAGCCCATCTGGTGCGTGACCATGAGCATCGTCAAATCATGCTCGCGGCCGATTTGCCTTATCACTTGCAGCACTTCGCCGACAAGTTCCGGATCAAGCGCCGAGGTCACCTCGTCGAACAGCATTATCTTGGGTCGCATCGCCAACGCCCTGGCGATGGCGACGCGCTGTTGCTGGCCACCGGAAAGCTGGGAAGGGTAATGATCCTTCTTCTGCGACAGCCCAACCATGTCGAGAAGCTCGGCCGCCCGCGCCTCGGCATCCGCCCTTTTCATGCCAAGCACGGTTATCGGCGCCTCGATGCAATTTGCCATCGCCGTCATGTGGGGGAACAGATTGAAGGACTGGAAGACCATACCGATCTTTGCCCGGATGCGACGGATGTGAGCAAGGTTGGCAGGCACAAGCGTTCCGCCCTGCTGCATGTGCGTCAGCGGCTCGCCTTCGACCCAGATGACACCGTCATTGATCGTCTCCAGCGTCATCAGCATGCGCAGCACGGTGGTCTTGCCCGAACCGGACGGGCCAATGACGGAAACCTTCTCGCCGCGCGCGATTTCGAGGTTCAAGCCGTCGAGAACGGTCAACGCGCCGTAGCGTTTGGAAACATTGTCGAAGCGGACCATCGGTTGTTCCGTCATCGCGTGTTCCTCCGGTTGAGCAGGCGTTCGAGGGCACGAATAAGCGCGGCAGAAACCAGGCTCATCGCAAGGAAGAACAGGCCGACCAGGGTAATCGGCTCGGTGTAGCGGAAAGTCTCGGAGCCAATAATCTTGGCTGTCTGCATGAGTTCCAGCACGGCGATAGCCGAAAGCAGCGGCGTTTCCTTGAACAGCGCGACGAGATAGTTGCCGAGCGCCGGCACGATCGGCGGGATGGCCTGCGGGATAATGATGTCGCGAAAGGTCGTCCAGGACGAGAGATTCAGCGCGATCGAGGCTTCCCATTGACCACGATGGATATTGTCGAAGCCGGCGCGATAGACCTCCGAGCAGTAAGCGGCATAGTGAATGCCAATCGCCATGACACCAGCCGTGAACGCGTCGAGCACAAGGCCGAATTTCGGAAAGACGAAATAGAGGAAGAATATCTGGATGAGCAATGGCGTCGAGCGGATCAGCTCGACCAGCACCGAGATCGACCAACCGGTCCACGGCACGGCGATGCGGATCACCGCCAGGACCAGGCCGAGCGAGGCCGCGATGGCGAAACCGAGCAGCGTCGCCTCTATCGAGATGACCGCGGCGCGCGCCAGCACCGGCAGGATCTCGAGGGCAAAACTCCAATCCCAGATCATGCTGCCTTCCCTCGCGCCAAGCCGAGCGAGGCCCGCTTTTCGAGCAGCCGCATGCCGATGGAGACGGTGAGCGACATGGCGAGATACATCAGCAGCACCAGCGTGAAGATTGGAATGGTCTTGAACGTGTTCTGGTTCATCTGCTGCGCCTTAAAGGCAAGGTCCGACAGGGTGATCAGCGAGACCAGCGCGGTCGACTTCAGCAACTCGATGAACAGATTGCCCCAAGGCGGGATCATGGCGATAAAGGCCTGCGGCAGGATGATCCGGCGCAGCATCTGCGCGCGGCTCATGTTGAGCGCAGTTCCCGCTTCCCACTGGCCGCGCGCGACTGACTGGATGGCCCCCCGCACGCATTCGGATCCGTAAGCCCCGACATTCAGGCCGAGCGCCAGTACGGCAACGAGAAATGCGTCTAGCGTGACGCCGAATTGCGGCAGCACAAAAAACAGCCAGAACAATTGCACCAGCGCCGAGGTGCCGCGAAAGATCTCGACATAGACCGTCGCCAGCCATCTAAGCGGCGCCGGGCCATACATACGTGCCAAGGCGGCGAGCACGCCCATGATGACCGCCAGCAGGCTGCCCAGGATGGCGATCTCCATTGTCAGGACGGCGCCCTGCAGCAGCCCCGGCAGGAACAGCCTGTATGTTGCCTGTGTTGCAAGCACGGCGATCACGGCCAGCGAGACAACCAGCATGGCAACGAGCGTGCGAATTCCCATCTGCTTCTCCGAGCAAAAAAAGGGCGGCGCTTTCACGCCGCCCAGCAGTTGGGAACTTATTCGCCCTTGCAGAGCTGCGCGGTGGTCTTGTTCGGCAGATAATCCTTACCGAAGCCGAGTGGCTCGACCAGCGCAATGTGCTCCGGTGAGCCGATGAATTTCTTCAGTTCGGCATTGAACGCTTCCTGGAGATCGGTGTCCTCCTTGCGGAAGCCGAAGCCGCCGTGCCCCTTAACCGACTTGCCGGCAACCTCGCCGAAGGGCTTGGTCGATTCGACGCCATCGGCCTTTTTGGCCATATCGGCGATCGACAATGCGGTAAGCGCGGCGGCGTCGGCGCGCCCTGCCTGGACGGCGGCAACGAGACTGGACTGGTCAGGCAAAGCGACGATCTGCCCTGGCGCGACACCTGCATCCTTGGCGTATCCACCCTCGACCGCGCCCGCCATCACGGCGAGCTTGAGATCGGGATTGTCCTTGACGCTCGAATAATCCTTTATGCCCTTCGGGTTGCCCTTCGCCACCAGCAAGGCCTGACCGATACCATAGGACGGTTCGGAGAAATTGATCTCCGCGCAACGCTTTGGATTGATGAACATGCCGGCAGCGATGATGTCAAATCTCCCAGCCTTCAGGCCAGGTATGAGCGACCCGAATTCGGTCAGCACGCCGTCCACCTGCGAAATGCCCATCTTGGCGAGCACAGCCTTGGCGACCTCGGGCGCTTCGCCGGTCAATTTGCCGTCAGGCGTTGCGAACCCGAACGGCGCCTCATTGGCGAAACCGACGCGGATGTAACCGTCCTTCTTGGCGCGTTCGAGGGTCGTTTCGGCCTGAGCCGGAAGCGCCGTTAACATAGTCGCGACGAGCGCAAGGCAGGCAGCCGTCTTCATGGCCGTGCGGCGAGATATCTGTGACATGAGCATGCATTCCCCTTTTCTTTTTGGATGAGCTTACCGGCTCGAAGGACGTTTCTCCATCGTCGCATCGAACATGTAAGACGTATACAACTCATCTGGACATATCGCAAGACACCCTGTACGAATCTGGAAAATCGTTGATATCAGCCCGAATGCGCGGCTGGATCGATTGCTAGTTGTGCACAATTAGAGGTATCTGCCTCGAAATGGAGCGGCGGACTTGCAATCGATCACGATGGTCACGGGGACGAGTTTTGAGCAGGTCGGCCAACTTCACGAAAACGGAATACGCGCAGCGCCTGACGGGCGTGAAGCGGCGCATGGAGAAGGCCGGCTTCGATCTCATCGTCTGCCAGGATCCCGCAAACATGTGCTGGCTTACTGGTTACGACGGATGGTCCTTCTACGTGCCGCAATGCGTGCTCGTCCATCTGGAGGAAAATCTGCCGATCTGGTTCGGCAGGGCGCAGGACGCCAGGAGCGCCCGCTTGACCACCGGCCTGCCCGAAGAAAACATCGTCGCGTTCTCCGAGCGGCTGGTACAGCAGCCTATCGAGCATCCGTATGACGAACTCGCCAGCCTGATCCGGGCACGCGGATGGGAACAGGCGCGCATCGGCGTCGAGATGGACGCGCACTATTACACGGCGCGCTGTCATGCCCATCTTGTCGGCGGCCTGCCCGCAGCGCGTTTCGGCAACAATCACGACCTCGTCAACTGGGCGCGGCTGGTAAAATCGGAGGCCGAACTGGTGCTGATCCGTCAAGCCGGCGCGATCTGCGACAATGCCATGAACCGCGCGGTCGAAAAGATGCGACCGGGCGTGCCGCAGAACCAAGTGATCGCGGAAATCTATCACGCCCAGATCATGGGCCTGCCAGGCGTCGGCGGCGACTACGCAGCAATCTGCCCGCTGATGCCGGTAGGCGAAGGCACGAGCACACCGCATCTGACCTGGTCGGACGCGCCTCTTCCGGACAGCGGGCTGGCCATCATCGAGATCGCCGGTGTGCGACGGCGCTATCACGCGGCGCTAACCCGGACGGTGCATTTCGGCAAGCCGCCGACCGCCCTCTCCGATATGGCAAAGGCGATCGTCGAAGGGGTCGATGCGGGCCTCGATCTGGCACGGCCCGGCAACACCGCCGAAGAGGTCGAGGCCGCCTGGCAGGCGGTGCTGCGTAGAAACGGGCTGAAGAAGGAAAGCCGCGTCGGCTATCCTGTCGGCCTCGCCTATCCGCCGGATTGGGGCGAACGCACCGCAAGCCTGAGGCCTGGCGACAAGACCGAACTGCAGCCCGGTATGTGCTTCCACTTCATGGCCGGCGTATGGCTCGACGATTTCGGCGTCGCCATTTCCGAATCCTTCGTCGTTACCGAAGGCGGCGGCGAACGGCTTTGCGACGTGACCCGCGATCTCATCGTCATTGACTGACCACCAGCCCAAGAGCCGGTAACCTCAAGGATACCCAATGGACCGCAATCCCTTTTCCGAAGCCGAAATCGCCGGCCGCCTGTCGAAGGTGTCCACGGCGCTGGCAGAACGCGGGCTTGATGCCGCTATCTTCGCTTCCCCTGAGAATATCTTCTACCTCACCGGCCTCGACCATTGGGGCTATTTCGCGCCACACCTCTTGATTGTCCCACTCGACGGTCGACCGGTTCTGGTCACCCGGTCAATGGAAAAGGTGACGATAGAGAACCAGGTGAAGGCGGCGGATTTCCGCGGTCATTCCGACAGCGAAACCGCTGCCGATCTGGCCGCGCGCCTCATTTTCGAGCTTGGCCTGGCAGGCAAACAGATCGGCCTCGAACACTGGACCTCCGGTCTGAGCCATGGCCTCGCCTTGAGGCTCGAGGTGCGGGCCGACGGCAAATGGAGCGACGTTTCCGGGCTCGTCGACAAGATGCGGCTGGTGAAGAGTGCCGAGGAACAGGTGCTGATGCGCCGCGCCGCCAAGGTTACGGACGCTGCTGCAGGTGCGGCGATCGCGGCAATCTCCGCCGGCGCCGCCGAGCAGGAGGTCGCCGCCCAATGCGTGGCGGCGATGATCCGCGCCGGGGGCCACGCGCCGGGCTTCGGCCCGTTCATTCGTCCCGCCACCAGGCTCGGGGAAGAACACACGACCTGGGGCGACGGCATCTACCGCACCGGCGAGCCTGTCTTCGTCGAACTCTCCGGCTGCGTCTCGCGCTATCATGCGCCGCTTGGCCGGCTGATCCGTATTGGCAGCACCAAGGATCAAGACGCGGCGATGGCCGAGGTGACGGCCAAGGCATTCGATGCCGTCGTCAAGGCGCTCAGACCTGGCGTCAGAGCGCGCGACGTCTATGCCGCCTGGCAAGGCGTCGCCGACGAAGCCGGTCTCTCGCACTATCGGCGCCATCATTGCGGGTATCTGGTCGGCATTGGCCAGCCGCCATCCTGGACCGGCGGCAATTCGGTGACCGGCCTCAGGCACGATTCCGATCTCGAAATCGAGACTGGCATGAGCTTCCACATCCTGTCCTGGCTGATGGGCACCGGCCGCGGCGACCATTTCATGTCAAACACGGTGCTGCTGACCGACGCAGGCGCTGAAGTGCTGACCCGCACCCCGGCCGGCTCGATCGTCCGCTAGACCATGAACATGTCGCGCTATTCTGCGTTCTCGATTTTCCGCAACGGCTTGTCCGGCCAGAAGAACTGGCAGCGCGCCTGGCGCGCCGCAGAGCCGAAGCCGGCTTACGATGTGATCGTCGTCGGCGGTGGCGGACACGGGCTGGCCACGGCCTTCTATCTCGCGGAGAATCACGGCATCCGCAATGTCGCCGTGCTGGAGAAGGGCTATATCGGCGGCGGCAATGTCGGCCGCAACACCACCGTCATCCGCTCCAATTACCTGCTCGACGGCAACACCCAGTTCTACGAATTCTCGGTCAAGCTGTGGGAAGGCCTGTCGCAGGCGCTGAATTTCAACGTCATGTTCTCGCAACGCGGCCAGATCGTCACTGCCCATTCGGCGGACCAGCTCGATACTTTCAGCCACCGTGCCAATGTCATGCGGCTAAACGGCATCGATGCCGACATACTCGATCGCGACGCAGTGCGGCGGCTGGTCCCTTATCTCAATTTTTCCGAAACGGCGCGATTTCCGATCCATGGCGCGATCCTGCAGGGCCGTGCCGGCACGGCCCGTCACGATGCTGTCGCCTGGGGCTATGCACGTGCCGCCGACGGCCATGGCGTCGACATCATCCAGAACTGTGAAGTGACCGGTTTTGTCCGGGACGGCGACAGGATCGTCGGCGTGGAGACGAGCAAGGGCCGGATCGGCGCCGGCAAAGTCGGTCTCGCTGTTGCCGGCCATACCTCCGTGCTCGGACAGAAGGCCGGCTTGGAACTGCCGATCGAAAGCCACGTGCTGCAGGCTTTCGTCACCGAGCCGCTGAAGCCGCTGGTCGACCATGTCGTCGCCTATGGCGCTGATCATTTCTATGTCAGCCAGTCCGACAAGGGTGGATTGGTTTTCGGCGGCAATCTCGACGGCTACAACTCCTACGCCCAGCGCGGCAATCTCGGCGTCGTGCGCGAGGTGGCCGAGGCCGCGATCGCGCTGATGCCCTGCATCTCACGCGTCAGGATGCTGCGCCATTGGGGCGGCGTGATGGATATGACGCCCGACGCCAGCCCGATCATCTGCCCGACACCGATCGACGGACTCTATCTCAACGGCGGCTGGTGCTATGGCGGCTTCAAGGCGACGCCGGCTTCGGGCTGGTGCTTTGCGCACACGCTGGCGACCGGCAAGCCGCATCCATTGATCGCCGCCTACGGGCTCGACCGTTTCCGTTCCGGCCACACACTCGACGAGGCTGGCGCCGGCCCCTCCGCCTGGCTTCAATAAAGGGCAAGACAAATGCTTCGCATCGAATGTCCGTGCTGTGGCCCGCGCGACCATGACGAGTTCCGCTATGGCGGGGACGCTTCGGTCACGCGTCCAGGTCATGACGATCCGGACCCGGAGACCTGGTATCGTTATGTCTATGTCCGCAAAAACCCGCCCGGGCCGCACAGCGAGTTCTGGCAACATGTCGCCGGCTGCCGGCAATGGCTCGTCGTCGAGCGCGACACCCGCGACCATTCCATCCTCTCCGTCGGCTTCGCCAGGACATAGAAGCATGAACTCGAATGACAGACGTTTGCCAGCAGACGGCCGCATCGACCGTGCGCAACCGATTGGCTTCAGCTTCGATGGCCGCACGCTGAACGGCTACCAAGGCGACACGCTGGCTTCGGCTTTGCTGGCCAACGGGATCACACTCACCGGACGTAGCTTCAAATATCACCGGCCGCGCGGCATCTTCTCGGCCGGCCCCGAAGAACCGAACGCTCTGGTCACGCTCGGGAGCGGGGGACGGCGCGAACCGAACCTGCCGGCCACCACGCTCGAACTGGCGGAAGGCATGTCTGCCGAAAGCCAGAACCGCTGGCCGTCACTTGCCTTCGACCTGCAGAGCATCAACGGGCTGTTGGCGCCGTTCCTTTCCGCCGGCTTCTACTACAAGACCTTCATGGGACCGACGCGGCGCGCCTGGATGTTCTATGAGCATTTCATCCGCAGGGCGGCAGGCCTGGGCCGGGCCGGCACCGAGCCCGATCCCGGCCGTTACGAGATGCGCCACGCATTTGCCGACGTGGCGATCGTCGGCGGCGGCCCTGCTGGCCTCTCGGCGGCGCGCGCCGCGGCAAGCGCCGGCGCGAGCGTCGCCCTGATCGAGCAGGATTTCCTTCTCGGCGGCCAGCTGCTGTCGGAGCGCTCCGATGGCGAAGCGGCAGCCTGGCTGAAGATAATCGTGACCGAACTGGCAGGCCTGTCCAACGTCACCGTGTTGCGCAAGACGATGGCGTTCGGCACCTATGACGGCAACACCTTGGGTCTGATCGAACGAAACGACGATCCGGCGGTGGAAGGCGCACGGCAGGCCTTCACCATGCTTCGTGCAGGCTCCATCGTCTTCGCGGCCGGTGCCATCGAGCGGCCGCTGGTGTTCTCCAACAACGACCGGCCGGGTGTCATGCTGGCATCGGCCGCGCGGACCTACCTCAACCGGTTCGCCGTTCTGCCTGGGAGACGGATCCTGGTTGCCACCACCAATGACGGCGCCTATCGCACTGCCATCGACCTTGCCGCCGCCGGTGCGCAAGTGACAGTCGCAGATCAGCGCAGCGCCTCGCCTGCCGGTCTGACCGCGGAAGCGAAGCGCCTGAACATCGCGATCCGATCCGGGACCCGAATCGCCGATCTGCGTGGCGGCCATGCGGTCAGGGGCGCGAAGCTTACCGGGCCGGACGGCAATACGGAGATCCCTTGCGATCTCGTCTGCATGTCCGGCGGTTGGTCACCGACCGTGCATCTTACCGCGCATCTCGGTGTCAAACCCGTCTATCGCGACGATTTGGACGGCTTCATTCCCGGCGGCTTTCCGGCAGGGCATTTTGGCGCGGGCGCGATGATTGGCCGCTTCTCGACCACCAATGCCATCGAGGATGGACACCGCGCCGGCACCGATGCGGCAATCTTCTGCGGAAAATCTACAACGCCACCGCCCTCCGCGAGGCTCGATCTCGGCGAAACCGCAGCCGACGCGTTCCGTGCGATCTCCTTCGTTGGGCGCGGGAAAGCCTTCATCGATTTCCAAATGGATGTCACCACCAAGGACATCGAGCTTGCTCATCGCGAGGGTTATGAATCGGTCGAGCACCTGAAGCGCTACACCACGCTCGGCATGGGCACCGACCAGGGCAAGACCAGTAATTTTGCCGCACTTTCAGCGATGGCGGCGTTACGCCAAGAGACGATCCCGCAAACCGGAACCACGACCTTTCGTCCGCCATATGCACCGGTCGCCATCGCTGCGCTCGCCGGCCGCGCCGTCGGTCACCATTTCAAGCCGGTTCGCCGCACGCCGATGCACGACTGGCATATGGCGAATGGCGCAGAGATGCTCGAGGTGGGGCTGTGGATGCGTCCGTATTTCTATCGCGCCGCCGGCCGCGACGTGAATGAGGCCTATGTCGCCGAGATGCGCATGGTGCGCGGCGCCGCGGGTCTGATGGATATTTCCACCCTCGGCAAGATCGACGTGCAAGGCCCGGACGCGGCCATTTTCCTCGACCGTGTCTATGCCAACGGCTTTGCCAAGCTGCCGGTCGGCCGCGCCCGCTACGGTGTCATGCTGCGCGATGACGGCATCGTCTTCGACGACGGCACGACCACGCGGCTCTCGGAAACGCGCTTCTTCATGACCACCTCGACCGCCAAGGCGGCCGATGTGCAGTCGCGGCTCGAATTCCTGCTCGACACTGCATGGCCGGAGTTGCGTGTCGCCGTCACCTCGGTCAGCGACGAATGGGCGGCGATGTCCCTTGCCGGCCCGAAGAGCCGGGATATCCTCACCGCCGCCTTTCCGGAGCTCGACGTTTCGAACGATGCGCTGCCGCATATGGGCGTCATCAAGGCCGTGTCCGAGGGACGGACGCTGCGTATCATCCGCCTCAGTTACTCCGGCGAGCGCGCCTATGAAATCTATGTCGCCGCGAGCCATGGCGAACGGCTCTGGAGCCGGCTGCTGGAAGTGGGTGGGCCGTTTGGCCTGAAACCCTACGGTGTCGAAGCGCTCGGCGCGCTGCGCGTCGAGAAAGGTCACGTCGCCGGGCCGGAGATCGATGGCCGCACCACGCTCGATGATCTTGGCCTTGGCCGCATGGCGAGCAGGCGCACCGGCTTCGTAGGTGAGGTCCTGCGGCATCGCCCGGCGTTTCAGGCTCCCGATCGCCAGCGTCTGGTTGGTTTGGAATGTGCCGAGGAGGGCAAACGCCTGCGGGGCGGCGCCATTTTGTTCATGCCTGACGACACCATCGCCGGCCATGGGCGCGGCCGGATAACGTCGGTGACCTTCAGCCCGGAACTCGGCCGCTATGTCGGCCTGGCCCTGCTTGCCGGCGACGTCGCGGTCGAGGGGAGCGAAATCCTCGCCGCCTATCCGATGAAAGCCGAAATCGTTCGCGCGCGCGTCGTCTCGCCCGTCTTTCTGGATCCGAAGGGAGAGCGGCTGCATGGCTGAGGCCTTGGCATTGAATGAAGTCAATCTGTCGGTGGCCGATTGCCCGATCGTTCAGATCGAATCCTGGGATGGGATGCAGGCCCGATTTGAGTTGAGTGTTTCGCAATTGCTGGGCACCGCCCTGCCCGTCTCCGTCGGCGAGACGGCCCGTTGTGCCGACACGCTCATCGTCCGGGTCTCTCCCCGCCGCCTCTGGCTGGTGAGCGAGGCGGGTGCAAAACCACCGCCCCTGAAGATCGATGCCGAGCTGGGTTGTTCCGTCGACCTCGGCGACGGACGGGTGCGCTTCAGGTTGGGTGGCGCACACGTCCTGGATATTCTCTCCACTAGCATGGTCGTCGACTGGTGCTCGCCTGTCTCGGCTCCGGGCCGCGCGCTGCAAACGGCCTTTCATCACGTGCCGGTGCTCGTCCTGCGCACCGGCGAGACTGGCTGCGACATGATCGTGCCGCGAAGCTTTGCGCGCAGCCTTGCGGACTGGATCGCCGAAAGCGCCAGCAAGCGTTCTTCGCCTGGAATTAAAGCGCGAAATTGACTGCCCGCTGGCCGACAAGATGGAACCCTTTCCAACCGGGGATTTGGAAGTAATCACGTCGAGGATCGCTCGACAGAGGCTGTCGACCGCCAAAACCCACCAACAAAGCCATCCGGAGCCTCCGTTGAACGTTAGCCCCTAGAAACGAGATGGGTGTCCGCCTGTGGGCGCCAAGGAGACATCTTTGCGACTTGCTCCTGGTTCTGGATGGTTCGCCTACCCTGGTGAGGTTCATAGAAAGCCGACAGTGCCTAACCAGCTCTTCATCAATACTTCACCATAGGGACAGCGGCCACGGAACCTTCCTGATTGCTGCGGACTTCTGGGATTCACTGTGAATCGAATGAAGAGGTCCCGCATGAAAGTCACCGCAGCAGGCATCGACCGCATTAAGATTGGCAATGCGGACGCAAGTGGCCAAAGCGCGCATTTCGTCGTTTGGCTTTATCTTCAGGTCGACGAAGGCGGTACACAGACAGGTCAGGAACTGGTGGTGTCGGTGCCGTACGATGCGCAGATGACGTTCGACGATCTCGCCACCCAGGCTTTCGAGAAGGCGCACACCATGCTTCGCGCCTGCTGCGAGATAGATGAGGCCATGTGGTGGAAGCAGTTCAACCGCAGCCTGGCGCCGCTGCCCGAATGGACGCCCGGCGCCCAGTAGTTGGTAGTGGCCCGAACCGAGCACTGAGGCTGGCGGGATTGCCCGATGCTGACCAATGCAAATCTGACCAATGCAGATCGCGGGATTCGACTTCGCATCGTCTGCTTCTGGTGCAAACCAACCGCCTCAATTGATCGCGAGATGACAGCTTTTGACACCAGGAGGTGGTTGGCTCACGTCCGATATCGAGGCGCATGACAGCCTCTCGGTAGGGCCGAGTGGCTGCCAAGATCAGATCTCCGTTGCCTCTGCTAGGCTGAGCGCATTTTCGACATTCACACCAAGATAACGAACCGTATTCGCGATCTTGGGCTTCCGACCGCTTGCTTTCCTCGTCGATCCATCGTCCGGACTGCCAGATAAGCGTTGGTCTCCAAGGTGTGCCTTTTCTAAACTTTGCGCAGGGACACCAAGATTCGATTAAGTCTGGTCCTTTATCGTGCACCGATCGGAAGTTACGCCGGCTGAGATTCCACCTTGCCATTTGCCATTCATCAGCACTTCCGCGCCTTCATGAGCTGGACCAGTCTTCCGGCAGTGATAGCCCTTGTCGTGCTGTTGATCGCGGGAGTTTTTGCCGACCATCAAAACAGCATTGTTGCCGAACAGGCATTGCGCGTCGACGTGGCGAAGGAGATGAACCTCGTTCGCGCCAATCTCGAGGGCAATGTCAACGGAGACCTTCAACTGGCGCGTGGTCTGATCGCGACGATCGTTACCGAACCGAACATGAGCCAAGCCCGTTTTGCCGAACTGGCAGAGAGCCTCTTTCGCGAGAAGACACGCCTCAGAAACATTGCCGCTGCCCCCGGCCTGGTCATCTCTTTGATGTATCCAATGGAAGGCAATGAAAAGGCCGTTGGATTGGACTTTCGCAAGGATGAAGACATGCGTGAAGCGGTACTTCGGGCACGCGATACCAAACAACTGGTGTTGGCCGGCCCCGTGCAGCTGAAGCAAGGAGGTCAGGCGTTTGTCGGCCGATTCCCGGTATTCCTTGATCGTGACCGCCCTACCGAGGCGTTCTGGGGCATAGTGACCGCCGCAATCGACATTCAGAAGCTGTACGAGGACAGCGGTCTTTTAGACAAGAAACGGTCGATCGAGATCGCTCTGACGGGCAAGGACGCTCTGGGCCGAAGCGGCGCGCGATTTTTTGGTCCCGCGCGCGTGGCGGAAGACAATCCCGTCACCGCCGAGGTGCGGTTGCCGACAGGATCGTGGCAGATTTCCGCCATTCCCAAGGGGGGCTGGAACGCCACGCCCCGGAACGCTTGGATTTTGCGATTGGCAATGCTCATCGGCGGCGCTCTGGTCGTGGTTCCGATTGTCATTGCGGGGCGGCTTTTCGAGCAACGGCATAAGCATTACGCCGATCTGCGCCGCAGCGAACGACGGCTTGCACAGCTTTCAGAGAGGCTGGAGCTTGCGCTCGATGCTTCGCAAATTGGCGTTTGGGAACAGGATCTCGACTCCGACATCATATACTGGGACGACCGCCTGAACGAAATCTATGGAAAGCCGGCAGATGGCAAACCGAGGACCTTCGAAGAGTGGTCGAGATCGATCCATCCCGACGATTTCGAGCGGGCTAAGCGGGATTTCGCACAGGGGGTCGCGACCGGCATATACTCTTCGGAATATCGTGTAATGCTTCCCAATGGAGTTACTCGACATCTTCGCGCGCGTGCCAAGAGTTACAAGGACGGTACCGACCACAAAATGGTCGGAGCGGAATGGGACGTGACGGCGGACGTGGCCCTGACGCGGGAGTTGGAACGGGCAAAGAACCTCGCCGAAACGAGGAATGCTCAGCTGGAGGCGGCGACGGCGCGCAACGAGCATGCAGCGCTTCACGATTCGCTGACCGGCCTTCCAAATCGCCGCCACCTCGACACCATGCTCGATGCCCACGCCACCGTGTCGACGGCTGGCAGCGGCGCCGCGCTTCTGCATCTTGATCTCGATCGCTTCACACAGATCAACGACACGCTTGGCCATGCCGTCGGCGACGCCGTGCTGATCCATACCGCGAAGGTGCTGACATCGACTGTTGGGTCGGCGGACTTCGTTGCCAGAGTCGGAGGCGATGAGTTTGTCGTAGTCTGCAGCCGCGACATCTCGATAGACCAACTCAGGCAGTTGGCCGACCGGATCATACAGAGACTGCGGCAGCCGGTTCCCTATCAGGACCACCAGTGCCGTATTGGGGTCAGCATCGGGATCGCGGTCGATGCGGTCGGTCCTATCGACGGCCCACGCATGATGGTCAACGCGGACATAGCTCTCTATCGGGCCAAGGGGCGGGGACGCAATCGGTATGAGTTCTTCACCGAAGATCTCCAGTCCGAGATCGTTCGGACCAAACGGGTGGCCGATGAGATCCTCGGAGGGTTGGAACGCAACGAATTTGTTCCGCACTATCAGCTGCAGTTCGACGCCAAAACGTTAGAGGTTGCCGGCGTTGAGGCGCTGGCGCGCTGGAACCATCCGATCGACGGCCTCCAGCCACCAGGCCGGTTCCTAAAAATTGCGGACGAGTTGAATGTCGTTTCGATTATTGACCGACTGATACTCGAACAAACTCTCCGCGACTTTGATCAGTGGCAGAGAGCCCGGCTGTTGGTCCCGCGCGCTTCGGTGAACGTCTCTGCGAAACGGCTGCAGGACGAGGAGCTGATCAACAATCTTGCGTCACTCTCGATAAAACCAGGAACCGTTTCTTTCGAGCTTCTTGAATCGATCTTCCTCGACGATAATGATGAGCTTGTGGTTTGGAACGTCAACCAGATCAAGGAACTTGGAATCGACATTGAAATTGACGATTTTGGCACCGGGCATGCCTCGATTGTCAGCTTGCTCAAACTTCAACCTCGACGGCTGAAAATTGCACGCCAGCTAATCAGTCCGATCGCCGAGTCAGCCCCGCAGCGCGAGGTCGTGGAATCGATTGTGCAGATTGGCAGGTCCTTGGGGGTCGAGGTCATCGCCGAAGGTGTCGAGACAATGCAGCAGGCCAAGATCCTCAAGGATTTGGGCTGCGACATCTTGCAAGGCTATGCGCTTAGCCGACCGATGAGCGCACGAGAGATCATGGAGTTCCTAAGCAGCCGGCGAATGCGCGCAGCATCCTGAGATTGACGCACGCCGGCCACAAGCATCACGGCTCCGGACTAATATGGAAGAACGTCCGCAAGGAGATAGCTGCGCGGCCTTCCGGAAGCGTCAAGGATAAAGCAGCCGGTTCGTGACCCGACTCCGAAGGCGTCGTGCAATTGACCATAAATGTCAGCAATAGCTGCCCGACTGATGGTCGACTGCTTTTGGGCCGACCGTCCACGGCAATAAGCTGAGTGCGTTGGACGAAGCGCCATCGAGATGAACGCATTGTGCACCGATGGTCAGTCTGGCCAGCCATAGGAATGCGCTTTGTCGGTGCGAATGCACGAACGGCCAACCCAATCGAAGTCTATTCGAAAGAGTAGGTGAATCCTTCCGCCGAGGCTCCGACGACAACTTTTGTCACTTTGCCCTCGAGCGAGCGATTGAGCACGCCGCGGCTGAGTTCCGGCAGCAGCGTGTTGGTGAGGATGGCGTCGATCATGCGCCCGCCAGATTCTATCTCGGTGCAGCGCGCCTTGACCATGTCCATGACACCGTCGCCGATTACAAGCTCGGCGTCGTTGCTTGCCTTGAGGCGCCGCGCGATCTTGCCGAACTGGTGTCTGGTGATCGCCTCGATCATCGCATCGGAAAGCGGATAGTAAGGGATTGTCACGACGCGGCCAAGGAAAGCGGCAGGAAACACTTTCAGCAGCGGACCGCGCAAGGCGCTGTCCAGATCGTCGATGCCGGTGCGCAAGGTGCCGTTCTTCGTGCGGTCCATGATGACCTCGGAGCCGACATTCGAGGTGAGCAGGATCAGCGTGTTCTTGAAGTCGATCCGACGGCCTTCGCTGTCGTCCATCATACCCTTGTCGAAGACCTGGAAGAAGATCTCGTGCACGTCCGGATGCGCCTTCTCGACCTCATCGAGCAGGATCACCGAATAGGGCTTGCGCCGCACGGCCTCGGTCAGGATGCCGCCCTTGCCATAGCCGACATAACCGGGTGGCGCGCCCTTCAGCGTCGAGACCGTGTGCGCTTCCTGGAATTCGGACATGTTGATCGAAATAAGGTTCTGCTCGCCGCCATAAAGCGTTTCGGCCAGCGCCAGGGCTGTCTCGGTCTTGCCGACGCCGGACGGGCCGCAAAGCAGGAAGACGCCGACCGGCTTTTCCGGCGCGCCGAGGCCGGCGCGGCTGGTCTGGACGCGTCTCGCGATCATCTCCATGGCATGGTCCTGACCGACCACGCGCTCGGACAAGGTGGCGGCGAGATTGAGTGCCTTCTCGGTCTGGCTGGACAGCATCCGTCCCGTCGGGATGCCGGTCCAGTCCTGGACAACGGCCGCCACGGCATTGCGGTCGACCGACGGCAGGATCAACGGGGTCTCGCCCTGCGCCTCGGCAAGTTCCGCCATCAGTTCGCGCAGTCGTGCCAGATCAGCGGTGGCATCCGATGAAGAAGCAGGCTCATGAGCAGGACCGGGCTCCGTCTTAGCCGCCTTCGTTGTCGTTGACCTTGTCTTCGAGCCGCTGGGTTCAGCCGCCTTTTCATGCGCTTCGGCCGCTGGCGCGTCGACAGGCTCGCCCGGAGCAGTTTCTTCGTCCTCCGCAACGTCAAGCGGCATGCCCTCGCCACGGAGTTTGGCGCGCAGGTCGAGAATCTCGGTCACAAGTGCCCTTTCCCGATCCCAGCGTGTTTGCGCTGCCGCAAGGGCGGTTTCGGTTTCCGCCAGCCCGGCTTCCACGCGGGCCTGCCTGTCGGCCACTTCGATGCCGATCGCTGCCTCGCGGCCAATGATGCCCTTCTCCACCTCGAGCGCCTGGCGGCGGCGCAGGATGTCCTCGACCTCGGCCGGCGTGGCGTGCTGCGAGACGGCAACGCGGGCGCAGGCGGTGTCGAGGAGGCTGACCGCCTTGTCCGGCAGCTGCCTGGCCGGGATGTAGCGGTGTGAAAGGGAAACCGAAGCCTCGATCGCCTCGTCAAGGATCTGGACCTGGTGGTGCTGCTCGAGAACGCCGGCGACACCGCGCAACATCAGCACGGCCACCGCTTCGGAAGGCTCTTCGACCTTGACCGTCTGGAACCGACGGGTCAGCGCCGGATCCTTCTCGATATGCTGCTTGTATTCGGCCCAAGTCGTGGCGGCGATCGTGCGAAGCTCGCCGCGCGCCAGGGCGGGCTTCAGGAGATTGGCCGCGTCGCCGGTTCCCGCCGCGCCGCCCGCGCCGATCAGTGTGTGCGCCTCGTCGATAAAAAGGATAATCGGCGTCCCTGAGGCCTGCACCTCGTCGATGACGGCCTTCAGCCGCTTTTCGAACTCGCCCTTGACGCTGGCACCCGCCTGCATCAGCCCGACATCGAGCATGCGCACGCTGACATTCTGAAGCGGCGGCGGCACGTCGCCCTCGGCGATGCGCAAGGCGAAGCCCTCGACAATCGCCGTCTTGCCGACACCTGCCTCTCCGGTCAGGATCGGATTGTTTTGCCGGCGCCGCATCAGGATATCGACGATCTGGCGGATTTCAGGATCGCGGCCGACGACCGGATCGATCTTGCCGTCACGGGCGCGCTGAGTAAGGTCGGTGGCGTATTTGGCGAGCGCCGAATCCCCGCCCGGGCCGCGTTTCAACGGTGTTTCGGTGGCAGCGGCGGCGGGAGGCGAGCCAGCTTCGAGCGAGCCTTCAGTGACATCGGCTAAGCGGGCAATGACCCCGTCCGCGTCGATCTTGTCGAATTCAGCGCTGATCTTCGAAATAAGCCCTTCCAGCACCGGTGTCTTCAGGCAGGCGAGAAGAATATGCGCGCTGCGTACCTCCTCGACACCGAATTCCAGCGTGGCCAGGTTCCAGCCTTCCTGTATTGCGTGGAAGATATGATCGGAGAATTCCTCCACCGAGGTCGCGCCGTAGGGCAGCTTGTCGATGGCGCGGGTCATATCCGCCGTCAGCCGGCTGACATCCAGCCCGGCATCAGCGACGATCATCTGCACATCCGAGCGCTCGGACAGCACCAGTTGCTGGACGAAATGGGCGAGCTCGACATAGGGGTTGCCGCGCAGTTTGGCCGTGTCCGCTGCGGCCTTGAACGCGCGCACCCCCGTGGGATTGAGCTTCGCAACGAGTTCCTTGCGCTTGAAACTTTGCGACGACCGGCGCTGTTCCATCTGGACCTGCCCCCGAAATCTGCTGGCCATACCCTGCCATAGAAGCGGCTGCTTGACAAAGCCGTATGACGAGCGAGTTCTTCGGCCCTTATCCGGGCGGCACCACGCGGTTACACAAACCTTGCACACTCCTGCAACGATTGCGGTCCGAACCATGCGAACCATTTTACATGCCTGGTCCGCCAGTCGCCCAACGGGTTTCGCCGAGAGATAAGTGAGGCATTCAGCTTCTGTTAGTTTTCGAGCATGTGTTCAATTGTCGTGGCGTGGGACCGATGATAACGTTGCGTCACATCGGAGTCACGGGGCCGCCTGCTGGGGGTACGTGTGATTGATCTTGCACTCTGGCTGAATCCTCTGGACGGTGCGAATCCGTCGGGAGAGGATTTACGCAACGACCCGGCTTTCCACGAGTTGGAGCGGCTCACGGAAGCCCAGCTCAAGGTCATCCACGACGGCGGCAACAAGGCTTCTCAATCGACCATCTCGGTGGACTGGGCGGCCGTCCTCGAAAAGGCGGAAGAATTGCAGTCGCGCGGCCGGGATTTGCGCCTTCTGGTCATCGTCACGCGCGCTCTGGCCAATGAAGAGAGGCTCGCAGGCCTCGCCCAGGGGCTGACCCTGATCGCAAGGACTTTCGACCAGTATTGGGATACGATGCATCCGGCCTTGCGGACAGGCGCCACGCCGCGCGAGGCGGCGCTGCGACGCATCAATGCGTTGCTTGACCTCCAGAACGGCCAGGAAGGCCTGCTGGCGAACCTCAGGCAGACTGTCTTCTTCTCACCGCGCGCGATCGGGCCGATCAGCGGGCGAGATCTGGAACAGGCAGCGCTCGACGAGCGCGTCATGCTCCAGGAAGCTGCCTCCGGCCTTGGGACCGCCGAAAAGGCGGCTCTGACGGCCGCCCACAACCAGATGCTGAACCGGGTTCGCACAGGATGCGCGGCGCAGATCGATCAGGCCGCGGACACCGTCATGACACTTTTGGCCGATGCGCGCGCCGCGATTTCGGCGCTGGAGGCGGTGGATACCTCGCTCAATGCCCGCATCGACGGCAATGGCGCGGCCATTCCGGATTTGAAGAAGTTCCTGCAGCGCATGCTGACGACGTTGGAGCGGAATTCCAGCGCCGGCGCCGTGGCCAACGGTGAGGCAAAGCCTGCCCCCCAGGCGTCTCAACCGGCATCGACGCCCCCCCGAAACGGTCATGGAGCCGAGACGATGGCAAGTGCGGCAAGCTCCGTGGAAGCCAGCACCGGCCTGCCTGACCGGATCAGCTCGCGCGACGAGGTCGTCAAATGCCTCGATCTGGTGGTCGCATTCTACGACCGCACGGAACCGTCAAGTCCTATCCCGCATCTCGCCCGGCGCGTGCGTCGGATGGTGCACATGGATTTCGTGGAACTGATGGAAGATCTCGCCCCGTCGGGGCTGAAGGAATTCCGGCTGCTTGCCGGTGTCCCCGATCCCAAGAAGCCGGCCCAGAAGGATGAAAGGTAACAGGCATGCCAGCAGAGAGCAAAGCGAAGGTCATCGAAAGAAACCGCGCCCCGCGCGTGCAGATCGCCTACGACGTCGAAACCTACGGCAGCCCAACGACGATCGAGTTGCCGTTCGTCATGGCTGTCATGGCCGACCTTTCCGGCGCCTCGCAGACCAAGGAAGCGTCAAAGTCGGTTCTGGATCGCAATTTCGTCGAAACCGACGCCAATCGCTTCCCCAAATTCATGGAAGCGATGGGACCGCGCGTGAAGGCGCGCGTGAAGAACACGTTGCCGCAAGCGGAAGGCGCCGAGCGGGACGAGGAACTGGCGATCGATCTCACCTTCTCCAAAATGGGTGATTTCGCGCCGGACAAGATCGCCGAGCAGGTGCCGCAACTGGCCGAGATCCTCAAGATGCGCCGTCAACTCGAGGAACTGCTGGGCTTCATGGATGGCCGCGTCGACGCCGAAAAGCGTATTGCGCAGCTTCTGAACAACGAGCCGCTGCTGAGCAAGATCGCCAGCCAGGCGATATCTGACGGCAAGGGCGAGGAGTAAGTCATGGCCGAACAGCAAAAGACCGCAGCCGCTACCGCCGAGGCGGAAGCCATCGATCTTGGCGAGTTCAGCGGCCTCCTTGAAAAGGATTTCAAGGTCAAGAAGGACGACAGTGAGAAGCTGCAGCAGTTGGTGCGCAACCTGGCGCTGGCCGCTCAGTCCCGTTCCGAGACGACGAGCATCTCGTCCAATGCGATCAAATCGATCAAATCGCTGATCGCGGGCATAGACAAGATGCTGACGACGCAGGTCAACGAGATCCTGCATGCCCCGGAAGTGCGGGAGATGGAAGGCACCTGGCGAGGTCTTTGGTACCTCATCAACAACACCGAGACGGATACCAAGCTGAAGATCCGGGTGATGAACATCTCCAAGGAGCAGTTGGCCGACACGCTGGAAGACTATGAAGGCCAGATGTGGGACCAGAGCCCGGTCTTCAAGAAAGTCTACACGGACGAGTATTCGATGCTGGGCGGCGAGCCGATCGGCTGCATCATCGGCGCCTACGAGTTCTCCAACCATCCGCGCGACGTCGGCCTGCTGCGCAACATATCCGGGGTCTGTGCCTCGGCGCATACGCCGTTCATCGCGGCCGCCTCGCCGCGGCTGTTCCGCATGGACAGCTGGCAGGAACTGCCGAACCCGCAAGACCTGCAGATGATCGTGAACAATCCGTCCTATGCCTCATGGCAGTCGCTGCGCGAGAGCGAGGACGCACGCTATATCGGGCTCACCATGCCGCGCGTGCTGGCACGCCTGCCCTACGGCTCGGAAACCGTTCCGGTGAAGGGCTTCACCTTCGAGGAAGAGGTGGGTGGCGACCACAACAAATATGTCTGGATGAACGCCGCCTTCCCGATGGGCGTGAACATCAACCGCAGCCACAAGCTGTATGGCTGGGGAACACAGATCCGCGGCGTCGAGAATGGCGGCACGGTGCTCAACCTGCCGGTTCACGCGTTCCCGACGGACGACGGTTCGATCGCAATGAAATGCCCGACCGAGGTCGCCATCGACGACCGGCGCGAGGCGGAACTGGCGAAGCTCGGCCTGATGCCGATCTTGCATCGCAAGAACACCGATCTCGCAGCCTTCATCGGCGCGCATTCGCTTCAGGATGACGAGACGCGCGCCGGGCGTCTGGTCGACCCCGACGCCCAGTCGAACGAACGGCTGAGCGCCAACCTGCCCTACCTCTTCCCGGTGTCGCGCTTCGCGCATTACCTCAAGGCGATCGCGCGCGACAAGATCGGCTCGTTCAAGGAACGCACCGACATGGAGATCTGGTTGACCGAATGGATCAACCGGTACGTGCTGGCCAATCCGGCCTTTGCCGACGACAAGGCGCGGGCCAAGCGCCCGCTTGCCGCGGCCGAGGTTCAGGTCGACAGCGTCGAAGGCCGGCCCGGTTACTACAATGCCCGTTTCTATCTGCGTCCGCACTACCAGTTGGAAGGCATCAACGCCTCCCTCCGGCTGGTGTCGGAACTGCCGTCGGTGAAGGGCTGAAATCGCAGCGAAGTCATCTTGTGTCGTTTGAACGCGGTGGAGAAAGACAATGCCTACCACAGAGAGAAGCGAGGCTCCTTCAATGAAGATTGATGGGTTTTTGAAAGTTCCGGATATCAAGGGCCCGAGCAAGCGCGATGGCCATGAAGATGAGATCGAAGTGCATGGCGTCGATTACAAGATGATGGCGCCCTACGATCCGAATTCGCTTTCGCGACGCGGCCGTGTGTCGATGGGAATGATCAAATTCTTCAAGCACTACGACAAGTCGTCGCCATATCTGAAGAAAGCCCTGTTCGAGAACAAGGCACTCGACGAGGTGGTGTTTTCGGCACGCCGCACTATTGACGGCGAGACCAGCGACTATCTGGTCGTGACGCTCTCCGACGCCTCGATCATGGAATACGATATGCGGCAGGCCGCCGACGAGGCGGACCTTATCGAGGAAGAAGTCAGCTTCGCCTACAAGAAGATCAAGTTCGTCTACGACAAGGACGACGAGATCGAAATGGACGTCTATGTCGGCAAGTGAGGCCAAGCGGCCCGGCGCGAAGGCGCAGTTTGCCGGCAGTTCGCGGGCAAAGCGCGAGGCGGTCCAGCCTTCCCTCTGGGACCGCCTCGTCAACGACTTGCCGGGGCTGACGTCGGAGATCGACGGGCTGCGCCGTCTGCTGGATGAGGAACTCGGCGACGCGCGCGTCGAGGCTTTTCTTGTCGGTAGCGCGCGCGCCATCGATACCGACGCCGAACTCACATCCGAGCAGAAACGGCGCCTGCACCGGCTGGCCTTTCAGACCGAGCATCGCGCCGAAGTCGAAAGCCGCGGCGTGGTCGTTTCGGCGCACGTATTGAGAGAAGCCGTGCGGCGCGACATCGAGGCCCTGTTCAACACCGAGCGTTTCGAATCCGTACCGATGCTCTCCGACGCCGAACATGAACAGCCCCTGGACGAGCTGCCGTCGCTCGCCGACTTTCCGGAGGTACGCCGCAGCGTGGTCAATTATGGCGTGCCGTCCTTTTCCGGCCGCTCGTCGCGGGATTTCGACCGCGATGCGCTGGCGCGCGAAATCCGGGCGGTGCTCGCCACCTTCGAGCCGCGCCTGAAGGAGAGCGCCACGACCGTCAACGTCACGCTCGGCGACAAAAACGTCGGCCTCAAGATCGAGATCGACGCGGTGCTGATCATGGCCCCGACACCGGAGCGTATGCGGCTGCGCACCACGATCAATCTCGACAACGGCCTGGCGCGAACCGAATTCCGGGAGACCTGAGATGGATCGGGTCTTCGTGGAGTATTACGAAGAAGAACTGACCCATATCCGGGCGCTGGCCGCGGAATTCGCCGACATGCATCCGGCGGTTGCCCGTAATCTTTCCCTCGATACGGTCCCATGTCCCGACCCTTATGTGGAACGCCTGCTTGACGGCGTGGCCTTCCTGGCCGCGCGCACCCGTCTGAAGGTCGACGCGGAGCGCTCGCGCTTCTCGCGCGCCGTGCTCGATGTGCTTTACCCGGATCTGGTGACGCCGGCGCCGGCGACGGCGATGGCTGTGCTGAAACCCGGCCAGCAGGTGCAGTCGATGATCACCGGCCACGCCGTCGCGCGCGGCACACGACTGGTCTCCGGCCTGCATCCAGGGCTTTCGACGCGCTCCACCTTCACCACCGCGCAGGAGGTCACGCTGTGGCCGATCGCCATCACCTCGGTCAACTATTTCCAGGATCGCAGCGCGCTCGCCGCCGCCGGAATCGCGCCGATCGGTGATGTGCGCGGCGAGGCGGCGTTTCGCGTCACCCTCGCCCGGACAGGAAAAGGCAAGCTCAGCGAGCTGTCGCTCGACCGTCTCGACCTTTATTTCGCCGGGCGTGCCAAGGCGCCGCTGCTTTTCGATGCAATCTTCGGCGCCTGCTCGGCCGTCGGCGCGCGGGCGCAAGGCAAGACCGATCGGTTATCGGCGCTGCCCGAGCCCGAAATGATCGGCATCCGCGACGACGAAGCGCTGATGCCGCGCACCCGTCCGACCTTCGAGGGCTATCGGCTGCTGCGCGAATATTTCATGATCCCGGAGCGCTTCCATTACGTGCGGGTCGCCGGCCTCCAGCCGGTGGTGCGCAAGTGCGATGCGGGGATCGAGATCATCTTCCTGTTCCGCCGTCCCGTGCCCGAGCTCGCGGATGTGACGGCCGCCGATTTCGAGTTGTTCGTGACGCCGGTCATCAATCTCTTCGAACGCGAATGCAACGTCATCGAGATCGATCCGCGCAAAACGCGTCAGGTTCTGCACGCCGACCGCACCCGCGCGCGGGATTTCGAGATCTTCCGGGTCTCCCGGGTCGAGGATGCCGACGCGGAGAGCGGCGAGGCGACAATTCCCGAATTGTTCAGCCTGGGGCAGAACAGCGGCAGCGGTTGGGTCTATTCGACCGAGCGACGGCCGCGCCGGGCCACGGAAGACGAGCGGCGCGAGGGCCTGACCCGCACCTCCTACACGGGCGACGATGTCTTTATCGCCGTCTCGCGCCCGGCAGGAAGCGCGCCAAACCGGCCGCTCAAGCGTCTAGACATCACGGCGCTCTGCACCAACCGCGAC
Source organism: Mesorhizobium sp. B2-3-5 (assembly GCF_006442395.1). Classification (NCBI taxonomy): domain Bacteria; kingdom Pseudomonadati; phylum Pseudomonadota; class Alphaproteobacteria; order Hyphomicrobiales; family Phyllobacteriaceae; genus Mesorhizobium; species Mesorhizobium sp. B2-3-5. Next base: position 98,928 of record NZ_VFVX01000014.1, on the reverse strand, counting down.
CTGCCGATCCTGGACGATACGCCGACGCTGACGCTGGAGACGGCCGATCCGGTCGAAGCGGTACGCTTGCTCGGGGCACTACGGGCGCCGCAGCCGGCAATCCCGGCGTCCCTGCCGGCCGGCGCCGAAGGCGAATCCCGCGCCGACAACCTCGCCTGGCGGCTGGTGGCGCAGCTCTCTCTCAACTTCCTCAGCCTTGCCCAGGAAGGCCGTGGCGTCGATCCGCTGCATGCCTTGCTCGACCTCTATGCCGATCGGGGCGATCCGGGCCTTGCCCGCAACGTGCATTCGATCGTCCGTATCGATTCGCGCCCGGTGATCGAGCGGCTCCAGATCGACGGGCCAATGTGTTTCGGACGCGGCACCGAGGTAACACTGCATGTCGACCAGTCCGTGCTGGCGGGTCAAAGCTCGCTGCTGCTTTCGGCCCTGCTTTCGCGGCTGTTCGCCCGCCATGCGGGGATAAACGGATTTGTGCGGACCCGCACGCGGTTGTTGCAGAGGCAGGAGGATGTGCCATGGCCGATGACGCCCGGCAATCGCTACCTGATCTAGAGGAGCCCGCAACGGTCGCAGCCGAACCGCTGTCGGAGGGCTTCGATTTTTTCGAGCTGCTGCGACGCCTGGAGCAGCGCCGTGGATTGTTCGGCCATTCCGGAACGGCCGACCGAGAGCCGGCGAGACTTGGCCAGCATGTGCGCCTGAGCTTCTCGGCCCGGGACCTCGTCAAGCTCCAGGACGCCGGGGGCAAGGCCCCGGCGCGGGTAACCGTCGCCAATCTCGGGCTGCTTGGACCGGAAGGACCGATGCCGTTGCATCTGACACGCTGGGTGCTCGACCGGCTGTCGCAGCGCTGGTTCACGGGGGCCGACGCCGAGCAGACCAGCGACACGACGTTCGTCGATTTCGTCAACATCCTGCAGCACCGCATGATGGCGCTTTACTACCGCGCCTGGGCTGACGCGCATCCGGCGGTTCAGGTCGAGCGTTCCGTCGGCGGGCGCGTTCGCGGCATGCTGGAGGCAATGTCCGGGATCGGCCTCCCCGGCACCCAGGATCCCGAACTAGACACTGTGCGACTGCGACAGGCCGGATCGCTCGCCAACCAGGTCGACGGCGTGGAGCGGCTTACCTTGTTTCTCGCCACCGCCTTCAAGGTACCGGTGCAGATTAAGGAATTCGTCGCCGCCTGGATCACCATACCGACGGCGCTGCAGACGCGTCTCGGCAAGGCCTATGCTGGTCTCGGACGCGGTGCGACGATTGGGCCGCGGGTCTTCAGCCGCCAAAGCAGGATCGAATTGCGCGTCGGCCCGCTCAGCCTTGACGACTTCAAGTCGTTCCTGCCCGGCGAACGGCGTCTTGGCCTTTTCAAGAAGGCGGTGAACGACATGATCGGCGAGACGCTCGACGTCGATCTGCGCATCGTGCTCGCGCGCGACGCCGTGCCGCCGCCACGGGTCGGGACTGTCCAGCTTGGCCGGACGGCCTGGCTGGCACGGCCCGCCGAAAAGGGTGACGCCGACGATCTCAGGTTGCGCACCATCGTGGGTTGGCGGCCGGAAATGGCGGAGGCGGCCGCATGAGCCTGCTGCTGACGCTGGAACAAGGGCCGCGCTCGCAAGTGGTCAGGCAGACCCGGCTGGACGAGGGCGAATTGGTGATCGGGCGCGGCGCCGATGCCGGCTGGCAGATCGACGACCCGGACATGTTCGTCTCGCGCGCGCATTGCAAGATCAGCGGCGACCGGGATGGCTATTTCGTTACCGACACGTCGAGCAGCGGATTGTTCGTCGACGATTCCGACAGCCCTCTAGGAGTTGGCCGGTCGATGCGGCTGCAGAGCGGCATGCGGCTGCGCATGGGCGACTATGTGGTCTATGTCGAGGTCCAATCCAAAGCGAGCCAGACGTCGATCGGCCCTGCCCCGGTCGCCAGCCATCCCATGCCTGCGTGGTCATCGCCGGGAGCGCGAACGCCGGCCAGCATCGGCGGCGACGACTTCTTCTCGGCCAACGTCGAGGAAGAGCCGCGGCCGCCGCGCCCGGCGGATCTGCCGAACCCCTTCGAGCAGCCTGTTCCCGGGGCTTATGACCGCCCATCGAGCCAACGCAGTTCGCCCGCCTTTGACGATCCGTTCAGCCTCGACCCGGTGGCGACGCCGGACTCCAGCGGTGCCGCTGCTCCAGGTCAGCCAGATCCGTTCGGGTTTGGTGAAATGTCTTCGCGCAACGATGCGCCCGGGCATGCGGCAAAGCCGGCCAGCCTCGATGACGATTTCAGCTTTGGACCGGGCGTGACGCCGCCTCTCACCAACGGCGCCGACCGTGCAGGACGTGCGCACCATCAGGTTGAAAAGCCGCGAGCCGCGCATCCCTGGGATATGCCGGCGCAGGAAGCCGCGTCACCGCCGCCGCGCCGCGCCGTTCCAGCATCAAAGCCGGCGCACCCCGCACGGCCTGCTTCCGCCGATATGGCGCTTCGTGCCGCATTCTTACGCGGCATGGGCGTCGACGAGGCCGATTTTCCCGGCCGCGATGCGATCGCCGAAATGGAAAAGTTCGGGCGCGAATACCGACTGATGCTGGATGGCTTGATGCAACTCCTGCGCAAGCGCGCCGAGGAGAAGGGAAGCGCCCGCGTCGCCCAGACGGTGGTCGGTGCTTCCGAGGTCAACCCGCTTAAATTCCTGCCGACGGTGGAGGATGTCATCGTCACCATCATCTCTGAACGCAGTCCGGGCTTTCTCTCCGGCGAGGCGGCGATCGGCGACGCGGTAAGGGACCTTGCACAGCATCACGTACGCGCCTGGCGCGGTGTTCAGGCTGCACTTCGGCGCATGATCGACCGTTTTGATCCGGCCGCGATCGAGGAAGAGCTCAAATCGAATTCCGCCATCGGCAATCTGCTCTCCGGCGGGCGCAACGCCAAGCTGTGGGAGCTCTACCGGAAACGACATCGCGACATCGCCCAGAGTGCGGAATCGAGTTTCCTGGGCGAGATCGGCGCGGACTTCAGGGACGCATATGAAGAGGAGTAGGACATGATCGACAGGCGTGAATTCGTCGTTGCCCTCGGCGCTACGGGGCTTCTTGCGGCTTGCCAGAGCGGCCCGCCGAAACCATCGGTTATTTCGGTCAACGTGACCGGCGGCGCCGGCATGAATCCGGGACCGGGCGGCGGCGACCGGCCGGTGACGGTTCTGGTGATGCGGCTTGCCAGCACCGGCAAGTTCAACTCGGCCGATTATTTCGCGCTGCAGGGCAACGCGGGCTCGGCGCTCGGCGCCGACCTCATCGGCTCCGACGCGATCTCGGTCGCGCCTGGCAAGACCGCGGCCAAGACCATCACCGTCGAGCCGAACGCGACGGCGCTTGGTTTTGTGGCGCTGATCCGAGAGCCCGGCGGACGCAACTGGCGCACGACCAAGTCGGTGTCGCCTGGGTCGAAATTCACCATCAACGTCAGCCTCGGCAAGGGCGGCATTTCCGCCTAGCGGCAAAGCAGCAGATGGTTGCGTGCAGAGAGTAGCGGCATGAGCGATGCAAACAGGGTGCTGTGGTCGGAGGGCCTGTTTCTCAGGACCCAGCACTTCCAGCAGCAGGATCGGTTCTTCGAGGGCATGGTGCGCGGCGCATTGCAGGCCGGCCAGCTCCATACTTTCGGCTTCCAGCAACTGACCCTCGACCAATCGCTGCTCGACGCCGGCCAGGTCTCGATCGTGTCCGCCCGCGGTATTTTCCCGGACGGCACGCCTTTCTCCATCCCCGAACTGATGGATGCGCCGAAGCCGTTGCCGGTCACGGCCGACACCGGTGCCGGTCCGGTATTGATCGCACTGCCGCTCGAGCCGCCCGGTGGCGTCGGATTCGACCCGGCGCATGCGGCATCGACGGGCGCGCGTTACCACGGCAAGGTCGTTTCAGTGCGCGACGCCGTCCAGAGCGGCGCCGATCCGGAAGAGATCGAGATCGCCCGGCCGCAAGCGACCCTGATTGCGCCCGGCAAATCGGTCGGCGGTTATACCGCCTTGCCGATCGCCGACATAAAAGGCGTGCGCGCCGATGGCGGCATCTCGCTCGACGAGACGTTCCTGCCGCCGACGCTGATCACCGGCGCGGTCCACTGGTACCGGCAATTGCTGCAGGAGGTCGTCACCGGCCTCGACCAGATCGCCGAAGCGCATGGCAAGATGGTGATGGGCGGCGCCGGCCGCAGCGTCGAAGATCTTTTGATGCTGCACCTCGCCAATGCCGCTCGCCCAAGGCTTGCCCATATGCTTGCCCAGGACGTCTTCCATCCGGCCGAACTCTATCTCGAACTTGCCGGACTCGCCGGCGGGATGGCAACCTACGGCTCGAGTTCGCGGCGGCTCGGCGAACTGCCGGCATACGACCACATGGCACCCGGGCCCCCCTATATGGCGCTGGCGGACGCCTTGCGTTCGCTCATCCTCAGCCTGCGCTACATCGAGCCGAAATCGCGCGCGCTGCCGGTGATGCGGCACGCGACTAATGTCTGGAAAGTGCGCATCGACAACCCGAAGCTTTTGGTCGCCAGCCGCATCGTCATCCGCGTCGGATCGGAACTGTCGGAAGACGCGCTGCGCAAGATCTTCGTCAACCAGGCGACAGTCGGCGCCGCCGATCAGTTCGAAGGGCTCTGGAAGTCCCGCCTGCCGGGCATTCCGCTGAAGCCGCTTCATTCGCAGCCCCGCGAGATTCCCTATGATGGCGACCGGCTGTGCCTGGAACTGGATCAGAAAAGCGAGCATTGGGCCTCGTTGCTCGACGCCCCCGGCTTCGTCATTGGCGTTTCCGGTGTCCTGCCGAGCGAGCCGCAGGTCGACTGCTATTCAGTGAACAGGTGAGGCCATGAGCCGGGATGATCCTTTCGGACTGTCGGAGGATCGCGAGCGCACCCGCATCAGGCTGTCGGGCGCCGCGCCACGGCCGATGGCGCCGCTGGTACCGGGCGCGCCGGTCAAAAGGGCGCGCGCTCATCCCAACACGCTCATCAACATCTTCGCGCCATTGCTCGAATTCGCGCCCGAGCTCGAAAGCGCGCTGGCGCCGGAGAACCCGGAAGTGATGCGGACGCGCCTGCTCGACGAGCTGGTTCAGGCGCGCGACGCCGCGATGGCAGCGGGCTCCTCTCTGGAGCGCGCGGACCAGGCGGCCTGGGCCGTGGCGGCGTTGCTCGACGACCTCGCGCTCAACACGCCATGGGGCGGCGCCAGCGCATGGCCGCGCCAGCCGCTGGTAGTCATGCTGCGCGGCGACGTCGATGCCGGCACCCAGTTCTTCACCCGCCTTGACGAGCTGGAGCGCCATCCGGGCCGTGACCGCGAGATGCTGGAGCTTCAATACTACTGTCTGGCGCTCGGCTTCCGCGGCAAGTATCGGGTGCCCGGCCGCGCCGGTGACCGCTCGCTTAATGCCGTGCGTGTGGCAGCCGCGCGCTTCCTGCGCAATGCCGACGCCGAGGACGCGCCGCTGTCGCCAAACTGGAAAGGCGTCAGCGCTTCAGACGAGCCGCAGCGCTTCATCGTTCCGATCTGGGTGATGCCGCTTGCCGCGGTTGTCGTCGCCGCCGCCGCTTATATCGGTCTGTCGATGGGCTTGAGCGGCCAGGCGGTCGAACTCTCCGCGCTCGTGCGCACGCTGCCGCCGGCCTCACGTGGCGACGTCACCCGCGCCGCACCGAAGCAGGATGCTCCCGAACCTGAACCGCCACAGCCGGTCGATTTCGCGCTGCTGCCCGAGTTCAAGGCCGAAGCGCCGGCGAACCTCAAGGGCGCGCTCAGCGGAACCGAGAGCGTCTCGCTGGCCAAGCTGATCATCCAGTCCTCCAACCCCGAGCTCTTCCAATCCTCGCGGCCGACATTGTCCCAAGGTTATGAGCCGCTGATCGAGTCGATCGCCAAGGTAATCCTCGCCAATCAGGAACTGATCGGAAACATCACAATCGTCGGCCATACCGACAATGTGCGCCTGCAACGGTCCAATCCGCTCGCGAGCAACCAGCGGCTTTCGGAGGCACGTGCTCAAACCATAGCGGAGATCCTGGTGCAGGCGGGAGTGCCTCAGGAGCGCATCCATTCCGAAGGCCGCGCCGACTCTGATCCGGTGGCCGACAACTCGACGCGCGAGGGCCGCGCGCTCAACCGGCGCGTCGAAGTCCTGGTCGAGAAGAGGCTCTGAGATGTTTATCCTGCGCTTCCTCTGGGCGGTCATCACCTCGCGGTTTCTCTGGACGCTGATTGGCATTGCGCTGCTTTCGCTTTTGATCTGGGTGTTCGGCCCCATCGTGCAGGTCGGCCGCTACGTGCCATTCGAATCCGACAATGTGCGCATCGCCATCATCGCGGGGCTGATCATCCTGTGGCTGATCTGGCTGATCATCGCGCAACGGCGCGCGATCCGCGCCAACCGCATGTTCGTCGCCGAGATCGCGGCACCCGTGGCCGAAAAGCGGCTCACCCCCGGCGAGGAGAGTGTCGCGGCCGTCGGCGCCAAGTTCGGCGAGGTGATGGCCGAGCTCAAGCGGCGCAAGCTCGGCGGACGGAAATTCCTGCGCGAAATGCCATGGTATGTGATCGTCGGCCCTCCGGCCACCGGCAAGACCACGGCATTGCGCCAATCGGGCCTCAATTTTCCAATCGATCTCACCGATGATCTGCAAGGCGTCGGCGGCACACGCAATTGCGACTGGTTCTTCTCCGAAAAGGCGGTGCTGATCGACACCGCGGGCCGCTATGTCCAACAGGAGAGCCAGCCGGACGTCGACGCCGCGGAATGGCTGGGCTTCTTGGACCTTTTGAAGAAGCACCGGGGTCGCCGCGCGCTCAACGGCGTCATTGTAGCGCTGTCGATCGATGCGCTCTCGGAGGGCGACGAGGCGATCAAGGCGCACGGCCGCAAGATCCGCCGCCGGCTGGCGGAGCTGAACGATCGGCTGGAAATCCGTCTTCCTGTCTACCTGATGCTGACGAAGGCCGACCTGATCAAAGGGTTCGAAGCCTTCTTCGGCGGCTTGTCGACAAGCGCGCGCGAGCAGGTGTGGGGAACCACTTTTCCGCTGGATGCCCGCGTCAACGCCGACATCATCCAGGCGGAGCTAGCCAGGCTTGCCACCGAGCTGGAGCGGAGGTTGGTGCCGCGCCTGGAAGACGAAGACAAGCTCGGCTCCCGCGCCGAGATATTCCGCTTTCCGGCGCAGCTGGCGAGCCTTTGCCAGCCGATCCAGGTGCTGATCGAGGCGATGTTCGGCGAAAGCCGCTACGAGGAAGCCGCCTGGCTGCGTGGCCTTTATCTGACATCGGCGACACAGGAAGGCGCGCCCATCGACCGCCTGACCGCGGCGTTGTCGTCCTCCTTCGGACTGCCGCCGCGCCGCGCCATGCCGACGGCACGCGTCGAGAAACGCAGCTTCTTCCTCAGGAACCTTCTCATCGAAGTGATCTTCAAGGAGGCTGGCCTTGGTACATTCGATCCGCTGGCGCAGCGTCGCCGCGCCTGGATCTGGCGTGGCGCTGCCGCCGCCTGTGCGCTCGCGGCTCTGCTGGCCGGCGGACTGTTCACCTGGTCTTACCTCGACAACCGCAGTGCGATCACCGAACAGGCCGGCCAGTTCGAAGCCCTGCAGGGGCCGCTCACCGACGTCGCCGCCATGCCGGCCGCGGTCGAGCAGCCGACCATGGATGGCGCGCTCGCGGCGATGGACGCAGTGACGACGGCTCGAACGCAGCCACCGGACGCCGTCCATAACCTGCTCGGCCCGACCGCTTCGGCGGAGCTGGTGCGCGCACAGACCGATACTTACGACCATGCGCTGCGCAATGTGCTCGAGCCGCATATGGTCGCCCTGCTCGAGGCCACGATGTGGCGGCAAATCCGCGATCCGGATTTCATGCTCGGCGCGCTGAAGACCTACCGGATGATGACCGGCCTTTCGCAGATGGACGCCGATTTCGCCCAGAACTGGTGGGTGAACAGCCTGCCGCAATTCGCGGCGGCTCCGCCCTTCCCCACTGCCGACGCCGAAGAGCATCAGCTCGCCGCTATCCGCCGCATGGCCGTCGACGACAGCTACATCGCCCCGGACAAGCAACTGGTCGCGGAGGCACTGAAGACTGTATGCACGATCTCGCTGCCGGAGCGCGCCTACAAGCAGCTGCTGGCGGACCCGGAAGTGGCAGCCCTCAAGGAATGGGTGCCGGCCAATTTCGCTGGGCCAAACGGCGCCAAGGTGTTCGCGCGCCGCTCCGACAAGACGTTGCGCGTCGGTGTTCCTGGCCCTTATACCTATGCGGGCTTCCACGACGCGATCCTCGACCGGGTCGAGGATGTAGCGGGACAGGCGGCCCTCGATCGCGCGGTGTTTGCCGGCGGCTGCTCGGAGAATTCGGAGACCTCGGTTTCGGCGCTCTCCGAGGACATATTGAAGCTCTACTATGACGACTATATCGCCCAATGGGACTCTTTCCTGCGCGATATGCGGCTTGCGCCGCTTACCGATCTCAACATCGCCAGTGAGAACCTCAAGGATCTTTCAAGCGCCGATTCCGCGCTGAAGCGATTGTTGACGGCAGTGGTGCAGGAGACCGACCTCACCCGCTCCGACGACACGTCGGCTGACAAAAATGGCGCTGCCGTCACGACCGGCTCGAAGCTGCTCAGCAAACTCGGCAAGCTGGGCAAGGTGGTGACCACGGGCGCGAAGCTCCTGCCGCGCGCCGGCTCCGCCAGCCAGGTGGACATGACCGGCAGCCTCGTTGCCGAGCATTTCAAGCCGCTCAAGGGCACCATCGCCCAGGTCGACGGCCAGCCCCCAGCGCTGGACGCCGCCATTGTGGCGCTGACGGCGCTGTCGAATGTGCTGCAGACGGTGACCGCCAATCCCAACCCGCAGGATGCGATCAAGAAACAGGGCGGCCTTGCCGAACTGACCGGCGCGGTCGCCAGGCAGGCGCAGATCCTGCCTTCGCCGATCAATGACTGGCTGGGCGGCATTGCCGGCGACACCAGCGGCCTCTCGCAGAAGGCCGTGACCAACGAGCTCAACGCCATCTGGCGGGCCGACATACTCCCCTTCTGCCAGGCGGCGCTCAACAACCGTTATCCATTCAGCCCGGACAGTGCCGTCGACGTCAATGTGCGCGACTTTCAACGTCTGTTCGGACCGACCGGCATGATCGATGCCTTCACCAACGACCATCTGATCAACTATGTCGACACCGCCAGCGAGCCGTGGAAATGGCGGGCCGATTTCGGCCTCGATCCCGCGGCGCTCGCCGCGTTCGAGCAGGCGAGGCATATTCGCGACGACCTGTTTCCCGGCGGCACCGGCCCGGTGATGAACTTTACGCTTGAGCCCAAGGACCTCTCACCCAACGTTGCGCGGGTCACGCTCAACCTCGATGGCCAGAACCTCGTCTACTACAACAATGCGACAAGGCCGCAGCCGATGACGTGGCCCGGCAAGGATGGCACTGGGGTGATCTCGCTCGCCTTCCAACCGATCGACGGTTCGCCCGAAGTGATGCTCAACGAGACCGGCAGCTGGGCGTGGCTCAGAATGCTACGCGGCGGCCGCTTCGCCGCGACCAAGCTCACCGACGTCTACAGCCTGCGGCTCGGCACGAAGGGAATGTGGGCCGATTTCGAACTCAAAGCCGCCAGCGTCGAGAATCCATACACGCTCGAAATGTTCAAGAAGTTCACATGTCCGCCGCAGATCTGATCGTGCCCGGCTTCTACGGCAAGATGCCCGCCACCGGCGATTTCGTGACCCGGCGGCTGCCTGGAGACTTCGTGCGCACATGGGACCGCTGGCTGGCCCAGCACATCGTGCCGCTGTTCGAGCTCAAAGCCTGGCCCCAGGGCATGGCGCTGCGCTTTCTGGCTGGCCCCACCACCTTCGGCGCCTCGGCCGGCATCGTGCTGCGGAGCGCCGACAGGGTCGGCAGGCAGTTTCCGCTGAGCGTTGTCGCGCGGCTATCAGAGGCACCACCGCTCAAGCTTGCATATGCCGACGCCTGGTTCGATCGCGTCGAAACCGTCGCCTTCGCCGCCCAACGGGGCGAACTGACGCTGGACGAACTGGATGCCGCCTTGTCCGCCCTGCCGGTGCCGGGTGTCGAACCCGATGACGATATCGTTGACGACTTGGTAGTTTGGACAGCGCGTTCGGATATTTTCGATGTCGATCCGCGAGCGCCTCAACCGACCCTAGAGCAGATCTTCGCCGCGAACTGGGAGACCAGTTGATGCAGATCTGGAACCAGATGGGCTATCCCCATCAGTTCACTGTAGGCACGGACAAGGCCGCCCATGAGTGGATTGTCGTGGTGGTCAAAGGCACGTTCGACTTTCCCGCGACGCCCGGCGGGCCTCCGCAAAAATCGGCGAGACAGATACCGCTGGTCATGGCCGACACGCAGACCGGGGTGCCCGGCTTCTCGGCAACGCTGTGGGAGACCGATTTCGCGTTCCGCAAGCCACACTGCGACGTCATCGCCAATGGCTGCGCCTATTCGCCAAACGGCAGACCCGCCGAGCGCGTCCCGGTAGGCATTAAGGTCGGCAACTGGTCGAAGCTGTTCGAAGTGGTTGGGCATCGCGAGTGGCGCGCCATAGGGCCGGTGTTCACCGCGACCGCGCCGCAACCCTTCCTGAAACTGCCGATTTCCTATGATGTTGCCTGGGGCGGCGTCGACAGGCTGGATCCGGAGGACAAGCTTGCGGCCAGCTACAGGCACAACCCGGTCGGAACCGGCTGGGCGCGCGCAAGAAACCAGCACCTCATCCCGGGTTTGCGTCTGCCCAACACACAGGCGATTGGCGAGGACATCCGCTCCCCGTTCGGCGACTACAGGCCAATGAGTTTCGGCCCCATTGGACGTGGCTGGCCCGGCCGGATCGAATATGGCGGCACCTACGACGACAACTGGGTGGCCAACATCTTCCCCTTCCTGCCTCCGGATTTCGATGAACGCTATTTCCAAATGGCGCCGCCCGACCAGCAGATCGAGCAGCCGAAAGGCGGCGAAGAAGTGCAGCTGGTCAACTTGACCCCCGAGGGCCGGGTAAGCTTCCGCCTGCCACAGACCGCATTGCCGATGACGCTGTTCAGGGAGCGCGAACTCTCATTTCAAGGCGAAATCCTTCCCGATACCATTTTGTTCGATCCCGAGAATCGCTGCTTCTCCCTGGTTTGGCGCATATCTCAGCGCATTCACCGCACGATCCTCGACTTCACCGAATGCTGGATCGGTGCGCCGACCCAGTCGATGCTGCGGGCGAGGGCAACCGGCCGGGACTATGTTCGCGCCGCAGGGGTCGCGCCCGGGGATGAAGCCGCATGAGCACGGCGATCGATGTCGTTTCGATCGGCATGGTTACCGCCGTTGGTCTCGACGCGCCCTCGTCATGCGCGGCGATGCGAGCTGGAATAGACGGATTTCAGGAGACAGGTTTTCTCGCCTCTGGCGGAGAGCGCCTCATCGGCGCGCCCGTTCCCCTGCCCGGTGACTGGGTCGGCGAGAAGCGTATGGCCTACCTCGCCGCGATGGCAATCACCGAGGCTTTTGCCGGTGCGCCGGAGGCGCGAGGTTCCGCCGCCCTCATTCTATGCCTCGCCGAGGACGACCGCCCCGGCCGGCCGGCCCCGGATGCGCAGCGTATGCTCGCTCGCATAGCCTCGATTACCAAGTTGACCAGTCCCAACAAGGCACGGATCGTGGCGCATGGCCGTCCCTCCGGGTTGGTCGCATTGGAACAAGCCCGCAGAATCTTCTCGGCCGGCGAAGCCCCGTTCGTGATGATCATCGGCGTCGACAGCTACCTGACGGCGGGCACGGTCACGCACTACTTTGCCGAAAACCGACTGCTGGTCCCAGACAATCCGGACGGGTTCATTCCCGGCGAGGCGGCCGCCGCGATCCTCTGTTCCCCTCGCGCGACGACGGGCAGTCTTCGCCTGCATGGCCTCGGGCTCAGCCGGGAGCCTGCCTTCATCTACAATCCGGACGATCTGGCATCGCGGGGTGACGGCATGACAGCCGCCTACCGGACCGCGCTTGAGGAGACTGGCATCGCCATGCATCGTGTCGGCTATCGCATCTCCGACCTGATCGGCGAAAAATATTGGTTCAGGCAGAGCGCCCTGGCCACCCTGCGTCTGACCCGTGGCCGCCGCGAGTTCATGGATATCTGGTCGCCCGGCGAGACCCTGGGCAATGTTGGGGCGGCCGTGGTCCCACTCATGCTGGGCTGGGCATTCACCGCTGCCGCCAAGGGCTATGCCATGGGCGATTCCGTGCTCGTTGAAGCTTCCAACGACACGGGCGCCTGCGGGGCGGCCGTCCTCACCGGACGGGCCGTCTGATGGGAAACGTCTTCGCCAACGGGTTGGAAATCTCCGGCCAGGGAAGCGATGGCAAGACAATCGCAGCGTTCCCGGACGTTTGCTTCACGCCGCCGGAAAATCCCGCAACGCCCCCTGGCGTACCTATCCCCTACCCCCTGTTCGGAATGTCCAGCGATACCGAGCAAGGTACCGGAACGGTCAAAATCTCTGGCAAAACCGTCAACATCAAGAACAAGTCCGACCTTTCAAAGACCAGTGGCGACGAGGCCGGATGTGCAGCCAAGAAGGGCATCATCACCTCGACCAACACCGGCAAGGAATATTTCAATTCCTGGTCCAACGACGTGAAGTTCGACGGAGAGCCGGTGATCCGGTTCACCGATCTGTCGACCAACAACCACGCCTCGACCGCCGCAACCGCAGCCGTCCCCTGGGCCCATATCCTGACGGTCAATATGGGAAACGTGACTTGCGGAACCCTTCTGCAAAAGCACAACATGAGACTGCATGCCCACGAAGACAAGAAATGTCCCGACGGATATGAATCCGAGCACTTTGTCAGCAATGAATATTTTCAGAGCGACCGCGAGAAGAATATTTCATACCCAAAATGGAGGAATTACGATCAAAATACCGCGCCTTGCGTCTGTATTCGATCGTACAAGCATAAAAAGGGTGGGGGGTATCAAACAGGAAAGGGGAGCAAGAAGGGCTCTCCGCATAATCTGAAAACCAATATGATGAGCGATTACAACACCAGGCGGCTCAATCAGGGGCAACCACCAAAATTGAGAGGTGGCGTCGACAAGGCAGTTGAAGCCGTCACAGTCAGTCACAAGGAAACTAAGAACGCCAGTCCAAAGACGCGAGAAAATGTTCAGAAATGCATGAAGATGATCTTCATGGCTTATATTCAGAGTGTTGTCGTTCCTGCAAAAACACAAGAAGAACTCGGAAACATGTACACGATGCGCTAGGAGCGTTTTTGTGATGACGTCGAAAAACCCCTTCGCCCATCTCAGGCCGGATCAGATCGATGTAGAGGTCATGAGCGGATTTCATCTGGAGGGGAGATACTTCAGCGTTTCGGTTCAGCTAAGTGACGAAAATGACGAAATCGGACACTCATACCTGCTGAAGGTCCTGTTCGACGGAAAAACGCTTCGCTACGAGACACTGCTCGAGATCCCAAATCTTATCCTCGCGCATGTCAGCCCTACTCCAATCGACCACGTCGTATTGGAAATCGGCGGCACGACCCATTTCCTTCACGGCACCGCGCGTGCGTCCAGCGGAACTCCAGACCAGTTCTTCAACAAGCTCTACCATCAAGAGGGCGGCGCGGTTTATTTGTATGGCGAACATGGAACCGTTTGCGTCGCCGAAGACCATGGATGGCGGACAATCAAGCCGATCGCCAGATCTTTCCTACGCGCCATGCATGGTGCGCTTAACGGGCCTGTTCATGTGGCGGGCGACGACGGCACGCTGCTTCGCCTTGCTGGCAACGGCTGGAAGAGAATTCCTCTGAATTTCAACCGTTCGATCAACGCGCTTCAAGTCGCCGAGGACGGGGTTGTGAACATAGGTTGCGAGGACGGCTATTGCTTCCAGTACTTCGAAGACGACCTGGTGCCCATCGAAGCGCCTGACCGGGACTTCTTCTCGATTTGCGAGTTCAAGGGCAAGCGCTATTGGGGCGACGATGAGTATGGTCTCTATGTACAAAAGGGGCTGAGGCTCGCTCCGCTCCGAGCGTTGGGCTACGGGTATGCGATGCAGGCATCGAGCGAATTCCTGGTTGTGGTTGGCTGGAAAGAAATCTTCCTGTTCGACGGGTCGACCTGGTCCGGCTTCGAGTTCGGATATGACAAGGGCCTGCATGCCAGCATAATCGACATGTCCCTCAGGTTCTTGTGAGATGCTGCGCGCGAAACGCCAGGCCGCATCAAAAGGCCAGCAATCACCGCTTTGCAGCGGCCAGATAGTCTCGAACTTTCTCAAGATCGAGCGCCGCAATGCGCGGTGGATCGGGCACAGAGAGCATGCGCAGGACAAAGAGCTCGCCCGCTTCCGGAAACGCCTCATATGCTTTTGTGGCGATCGCCAGCCCCTCGGGCCCGGCTACCCTCAAGCCGTCCAAATGCGCCTCGATTCTTGCAACGAGGCGCGCCAGACGCACCTCGTCCATGTCGGGGTTCTCGTCTGGATGAAGCAGGTGATAGTCGTACACCGTCCATAGAAACGCCGCCATCTCGGCGTGCTGACGGACGATTTCCGGAAGGACAGGCACTGGCATCAATTGAGATTCACGGATCCGCCGCGGATACGGTTTGCCGCGCTGGCGTGACTGGTTAGATAGGTTCCACGTATCGTGATATGGCCATCCTTCTCCATGATGATCGTCGCCTTGCCGCAGCGCAGTTCGATCCGCTCGCCGCCGACAATTTTTATATTCTCGCCGTCACGGATAACCTGTGCCGACGACGCCTTACGCGCCGGCTCGACGATCCGGCCGACGATAAGCGGCCGTCCCGGATCGCCCTCCTGAAACAACAACGCCACGTCGGCTCCGATCATCGATGAGTTGAGCTCCGTCAAACTTCGAGCCGGAACGGCGGCCTGCTTCGGATTGCCCGGAAAAACCACCAATGGCGCGTCCTCACCGAAGCCGAGGAAAACGCCGATCACCACGCCTTCGATCTTTTCAATGATCCTGGTCTTCCCAGTGGCCTTCGTCATAACGAGCCAACCCTAATTCTGATTGATCTTGCTGCCCTTCATGGTGATGTCTTTCGAGGCTTTGACGCCAATCTCACCCGAACCTACGATGGTTATGTCTTTTCCTTCGATCGTGATCGTTCCATCCTTCTTCAAAGCAATTCCAGCGGAACCACATTTGATCATTATGGAATCGCCCGCTTCGATCAGCAGGGCCTTGCCCACCTTGATGGCGCCGTCCTCGCCGATTTCGACCGCGCTACCCTTTGCAATCTTGAGCGCGCGCGCGCCGCCCACCTCGGTCGAATCATCATTAGCCACCTTGGTGGTGCGGCCCTTGCCGATTTCGGAAGTGTGCTCGCCTGCAACCGTGAAACTCTGATCGGCGCCAACATTGACCGTTTGCGCTGCGCCGATGTTCCAGCTGTCTGCGGCGCCGATGTCGTGGCTTTGCGCCGAGCCTACAGTCACGCTCCGCGAAGCCCCAATCGTGTTCGTCTGCGCCATGCCGACGCTACGAGTCTCGGTGGCGCCGACGGTGTCGACGCGCGCCGCGCCCACCGTCACTGTCTGCACCAGTCCGACCGTCTGCGAATGACTGGAATCAATGTTTTCCGTCGAGTTCGCACCGATATGGATCGTCTCGTTGGCGCCGACGGTCAGCGAGCGGTTCGCGCCCACCGTCTCGGTGTCATTGCTGCCGATATGGGTGGTCTGGTCGACGCCGACCTTGACGGTCTTGTTGTTGCCGACGTCCTCGTCGAGGTTGTGGCCGACAGAGTGCTTGGCGTCGTGATCGATGCGATCGGACTGGTCGTGCTGCACCGTCTTGTTACGGTCGTGCTTGATCAGCAGATGGTGATCCTTCTGAGCCTGGAAATTGACCAGTTCGGAACCAGCCTTGTCCTCGAACATCAGCTCGTTGTAGCCGCCGCCGCCTTTCGAGGAATTGGATTTCCAGCCAGATTGCGTCGCGTTGCCCGGCAGCGCGTAAGGCGGCATCTCGGAAGCATTGTAGACACGACCGGTGATGATCGGCAGGTCCGGATCGCCCTCGATGAAATCGACGATGACCTCCTGGCCGATGCGCGGGATCTGGATGAAGCCCCACCCGCTACCGGCCCAGGTCTGCGACACGCGCACGAAGCAGGACGAGTTCTGGTCCTTCTTGCCGAGGCGGTCCCAATGGAATTGTACCTTCACCCGCGCATATTTGTCGGTGAATATCTCCTCGCCTGAAGGGCCCACCACCGTTGCCGTCTGCGGGCCGCGCATGATCGGTCGCGGTGTGATGCGCGCTGGCCGGTAGGGCAGAGAGGTCGGCGCAACGCCGAGCACCACCTTGAAGTTCTCGCTATGGACCTCATTCTGTGTCCGGTAACCCGGATCGAACAGCCGGTATTCGGCGCTGACCACCAGATATTCCTGGTTCTGGTCGTCGCGCGGAAAACTTTCCAGCGTGAATTTGCAGCCGGAAAAAAGGCCGCGCACAGTGCCAACCGCTGTGTTGTGCTGGTGAACGGCCTGCAGTTCCTCACGCCGGATGCCGGCGATCGTGTCGCCGCGCCCGACATCCAGATGCGCTCCGGGCTGCCGATAGTTCTCGCCCGAAGCCTCCTTGTGGCTGAAGGGTTGGGAGGACTTCGCCATCAGGTCGGCGCCAGGCTTCTCGAAGTCATAATCCGTATGAGCGTAGGCACCCGGACGCACCGCACTGCCTGGAATCCATTCGGTGATGTATTCGACATCGCGTCGCGAGCCATGGCCCTCGAAATTATAAAGCACCTTCTCGTAGCCTGGCGCTGGCTTCAACTTGTTCATCGCATCGCACAGCACGAGCGTGTGCTTGCCCTCATCATGCTCGAAGAAATAGAAAATGCCTTCGTGCTCGAACAATCGCTGCACGAAATCGAGGTCGCTCTCGTCATATTGGACGCAGTATTCGCGCGACGGATAAGAACCCTGCAGTCGCTTCTCGAACTTTGCGATGCCGTATTTCGCAAAGATCTTTTCGACGATCTCGACAGCGGTCATGTTCTGGAAAATGCGGCAGTCGGTGGTGTTGCCGAGGAACCAGAGCCATGGCCTGACGCTGGCCTCGTAATAGGCCAACCGATCCTCTATGCGCGTTAGCTTGAAATCCGACACCAGCCCGCTGAACCAGCGCTTTGGATCGGATTCACCTTCGACGGAAACGACGCCGCCCAGCATCTTCAGCGGATCGACGTCACGGCTCTTGCTGACGAACCCGACGGTATAGGCGAAACATCGGCTGATCTCATCACGACCGACGAGATGGGTAAAGGTCAGCACATCGGCGCCGACGGGCGTCTGTACAACCGTGGCACGTTCGTTCGGCATGGGTCGTGCCCCTCCTCGACGCGGCCAGTGTGATGGATTGAAGCCCCGCCCTCACGTTCGGAAGGTTTTCGAATTCACCGCATCGGATCGCTGCAAGCGTAGCATATGTTTGATGAACGCCAAATAAGAGCAAGGGCTAAACCATGGCCTGCGTTCATGTGAAACGCACCTGTCCCACTGCGCTGGCAAGCTGCTAGAATGTCCAGGATTCAGGATTGCCAGTGGCTTCGAATGTTCATTTCGCTCCAGATCAGCAATGTTGACAGGCTGCCGCCAGGCATCGCGAAGAGCTACGGCGCCCGCGCCCGCGGCTTCGAAATCGGGCGCGAAAATTGCGACTGGACGCTGTCCGACCCCGACAAGTTCATCTCGGGCCGGCATTGCGAAGTCCGCTACCAGGCGGGCTCGTTCTGGCTTTTTGACGTCTCGCGCAACGGCACTTTCGTCAACGGCTCCAGCCAGCGCATGAATGCGCCGCACCGGCTAACCCAAGGCGACCGGCTGCTGATCGGCCGTTATGTCATCGTCGTTTCCATTGACGAAGAGAGCGTTACCACCGGTCGTCCGCAGGCCAGGATCGGTTCGACGCAACACGAGTTGCCACCGTCGACGGGAAGGCCGCTTGAACCCGGCAGTGTGCAATTCCCCAATCCGGCGCGGCAGCGCCCCGTCGAGGCAGCGCCGCTGTCGACGTCTTCGGCACTGCAGCCCAGCCCGGCTGTCCCGGCCATGCAGCCAGTGGCAGCGGACGGGATACTTCGCGATATCGCCAAGGCGGCCGGCTTATCGCCGGAGTTGTTGCAGTCGCGCGACCCGCATGACGTCGCCGCCGAAATCGGCGCGGTCTTGAGAACGACAGTCGAGCAACTGTCCTTGCTGCTCAAGGCGCGCGCGGCGGCCAAGGTGCTCGCCAAAAGCGCGCACCGCACGATGATCGGCGCCGAGGACAACAACCCGCTGAAATTCGTGCCGGGCACCGACGACATACTGGAGATCATGTTTGCCAAGCGCCGGGCCGGCTATCTCGATGCCAGGCATAGCATCGAGGACGCTTTCCGCGACCTCAAGACCCACGAAATCGCGACCTACGCCGCCATGCAGGCCGCGCTCTCGCGATTGCTCGACGACCTGTCGCCGGAGGCGACCGCCAAAAGAATCCCGCCGGCGTCCTTTTCATCCAGGAAAAGCCAGGCCTGGGATGCGCTCGTCGCAACGTGGCGGACGATGGAGGACAAGCACGAAAACGGCATGCTGGATGTCTTCCTTGCCTATTTCGCCGACGCCTATGCCAAGGCCGGCAAGCAGAAATAGTCGTGCTCGGCAAACGTCGCGAACACGGCTCTTACAGGCTGTGCGACCGGCCTCGTGGGAAATCCGCCTCTTTGGTCATCCTGCTTTCCGATTTCAATCGGCTTGCCGTGCGACTAGGATAGCACGTGGGAGCTTGCCTGGCTGGCAAAGCGGCGTGGCTTGGAGCGTGTGCAGGAATGTCATGTTTCGGCGAGATCAGTCTTTCCGTGCGGCTCGTTGTTGATACTCAGCCCGGTGCCCATCTTTCATCGGGCCTGAAAGAAGCTCGTTGGACCTCGACGATGGTGCGCCGATGAGCTCGAAGGACGACCCCTCCGAGCCGCCGGACAAGACCGTCATCCGCGCGCCGCGGCCAAGGCAAAAGCCGCTGGTGTCTTCCGATGGTTCCGGTCCGCAAAGCGTGCGACCTCTTCCACCGCCCGCCAGGGAATCGACCGTATTCGACCCCGGCGTCGGCCGGCAGGTGCCGCCCGGCTGGTCGTCCCGAACTGTGGTCCTCCAGGAGGCCAAGCACGGAATGGTGCCCGCAGCACCGGCAGTGCAGCAGGACGCCTTGCTCGACGCCACTGCTGGCGTGGAGTATGCCGCCGCAAATCCTCTCCTTGCCGCTGCGGGCCCCTTGCTCCTGCTGTTCGGTCAGTTGCGGCTGATCCCGGTCGAACGGCAAGCGGCAGCCTTGGCGGAGCATATCGCGGACGTCATCGAGACCTTCGACCGGAGCATGGCCAAAGCCGGCATCGAGGAAGAAGATGCGCGGATCGCGAAATTTGCGCTTTGCGAAACCGCCGACGATCTCGTCGGCAACCTCCCTTGGCCGAACAAGGAAACCTGGATCCAGCACAGTCTGCTGGTGCAGTTCTTCCACACGCAACCGACAGGAGCCGGCTTCTACGAAGCGCTGAACAATATCCTTGCCAAGCCTGAGGCGCATTACGACCTGCTCGAATTGATGCATGCCTGCCTGTCGCTGGGGTTCCAAGGCCAGTATCGGGGATTGCCTGGCGGACAGAACATGCTCGAGCGCGTCCGGCGCGACGTCTACGACACGCTGCGCTATTTCAGGCCGCGCCCCGCCGAAGACATTTCTCCGCGGTGGCAAGGCATGGCGGCGGCGATGGCCAAGCCAGGAAGGCGGCTGCCGCTCTGGGCGATCGCTGCTGCCGCGGCCACCCTGGTGACGGCGGCCTTTTTCGGGCTACGGATATTGATCACCGATGAAGGCGATGCAACCGCCGGCGAGTTGCTGGCGCTCAATCCTTCCACCTCGGTTACCATTGAACGCGCCAGTGTGGCGGCACCCGCTGAACCGGTGCAAGCCAACCCGCCGTCACCAGTTCCTCCAAACACCACGCAGATCGACCGCATCCGCGCTACACTCGCCAAGGAGATCGCCGCTGGCGGACTGAGCGTCGGCACGAAGGGCGACTTTATCGTTGTCGAGATCAGCAACCAGCTTTTGTTCGCATCCGGCCAGGCTGAGTTGAAGGCACAGTTCCAGCCCATCGCGGCGGATATCGCCACGGCGCTCGACGCCGAACCCGGACCGATCAGGATTGTCGGCCACACCGACAATGTAAAGCCGAAGAAGTCGAGCACGTTCAAATCGAATTTCGATCTCTCCGTCGCGCGCGCGAAAGCGGTGCAGGCCATGATGGCCAAGCAGTTGAAGGAACCATCGCGTCTGAGCGTCGACGGCAGGGGCGAAGACGAGCCCATTGCCGACAATGCGACGGCGGATGGCCGCGCCAGGAACCGCCGCGTCGACGTGATGATCCCAAAGGACGAGACGTTGTGAGCGGACGCGGCGAGGAGCGGGTGATCCGCTGGGCGCTGCGGATATTCAGCATGCTTGCCTTGGCCGGCTTCTCGGCCGCCGTCTGGTATGCCGGACCGCTGATCCGCTTCGCCGATACCCGCCCGCTTGGACCCATGTGGCTCAGGGCGGTCATCATCGGCGTGACCATTGCGGTGCTGGCGCTGTTCTATGGCATTCGCTTCTGGCAAAGGCGCAAGGCGCAAAAGGCGCTCGAAACGGCCATTGTGCGCGGCGACGAGCGGAACGACGATTCACAGGTGCTCGAAGCGCGCATGAGCGAAGCCATTGCGACGCTGAAGCGGACGAGCGGCAGGCGCAACTTCCTCTATGATATTCCCTGGTACATCATCATCGGCCCGCCAGGCGCCGGCAAGACGACGGCCCTGGTCAATTCCGGGCTGAAATTTCCGCTTGCGGGCTCCGGCAACGCCCAGCCGGTGGCTGGCGTCGGCGGCACACGGTCATGCGATTGGTGGTTTACCGATGAGGCGGTGCTGATCGACACCGCCGGCCGCTACACGACGCAGGAATCGGACCGCGAGCGAGACAAGGCAAGCTGGCTTGCTTTCCTCGGATTGCTCAAGAAGAACCGCGCCAGGCAACCGATCAACGGCGTGATCCTCGCCATCAGCCTCGCTGATCTCATTGGCCTCGACGACCAGCAAATCGAGGCGCATGTCGCCGAGATAAGAAACCGCCTGCGCGAATTGCACGAGATACTGAAGATCCAGTTTCCCGTCTATCTGCTTTTCACCAAGGCCGATCTCGTCTCCGGCTTCATGGATTATTTCGGTGAATTCGACGAGGCGCGCAGGCGCAAGGTGTGGGGCGCGACGTTTCAGACCGCCGATCGCACAAGGAACATGGCCGGCGAGGCACCGGCCGAATTCGACGGGCTGGCGAAGCGCTTGGCGGAAGAAGTTGTCGATCGCCTGCAGGAAGAGGCCGACCCTGTGGCGCGCATCGCCATCTTCGGCTTCCCGGCGCAGTTTGGCGCACTCAGGAACCGGATAACGCATTTCATCGGCAGTTTGTTCGATGCCTCTCGATTGCGGGTGAATGTCAGCTTGCGGGGTTTCTATTTCTCCTCCGGTACTCAGGAAGGAACACCGTTCGACCAGGTGCTGGGCACAATCGGCCGCAGCTTTGGCAGCGCCGCGCAGGCGCATCTTTCCGGCACCGGCAAGAGCTTCTTCCTGCACGATCTCCTGACCAATGTGATCTTCGCGGAATCGGGCTGGGTATCCTTCGACCGGACGGCCGAACGGCGCGCCAGGCTTGCCAGATTTGGCGGCCTCGCCGCGATTGCGCTGGCGGCCCTGGCGGCGCTCGGCGTGCTCGGCCTCAGCTTCTTTGCCAACAAATCTCTGATCGCCTCCACCAGGCAGGCCATGGCGCACTATCGCGACAGCGCGGATTCGCTGCTCAAGAGCACGACGGTGACTGACGTCGACCTGGAAAACGTCATCGGCCCGCTCGACCAGCTGCGCAACCTGCCGGCCGGGTACGAGAATGGCGATCAGGGGAAGCCGATCGAGGAGACGTTCGGGCTTAGCCAGCGCGAGAGGCTGCTGTCGGCTTCCAGGGCTGCCTATCGGCAAGCGCTCGAGCGGACATTCCGCTCCCGCCTCCTGGTGCAGGCCGAGCGGACCATCCAAGCCAGGATGACCGATCCAATCGCGCTCTACGAGCCGCTGAAGATTTACCTGATGCTGGGCGGCAAGGCTCCGAAGGTCGATGAAGAGCTGATCGTTTCCTGGATGAGGCAGGATTGGGAAGAGAACCGCTATCCCGGCGAGAACAACCGCGAGGGCCGCGCACAGCTTGAAAAGCACCTGCGCGCAATGCTCGCGCTTGACGACGCCTACGATCCCGTCTTCGAACTCAACCAGCCGCTGATCGAAGCCGCGCAACGCTCGCTTGGGCGCATGAGCCTTGCCGACCGCGCTTCGGCGCTGATCAAGTCGGCGGTCTACGCCGCAAGGCTGGAGAACTTTTCCGTCGAAGCGAAAGCCGGCCCTGAGGCTCGGCTCCTGTTCGAACGCATGGATGGCGGCGATCTCGCTGAACTCAACGTTCCCGGGCTTTACACGCGCGCCGGCTTCAACCGCTTCTTCCTGCCACAGCTCTCGCGCATCGCGCAGATGCTCGTCAACGACCAGTGGGTGCTAGGCGGCGGCGGCGAGCAGGGCGGCATCGACCAGGACCTGCCCAAGCTCGGTCCCGAACTGATCGACCGCTACGGCAAGGAATTCTCCTCCGCATGGAACGGCGTACTCGACCAGCTGAAGTTCAAGGCGTTGCTCAAGGACAGGCCTCAATATCTGGCGCTTTCCGCCCTCGCCGCGCCGGACTCGCCTCTCGATCAGCTCTTCACGGCGGTCGCCAATGAGACCGCATTGACGAAGGACAGCACCATGGCCGAAGGCGAGAGCAGCGCGGCGCGGGAGGACCCCGCCAGCATGGCCAAGGGTCTGGCACGCATCGGCCTGCAGATCGCCGGCGGCAAGTCACAGAGCCGTGCCGGCTCTGGCTCGGCTGTTGCGCAGAATGCCGGCGCGAGCGTCGAGGCACAGTTTCGATCCTTCCAGTCCCTGGTCAGCGGCGCCAGCGGACGGCGGCCGCTCGATGCGTTGACGCGGAATTTCCGCGACATCTTTCAAAGTGTGAAGCTTTCGGCCGATGTCCCTTCACAGACCGAACGCTTCAACGCCAACCTGCAGCTGCAGATCTCCACGCTGCGCGCCAATGTCTCGCGCCTTCCGAAGCCGCTTGCGCACATGATCAACGCGGCAGCGGACGAGTTTGAGGGCAATGTCGCCGAAGCCTCGGTGGCCAACCTCAACAAGACCCTCGACCAGACGGTCACGCAAGCCTGCGAGCAGGTGGTCAACGGTCGCTATCCCTTCGCCAGCGACGGCACGGAAGAGATATCGATAGCGGATTTCGCCAAGCTTTTCGCGCCGGGCGGGCTGATGGACCGCTTCTTCGCGCAGAACCTTGCGCCGCTGATCGATATGACCGGCCAGGAATGGACCTGGAGACAGGATGCCCGCGCCAGCCGCGACCTGGCGAAGTCGACCTTGAAATCATTTGAGTCGGCCGCCGAAATCCGCAGCGCCTTCTTCCCTTCCGGCGGCTCGGTGCCGTCGGTTTCGATCACCATCACGCCTTTTTCGCTGAATGGCGACGCAGACAACGCGGTTCTCGATATTGACGGCCAGACCGTCCAGAGCAGCCAGACGGGGAACGCGCCAAGAACGGTGACGTGGCCGAACAGCACGGCCTCGGCTTCCGCCAGTCTCACTCTGCTGCCGGAAATGCCAGGCCGCGACTCCGCTCTTAAATTCGAGGGACCGTGGGCCTTGAAGCGTCTGCTGGACAAGGCGACCATCACCGCCAATGGCGCCAACACCGAAGCCCGCTTCGTGATCGGCGGACGAGATGTCGCTTACACGATCCAGGCCGGACCGGGGACCAATCCCTTCCTGCTGCCAGCCCTGTCCAGCTTCAGCTGTCCGAAGGCGTTCTGACATGCCTGTGTTCCAGCGCACCGCCGGCTTCAGCCTTCATTTCGGTACTCTAATCTATGCGCTTGTGGCAAAGTAGCCTGGGCGCGCTGCCCATGCTTGGTCGCAGAGGACGCTCGCGAAGCGCTTGGTGGCAAATTGAGCACTGCCGTCCTTCCCATCGAAAGCTTCGGCGTGAGCCATAAGGGCTGCGTGCGCGACCACAACGAGGACAACTACCTGATAGAGCCGCAGACCGGCCTCTGGGTGGTGGCCGATGGCATGGGCGGGCATGAGGCCGGCGAGGTCGCGTCGGCCAGCATCGTCGATCATCTGGCGACGATCGGCATCGCGAGCTCGGCACCGGACCTTCGCGCGCGCTTCGAAGACCGGCTGAGCCGCGCCAATTCCGAGATCCGCAACATCTCTCGCTCACGCGGCATCACCATCGGCTCCACCTTCGCGGCCTTGCTTGCCATGGACGGACGGTTCGCCGGCCTGTGGGCCGGCGACAGCCGCATCTATCTGGTCCGCAACGGCGTGATCCTTCAGGTCTCGAAGGATCACACCGAGGTCCAGGAACTTCTGGACCGCGGCATGATCAGCGCTGAGGAAGCACTTACCTGGCCGCGCCGCCATGTCATCACCCATGCCGTCGGCGTCAGCGATGAGCTCGAGATCGATTTCCAGCAGGGCGAGTTGATGTCGGGGGATGTTTTCGTTCTGAGCACCGACGGACTGACGGCGCATGTCAGCGACGCCGAGATCGAAGCCGCGGTGAGATCCGCAACACCGCAGGCGGCGTGCCGGCACCTGTTGGAGACTGTGCTGGCACGCGGCGGAACCGACAATGTGACCATCGTACTCGTGAAGATCGGCGGCGGGCGCAGCGATGCGCCCCATTCGGATCGGTCCGGAGCGGAGAGCCTGGCGAGATGAGCGACGACGACAAGACCCGGATATCGACAGACGTCACCTATGCTGGCGTCGGCACGCAGCTCAGCGGCATTTACGAACTCGACGAGAGGATCGCATCCGGCGGCATGGGAGAAGTCTACCGCGGCCACAACATCCAAACCGGCGACCATGTGGCGATCAAGATCGTATTGCCCGAATTCGCTCGCGACCAGACGATCCTGTCGCTGTTCCGCAAGGAAGCCTCGATCCTCAACCATCTGTCGCACGACGCGGTGGTGCGCTATCACGTCTTCACCATCGATCCGAGGATCGGCCGGCCCTATCTCGCGATGGAGTTCGTGGACGGCCAATCACTATTCGACGTGATGCGTCGCGGACCGATGCCGGGGGAAGAAGTGCGGCGGCTTTGCCATCGCCTGACGTCGGGGCTCGCCGCGGTGCACCAAGCGGGCGCGGTTCACCGCGATCTCTCGCCGGACAACATCATCCTGCCTGGCGGGCGGGTGGAACGTGCCAAGATCATCGATTTCGGCATCGCTCGGTCGGCGGCCGCAGGCGGTGAAACGCTGATCGGCGGGAAGTTCGCTGGCAAATACAATTACGTCTCGCCGGAACAGCTCGGCCTCTATGGCGGTGAGGTTAGCGAGCAGTCCGATATCTATAGCCTCGGACTGGTGCTCGCCGCCGCGTTGCGCGGAAAGCCGCTCGATATGAGCGGCACGCAGTACGAGGTCATCGAGAAACGCCGGACCGTGCCGGACCTGTCCGACATCGATCCCGATTTCCACGAGCTCATCGGCGCGATGCTGCAGCCGGATCGGCGCGATCGGCCGGCCAGCATGGCCGAGATCGCCAGGGCAACGCGCAGCGAGGATGTCGACGTGACATTGCCGCCGGCATCATATGGTTCGCGTGAACGCTCGGGCTTGCCGCGCGCCGGCTGGACGGCGCTGTCCGAGTCCAGGCTCCAGCCTTCGGCGTCTCCGGGCGAACAGCGCTTCGTCGAACATGTGCGGCCCGCGCATCTGTCGCAGCCAAGGCCCGCGCCAGCGCCCGCGCCGGCCAGCGCGCCCATGCCGGCTGCGCCGCGAAAGTCGTCGCGGATGCCGGCTATCGCTGGCGGTATCCTGACGCTGGCACTCCTGTTGGCGGGCGGCCTTTACTTCAGTGGGATCCTTGCGCCCCCGCCGGCCGAAGAGAGACTCAAACCGCTGACGCCGAAGCCGGTGCCTAAACCCGCTGTGGAAGCCCCCAAGCCGGTGGCCCAGACGCCGCAGCCGGAAACATCGAGACCTCAGCCGCAATCACCGGTGCAGCCTTGGCCAGAGCAGTCAAAACCTGACAGCGCTGCCCCTGTCGGGACAATGAAGCCACCTGCCTTGCCGGATGCACAGGTGAAGTCCCCAATACCGGCCGAGAACCAGGCGGACGCGGCGGGCGAGCAGAAACCGGAGCCGGCCAAGCCCGCCGAAATCCCCGCACCGACCCCCGGGCCGGAGGTGTCGCCGGCAACAGAACCACAGCAGCCCGCCGAGCAGGCGCCAGCGGCCCGGCCGCTGACCACCGACAAGCAGGAGCCTGTCGCGCCGCCCGTAGGGAAGCCGGCGCCAGCGGCCCAGCCCGAATTCACGGCCAACAACAATCAGGCGCAAAAACCACCGGTCGAGATCAAGCCTGCCCAAACGCCGCCCGTGTCGGTGCCGAAGGTCGGGGAAAGTGCAAAACCGCCGGCGACAAAACCCAGCGCAACGGATCTCGTCGACATGCTTTCCAAATTGGCCAAGCCTAAGGCTTCCTCGCCGCCGACTTTGGAGAGCCAGTTACCGGCGCAGCCGACCAGCCCGCCGGCAAAACCGGCGGCCCCGCCCCCGACCGCCAGCCAGCCGACGCCACCAACCGCGCCACCAGAGCCGGCAGCGACAGTGCAGCCATCCCGGCAGCCGCGGCCGCCGGTGACCACGCAGCCCGGAAATACCGAAGTCGCGATCAATATGCCCAAGCCGGTGCTTCCGCCGGCGAAAGCGGCCGACGGGACGGCGCAACGCGCTTCATGGGTGCGCGATTTCAGCGGCGGCGACTGTTTCTACGCGTCGCTGACATCGGCAACAGACAGCGCCGCCGCTATCGAAGGCTTTGCAACGGCCGTGCAGCCCTTCGAGCAGATGCTCAATGATTTTAAGACGAAGTTTCATCTCGAGCCGGACATCAGCGTCCGTCTCATCGAGCAGCCCCAGTGTGAAGTGACCAACTTTCTGCGCTTCCTCGACCGGAACCAGGTGGAAAGGCCGCAGCTCGTTCTCGACCGGACGTCGGTGGCGGATGGCGCGCCGATCACCGGCGCGCTTGTAACGCATGGCGGGCTCGTTTCCAACGTCATGCTGATCGATCACAGGGGCATCGCCTTCAACCTCGATGACCGCATGGTGGCGCAAACCGACAAGGCGACCTTCAGCATCCCGATCGGCCTAGGCGCCGCCGACAAGGCGGCCGGAAAGGCCCTGCCGCAGATCATGCTGGTGATCACCGGACCGCGGGACATTCAGGCCGCGATGTTCTCAAGACCGACACCGGCCTCCGAGCTTTTGCCAAGGATCCTCGAGGAGATCGAGGCCGACGGTTCGCAGTTTTCCGCCACCGCCAAGTATTTCCGGCTCGGCGGATAGATATGAAACGCCGATGGACCGTCGCTACCTGCATTCATTTCGCCAGGCTTTGACACGCACAGGCTGGTTTCGATTCTTGCTGGGCCTCTCCGCCCATGTGGCATTTTCCGCGCCGTTCGGCGCGGCGCTGCTCTTTATCCTCTCGACCAACAGCGCGCATGCCGAATTCACCGTCTGCAACCAGACGCTCGACGTCGTCAATCTCGCCGTTGGACAGAAGGTCGACAATGCCGACCAGACCGACGGCTGGTGGACCATCGGCGCCAACCAGTGCGTGAACGTGATCCGCGAGGAGCTGACCAACCGATACATCTACCTGTACGCGACCGATGTGTTCGGCCATGCGATCCTCGACGGATCGACTGAGATGTGTGTCGATCGGCGCCGCTTCTCTATCCGTGGCATCGAAGAGTGCTGGCAGCGAGGTCATATCGCGGCGCGTTTCGTCGAGGTCGATACCCTTGAGCAGGTGCGCTGGACCTATTTCCTGACCGGAAACAGCCCGTGACGCACAGCATCGACACGAGCTTCAAACGGAAGAAGCTGGCGCGCCAGACCGAGCGCAGACGCAAATTCTGGCGCCGCTTTCTTGCCGGTATTGCTGTGCTCACCATCATCGCGATCGCCACCGGCTTCTATCTGACCAAGGATGACTGGTCGTTCGGCGACGAGGATGAAGAACTGCATCCCGTCGAAGGTATGGAAGACGTGCCGCCGGACGCCTCGGTCTATGTGCCGGCCATCATCGACCTTGCCGGCGACCCGATGTGGATCACGCTGGCGCCCGATGCCGACACCGCCTCGAAGGGCCATATGGTTGCGCGCCCGGCCGAACTCGACACTTCCGGGGCTTCGCCGCAAATCGAGATTCTGTCCGACGTGATGCTGAGCGCCAGCGAGAAGTTCATGACGACAATCCCCTCGACGCAGGAGGATTTTGCCTTTTTCCAGGCGCAGCGGCAGGCTGCTCCGAAGCCTTCCGCCGCAGCACCGGACGGTCAGCAGCCGACTTCGCCCGCACCTGCCGTGGCGCCCAACGATCAACGAAGCGATCTGGCGAACGACCTGCAGGCGCCGCAGGAAGAGGGCGCGATCCCAGCCAGTTCGGCACCCAAAGCCGACGCAGACGATCCTGAGGCCGGCTGGGGCGAGACAATCGACCAAGGCGAGGCAGCGCTCCCCGCCTTCAAGAAAACCGCGATCGAGAACAACACCACCGTCGAGACCGTCATCAGCGAATATCAGCGCTTCGAGGCCACGGAGGATACTTTCGTGAAAATCCTCAACGACCGCAGCCTGGATAGCGTGGTGCTCGACGCGCATTTCTCCGCGGACGACGCCAGGCTTGCGGGCGAGGCGCTGAAAGCGCTGTTCAACCGCGACGGGCTCGAGCCCGGTTTTGTGGTCGCGTTGCGCGGTTTCCGGCCGAACCGCGAGACGACGACCATGTCACTGATGCAGGTCTCCGTCTACGCCAGGAACGTCTATGTCGGTACGCTGACGCGCAACACCGCGGGCGCCTTCGTTTCAGGCGTCGACCCCTGGGTCCGCGAGGACCTCTTCAACTATTCCGGTGCCTCGGATCAGGGCGGGCCCAAGCGGCAGTATCGCCTGCTCGACGCAATCTACTCGACCGCGGCGCGCAACAAGGTGCCGACCAGCGTGATCGGCGAAGCGATCATGTATCTGTCGAGAGGACAGGATCTGGACGCTTTCGCCAGCGAGGACCAGCGCCTGGTGCTGATCTACTCGCAAACGCCGCGCGGCCAGGGCGATATCTCCGGACGGGTGCTTTACGTCGGCGTCCTGGGTAAGGACAAGAACCTCGACTGCTTCGTCTTCCAGCAAAGCGACGGTCAGTATGCCTGCGTGACCGGCGATGATCAGGTTCGTTCGCTGACCGTCATCAACGGCATGGTCACGCCAGTGAGCGGAGTGATGACATCGACCTTCGGCCCCCGTAAGCATCCGATCCTCGGCACGGTTCGAATCCACAATGGCGTCGACTGGGCGGCTCCAATCGGCACGCCGATCCTGGCCGCCTTTGACGGCGAGATCAGTTTCCAGGGCGACGGCGGCAGCTATGGCAATCTGATCAAGATCGCCCATTCAAACGGGCGCGAGACGCGCTACGCGCATATGCAGAAATTTGCCATAGCCAGCGGCGTCGGCACCAAGGTGAAGGCCGGCGACGTCATCGGCTATATTGGCACAACCGGGCTCTCGACCGGACCGCATCTGCATTTCGAGCTTTATCAGAACGGCGAAGCGATCGATCCCCTCGGGACGGTCACCACGGTTGCCAGCGCTGATTCCGGCAACCCCGGCGGGGCCGGCAGCTCTGATTCTGCCGTCGAGACGCTGACCGACCGGATCGTGCATGTCGAAAGCGGCGGCAGCGCCCGTGCCAAGAACCCCAACTCGTCAGCAACCGGCGCCGGCCAGTTCATCACCAAGACCTGGATCCGGATGATGAACACCTATCGTCCCGATCTTGCCCGTTCGCTCTCGACCGCTGACCTGCTCGCGCTTCGCTATGACGTGACGTTGTCGCGAGAGATGGTCCGTAACCTCGCACGCGAAGGCGAGGCCTATCTGCGCGCCCGCGGCCACCAGATAACGGCAGGCCGCCTTTATCTCTGCCACTTCCTTGGCATGGAGGGAGCGCACCAAGTGCTGGCCGCGCCCGGCTCGTCGCAATTGAGCGCCGTTCTGGGCTCGGCCGTGATCGAGGCCAACCCGTTCCTCATCGGCAAGACCGCCAGCTATGTCGTTGACTGGGCCGAACGGAAGATGGGACAGAAAGCGCCGCGCGTTTTGACGGATGCAAGCCAGCCGGCGACGACCACGACCGAACTCAGGCAGACATCGCCGGAGTTCGAAAAATACAAGCAGGCAATAGCGACCCTGCTCAATTCGTTCCAGGATACGCCCGGGCCAGGCTAGCGCATTTCACCGCTTCGAGGAAACGGCGAACCGCTCTATCGCTTTGTTTTGAGGCAACTCCCAAGGGAAGGCGCGATGTGCTTTTCCCGGGAAAGCCGTTTCACGATTTTCCTGGAGTTGCCCTAATGACCGTCTCGGCTCGAGGCAACGATCGCCTGACTTAGCCGATCGGTTTTGGCGCCGGCGGCTGGCGCATTGGCGAATATTTGCAGAGGCCCAGCTACGCCCCGTGAACCTAAACCCTGGTTTGGATCACATAAGCCTGAGAGCCATTTTTGGCAGAAGCGACTTTGTCGCTGACGAATTGAGCATGCGCAGACATCAATAGCGCGCCACGTTGGGCGGAGGGCTGATCCATGAAACTCTTTGTCATCCTTTTGAGCGGACTTGTCTTTTCCATCCTCGCCGCCTTCGGCGTCCAGGCCGCAGCCGTCGAGGGCAAGCGTGTCGCGCTGGTCATCGGCAACAGCAAATATGTCAACGCGGTTGCCTTGCCAAACCCGGCGAACGATGCCCACCTGATTGCGTCGACCTTGCGCAACGCCGGCTTCGACGTGATCGAAGGCGTCGACCAGGACATTGCCGGCATGCATGGCCTGATCAGCAAATTCACCGAAAATCCTACAACGCGGACCTCGCGGTCATCTTCTACGCCGGCCACGGCATGCAGGTCGACGGCAGGAACTATCTCATACCGGTCGATGCCGATCTGACCTCACCCGCCTATCTCAAGACCCGCACGGTTCAGATCGACGAGTTCATGGCGGCGCTGCCTGCTGATCCCGCCGTCGGCATCATCATTCTCGATGCCTGCCGCGACAATCCGCTGGCGCGCACGCTGGCCGCGGCGCTGCCCAAGAGCCGCTCGCTCGGCGCCGGCCTCGCGCCGGTGGAAGCAAAGGCAGACGGCGTCGGCAGCGGTGGTGTCTTGATTGCCTATGCGACGGAGCCCGGCGCTACCGCTTTCGACGGAAACGGCGTCGACAGCCCCTACTCGCTGGCTTTGGCCAAGCACCTGACCGAGCCGGGGGTCGAGATACAGAGCGCGCTGACGCGCGTGCGCGGCGACGTGACGGAAGCCACGCAAGGCCGGCAGCGCCCGTGGCACAACGCATCGCTGGGGCGCGAGGTTTTCCTTGGCGGATCGGCGGCACAATCCGCGGCGGCGCCGATCGCCGAAGCCAAGACCACGGCCTCGCCCGGCCCTGCGCCGGTGGCCAGCGATCAGCCGTCCTGGGAGATCGAGCAGCGCCTTTGGGACGAGGCTTCGAAAAAGAACGCGGTTCCCTATTACCAGGCGTATCTCGACCAGTTCCCGAATGGCCGCTTCGCGACGGTGGCGAGGCTCGACATCGACCAGCTGAAGGATCCAAAAGCGGGCAAGCAGATTGCGGCGCTGGGCGCGAGTGCATCGGATGCAAATCCCGGCTCGGCCGTTCGCACCTCGACGGGCGTCACCGACGAGATGAAACAGACGCAAGGCACCGACCTGACGGAAAGCGCTATCGGTCTCGATCGCAACCGCCGCATCGATCTGCAGTTGCGCATCGAAGCGCTGGGTACGGAGCTTGGTCAGGTCGACGGCAATATCGGCCCGAGAACGCGCCAGGCGATCGGTGTCTGGCAGGCCAGGAACGGGTTGCCGCCGACCACCTTTCTGACACGCGAACAGCTGGCGTTGCTGGTTCTCCAGACCGACCCCATGATGGATACGGTGCTCACCAAGAATGCGGCGGATCAGGCTCGGACGGGGGCGCAGCCGAAGAAAGCGGCCGTGCAGAAGACCCGCACCCTGAAGCCAGTGGCGCGGCGGAAACTAGGCATGCAACAGCAGATTGTCGAGCGCAGGCGTTACAGCGAGATCGTCATGCGCGACGAGCCGCCGCCGAGAGACAACAACAACTTCCTCACCAGGGCGCTAATCTTCGGCAGCGGCGTCGTGATCGGCGGCGCGATGAAATATTGATCACAGGCAGTCAAAGGGGGGCCAACATTTGGACGGGCTCCCCTTTGACGGTATCGCTTTTAACGGATCGGCCTAACGGCAGTCGCCTATTCGGTCCTGATGCGCATTTCCACGCGGCGGTTGACCGGATCGTAAGGATTGGCGACGCGCGGATGCGATTTGCCAAGGCCGATTGCTTCGAGCCTGGTAGATTCCACGCCGTTCGCGGTCAGGAAGGCCGCCACCGACTGCGCCCTTCGCTGCGAAAGGTCCTGGTTATAGCGATCCGAGCCGGTTGCATCGGTATGACCTTCAACGACAAAGCTGAACGTTTTCAGCCGATTGTCCTTCAGCGCCTTGGCGAACTCATCGAGTTCGGTGCGTGCGATCTGGTCGAGTTGCGCGGAATCAAGGGCGAAATTGATCATCATGTCGAGACCGGTTTTTTGTGAAGCTGAGCCAGTCTTCTCAGCCTTGCTCTTGCACTCTTCCTCCGTGCCGACGCAGATGCCGCGCGAGGCGCCCAGATTGCCTGGCTGGCCGGCGAAGAACTTCACGATGTCTTCCGACTTCTGAAGCGGATCGGCGGAGACGTGCGTTGAAAGAAGCATGGCCGCCAATGCCAAGGCTGAACTGCCCCATCGCATGACCGTCACTCCTGTCCGAGAGGATTTCGCTGGCGCGTATCATATCAAATCGGGAAGCGATTGTCTGTGAACAAACGCACGCTGCTCGTGGCCGCTAACCTGCTAAAGACTGACGCTTGACCGGCGCTCGGCCACAGGCTTCAGTACTGTTCCGCTGGCTCTCGGGGTGTGGCAGCCATGGCCAATGAACTCGGATACAGAACGGCACGGGATCTGTTTCTTGCTTGTCCCGCCATCGCCAGGGACATGAAATCGCTGGCCACCGGTCAGCCGCCGCTTGACTTTTGCCGTGCCCTGCTTGCCGGGCGCGTGCCGGAAGAAGCCGTCACGTTCTGCGCCTATCTCCTGCCCGAGCGAGCCGCCGTCTGGTGGGGACATGAATGCCTGAGCAATCTCGTTGAACTCCTCGCGGACGGGGATCTGGAATTGCTGGCGCTTGTCCACGACCGCGTCGGCGAACCTGACAATCCTCACCATCAAGCCGCCCTGAGCAATGCCCTGGACCTGCCGCCGGCGACGCCGGCCGCCTGGATCGCATTGGCAGCGGTGTGGCGTGAGCCGACCCTCAACATGGTGTCGACCGGATTTCCTGCCGCCCACGCCGTCAATGCCGGAATTCTGGCCGGACTCGCCCGCGCCTCGCAGGACGACCGGTTCACCGTGCTTTCCGCCTTTGTCGAAATGGGCATCCAGATGGCGGAGATGGAGGCGTAACGGCTTTCGCCGATCCCTACTCGCCGTCATGCTGGCATCAGGCCAGCATCAGCGGCAACCGCCTTGTGCCCATCTGGCCAGAGCGACCTTGAAGCGGGTACCGAGCGGATGCTGCAGGCGCAGGACCGAGACGTCGTTGGCGGCGAAATTCTTCGCCTGCTCGCACAATCTTGCTTCGTTCCACTCATGGCAGGTGTCGCAGTGCTTGCCTTCCCAAACCGACTTGTCGAGGCCTTCCACCGGACTGAAAAGTGGTTCGCTCCTGATCAACTGGGCGATGCTCTTGCCGTCGATCGCCGGGTCGCCGAACTTGACGGGACGATCGAAAAGAATCGGGCCGTCAGTCGCGAGCTTAGGGATTTTCGCGCGTAGAAGATCGAGCGCAAGCTGGTCGTCGGCCTGGCCTGACGACGCGCCGGTGTTGCGGGTTCCGGAGCCGGCTTCAGCCGGCGGAACGCTCGCCTCGCCGACGATCAGCGGCGCGTTGAGATCGACCTTGTGCAGGACAACCTCGGTGGTCAAGGAAACATTGATCCAGGGACGTTGCTTGCCGGCGGTCGCCTTGAAGACGTCGCTGGTCACCCTGTTCATCGCTTCGGTGATGGAGACATTTGATTCTCCAATGTGCTGGAGCAATGCCGTCGTGAAGGGCGAGTGGTCGCCGGAGCCATCATAGGCGAGCTGGTTGGGACTGGCCGCGAAGGCGACAAGCGTTCCCGCGCCGCCATTCTCGATCGGAATTTCCGCAAGACCGCTGCTTGCACCTTTGATGCCCGCGGTCTTTGCCAGCACATCGGCCAACGGATTGTCGCGGCATGCGTCCAGGAACACCAGCCTTATGCTTGTCTCGCGAGACATCTGGCGCAGGATGAAATCGACGGACACGGTCTCAAAGTCGAGCGAGGTCTCGTCCTCCAGCGCGGCATCCACCGGAAGCAGATAGTTCTTGCCTGAAACCTGCAAGCCGTGGCCGGCATAGAAGAAAAGCGCCACATCGGCGCCGCGCACCTGCTTGGCGAACTGGCCGACCGTGGCCTGGGTCTGCTGCTTGGTGAGGTCGAAGCCGGAGATCACCTCGAAACCAAGGTTCTGCAAGCGCTCGGCCATCGCCTGGGCATCGCGCACGGGGTTGGCGAGCGGCGCGGCGTGCTGGTACTGCGAGTTGCCGAGCACGAGCGCGACCCGGCGCTCGGCGCTGGCGGCGGTCAAAGTCAAAAGCAAGGCAATGGCGGCAAGACCGGCGCCGCGAAGCAAGCCGGCGCAAAACGCTATTGGACGGCAGCCCACCCCGACCTCAGTTCGCGAGCTTCGTGGCGGAGAATTCGATCCGCCGATTGAGCGCCTTGTTCTTTGGCGTGTCGTTGGCGGCAACCGGCCGATCCTCGCCATAGCCCGCGGCACTGATCTGGCTGCGCGGCACGCCGTCGGCGACCAACGCATTGGCAACCGCCTGGGCGCGCCGTTCCGAAAGCGTTTTGTTTGCCTCGGGCGATCCGTCGGAGTCGGTGTAGCCGGACACTTCGACCTTGAGCGTCGGACACTTGCCGACGACACCTTCGACCTCCGCCAGCAGCGGACGGCTCTTGGCATCGAGCCTGACGCTTGCCGGGCGGAAGTAGATGGCGCCGGTGCGCGACAGGACAGCAAACCGGTTGAGGCACTCCTCATCGCTGAAATTGGTCTTCGCGGCATCGGTGGCCACCGGACCGACGTCGGCGCCAGCAGCGACGGTCTGCACCGCGGCCGGCTTGCTGCCATCCGCGGCAAAGACAAAATCGAAGGACACCGAGGCGGTGGGCACTATGTTCGTCACATTGGCGGCCTGCTGCAGCTTGTCGACGTTCGGCAGCAGGCCGAAATCCTCGACATGCACCGCGACGGGAGCCTCGGAAGCGACGGAGACCTGAGTGTCGCTGATCATGGTCACGACGACGCTCGCCTCCAGATCCTTGTCGACGCCGTGCAGGCTCAGCCGGAACGGCAAGGTCGCCTTGATCCGGCGTTTGACCGGCAAGTCGGCGAATGCGGCCGGGTCCACCTTCGCCGTTAGCTCGGCCGTCGGATATTTGAATGTCTCGAAGAAAAGGAAGCGCATGCGCACATTGCGGAGGTCGACGCCCGTGTCGACGGAATTGAGATCGAAGCTGATCTTGGCGTCGCCGGCGGAGCTCAGCGTGCCGGTGATGTTCCTGATCTTGTTGGTCTCGACGATCGTGTTCTTCTTGACCGATTGATAGGTGAGCACCGAGGCGGCAGGATCGAGCGTCCAGTTCACCGCAGCGCTCGCGGTTTGCACACCGAAGGCGAGCAAACCGAGCAGCACGGCGATCAGCCCAACTCGCCGGTCAGCGGACTTCGGCCGCGCTTTGCGCCAGAATGCTACGACTTCGAACATGGAACGCCCCCGCCAGGACTACCCGATCTCGATACCGGCACGAGACGGGAGCATAGAGCACTCGCCCTTGCTTGGCGAGCGGTTCTAGCCGTCGTGCGCGGTTGAAGACGCATGCCATGCAATCATCCACTGCGAGAGCGTCGTCACAGTCCGAGCGCGGCGATCAGCGAGTTCAGTGAAACTTTTGGTCAGCCTCCCCAGCCGCCACCGCCGCCGCCGCTGTTTCCGCCGCTGTTGCCACCACTATTGCCACCACTATTGCCACCACTATTGCCGCCCCCTATGGCCGGTAAGACCGGGGGCGGAGATTCAGGTGTTTCCCCAACGGGTTTGATCAGTTTCTTGGCAACGACAACCTTTGGCGCGGTCGTCGTGCGAATGACCTTCGTCTTGTGTTTCACCGTGGGGGTCGGCTCGGCTCTGGGCGTCACGGTCGTGCACCCCGCGACAGCCAGAGCGCCTGATAGGATCGCTGCGACGATTGCGTGTTTTTTCGATGCCCAGCCCACCGTATTGCCTCCACATTGATCAGAACAAGTCCCGCCGCGGGTTGGCTTGTTCCCAGACCGCCCTGGCTGTCTTGACCAGTCGATCGTCCAACGTGCCGTCCGCCGAAATCTTCGATTTGAGGTCATCACGCATCCGCTTCAGAGCCGCCGTCTTGGCCTTGGCTCCGAACTTCGCCAGACTGCTCCTGGCATCCGGAATTTCGTTGTGCAGATCGAGCGCGGCGGCGAAAGCAAGGTAACGCACCGCCACGGCCTGGTCCGCCTTGTCACCCCTCTGCATCTCCAGAGCCGCGCGGTCATACGCGGCCGACTGATCGCCGCGATCGGTCGCCAGCTCGAATAGCCTTTGTGCTTCTGCAAGATCCTGCTGCACGCCGACACCGTCCCTGTACATGCGCGCAAGGCTCCCGGGGGCATAAGGTTGGCCGAGATCCATGGACTTCTGAAAAAGCGAGAGTGCTGTCTTCGGGTCCTTCTCGACCCCTATGCCGGCGAGATAATTGCGGCCGAGCAAGTTCATCGAATACATGTCCTGTCGCTCGACGCCAGCTTTGAGGAAGGCCACGGCGCGAGCTGGATCGGCAGGCACGCCATTGCGACCTTCCGTGAAGATCGCCGCAAGATCGTTCATGGCATAGGTGTGCCCCATCGCCGCCGCCTTCAGCAGCAGGTCCAGCCCCTTGGTGCTGTCACGCTCGACACCGTAGCCGTTGAACAAGGCGCGGCCCCACGAGGTCATCCCATAGGGATCCCCCTTGTCGGACGCTGCAGCGTAGAAGGTATTGGCCTGCTTGCGATTGACGGGCATGCCCGTTCCCGTCGCGTTGAGGTAGCCAAGCTCGAACACCGCGCGGACGTGCCCCTTGTCGGCAGCCTCCTGGATCGCCTTCTTGGCCTCATCGACCTTGCCGACCGCAAGCAGCGCCCGGCCGAGCTGGTAGCGGAAGCGAGCGACGTCCGGATAGGCTTTCACCGCCGCCCGGCAGACGTCAACGGCATTGCTGCTGATTTGGTTCGGCAGCAGGCCGGGGACGACGCCCTGCAGGTCAAGAGGCTCACCGGCCTCCCTGTCGCAGGGATCGACGGTTGGTGACAGCTTCATCGTCGCCGGCTTCGACGAAGCGTTGTCAGCCCTGATTTCAAAGCCGACTATCAGTGGTTTGACGGCGCCAATCTGGGGTTCGTAGCGCAGGTGGTCGACTTCATCGGCCATCAGGCTCGAATCCGGAGACAAGGTCCGATCCGGCAGGGATAGCGTGCCGGTTGCCGGATAGCTCGCAAGCTTCAGGCTGACCGCGGGATCCTTGGTCGGGAAATCCAGCTTCAAGGGAACCGGGCCCACGCCGACGGGAACCTGTACGTCACGGTTTTCGATCGCTTCGGCGGCGCCGGTAATGTGAATGCCCCGTTCCACCACTTCCTGTTTCTGCTCGGACTCGAGCGAGGCCACGAGTTGCTTGCCCTCGGCGCTCTCCCCATTCTTGACCCGGAACACCAGGATGCCTTGCGATTCGCCGCCCCAATTGTCGCGCGTTGCATAGGCCAGCATGTCGACTTCTTCCTGAGCGCCGGCACCCTTGGGCACCTCCATCTCCAATCGCGGGAGATCCTTGCCGGCGATCGGCTGACCCGCCGCTACCGGCTTGCCATCCAAGACCAGACGCCCCAACGCCGGCGGTCTCGAGATGCTGACGGTGACCGCGCCGCCATCGACATCGACCGGCTCCGGCAGGTCGAGCGCGACGGGGCCGACGCCGGACGGCACGACCTTTTCCAGTACCGGCGGCAGTGCGGGCCGGCTGGTGCGACGCATAAGGACGACCTCGTCGATCAGCGATGAGTTTTCCCAAGGCACCTGCTTGCCGGCCGTAGCCTCGACCACATCACGGCGAACGGCCGCCATCACCGAGCGTATCTCCTGGTTCGGCGCCAGCGCGCGACGGGAGAAGGCGGAGGAAAAAGGACTGAGATCGCCACTTCCGTCATAAGCGACAGCACCGGGTTCGGTGGCGAAGGCTATAAGCGTGTTCAGCGAACTTCTCACCTGCGCAAGGCCGGTGTCGCCGGCAGTGATCAGCTGGTCTCGCAACCAATAGTCCTTGCGCGGAAACGGATTGTTGCGGCAGGCGTCGAGGATGATCACCTGGATCTTCGATTTCGCGCGCAACTGCTGCAGCACATCATCGAGCTTTACGGCCTGCACCTCAATGTCAGCCGCGTTCCTGAGCGATGCATCGACCGGGATCAGGAAATTTTCACCGCCGATCTGAAACCCATGGCCAGAATAGTACACGACAGCAAGATTAGCGCCGTCCGCCGCCGCAAGGTAGTTGCGGAATTGCTTTTCGAATTCGATCTTGGTGAGATCCTTGGCGACGAACACGTCGAATCCGGCCAGCCGGAAGGTGTTCGATACGTCGTCGGCGTCCTTCTCCGGATTCTTCAGAGCCGGAATTTCGCGGTACTCGGAATTGCCGATGACAAGCGCAACCCTTCGATCGGCGCAAGCTTGGAACGCCGTGAAGCTCGCGAGGATCAGGGCCGCAATGAACGCACAACATCGCAGCATGGCTCATCCTTAACTGCTGGTGACCTGTCGGGCCACAAGACACAGCTCGTGACGCCGCGGTCCGTTAAAGACTTCACATCTGCCGAAACGGCAAGGCACGAAAGGCACCCGCGATGGCTGGCAGATGCCGCACCCAATCAACTGCTAAAATAACCCAGTGGCGTGGGTACCGCAATAAGCTGGGCGAATTCGACGCCGGGCCCGGAGAGTGCTTGGCACTGGCTGTGCGCTTTCAATAGCTTGTTCACCCGATCCCGACATGGGCGTCTGAACTTGTCGAAGATTCGGCGGTTCTCGGAAGGAGCGGATGAACGTCCATGAGAATGCCCGTCCGACGCGGCGCGGTCGAGATCGAATTGCAAGGTAGCTCGAGAGCGGGCAAACGCCGGAGGCCGTTGAGCCGCAACGAGCTGAGCAATTGGTTGCGGCATGCTTCGCCTCTCGTGCTCGCCAGACCGACGTAGCAATTGCAGCGACAATCGTAGGCCACCGGTCTGGCTGACTACGGCGCCTTTCAGAGGCGCGCTGGGATTTCGTGAGCGATGATCTAGATGATCGAGTGAGACTATTCCGTGTCTGAGGAGGTAATCATGAAAGCAATCGTAGTGACCGACCAGGCTGCGGGAAGGGCCGGGTTGAAGCTGGCGGAGCGGCCTGAGCCGCAGGCAGCGATAAACGACGTCGTCGTCCAGGTTCATGCGTCGGGATTCGTCCCAACTGAACTGGCGTGGCCCTCGACCTGGACCGATCGCCGCGACCGTGACCGAACACCGTCGATTCCCGGGCACGAGCTCGCCGGAATTGTCATCGCTCTCGGCTATGGCACCACGGGTCTGTCGCCGGGACAGCGGGTGTTCGGCCTGGCCGACTGGTACCGCGACGGCACCCTGGCCGAGTACATAGCCATCGAGGCACGCAACCTTGCGCCGCTGCCGGGCGACATCGACTTCACGGTGGGCGCGAGCCTGCCGATCTCGGGCCTCACCGCGTGGCAGGGATTGTTCCAGCATGGCCGCCTTCGGGCGGGACAGAGCGTCCTCGCGCACGGCGCGGCCGGCGCGGTCGGTTCGATGGTGACGCAACTCGCACGAGAGGCCGGCGCCTATGTCATCGGCACCGGTCGCGCCGCCGACCGTCAGAAGGCGCTCGACTTCGGCGCGAACGAGTTCGTCGACCTCGACAATGATGCCCTGGGAGATGTCGGCGGAGTCGACTTGGTGTTCGATGTCATCGGGGGCGACATCCAGAAGCGGTCTGCAGCCCTGATCCGAGCCGGAGGTACGCTGGTGAGTGCCGTCGGACCGGCCGAGGCGCGGCGCGTGGATGTCCTGGCGGTCGACTTCGTCGTCGAGTCCGATCGTGCCCAACTGAGCGAGATCGTCCAGCGGGTGCGAGACGGACGACTGCGGACGAATATCGGCAACATCGCGACCCTCGACGATGCGTTCGCCGCGCTCAACCCGACCGAGCGACGCAACGGGAAGACCGTCATCCGCGTTCGTCCGTGAGCGAACGACACGCGCCTATCAGCGGTCATGGTGGCGTGGACGCGGCTGGTTTGGCGTCGTAGGCAGACTGTCCGTTTTCGAGTGAGAAGGCGAAAGCAGACTTCTCCCAGAAGGCTAATGCTTCAAGATCTGGCTAAGGAACAATTTCGTTCGATCATGGCACGGGTGGCCGAAAAACTCGTCAGGCGTGGCCTCCTCGACGATCTGTCCGGCGTCCATGAAGATGACGCGATCGGCCACCGCCCGGGCGAAGCCCATCTCATGTGTGACGCACACCATGGTCATGCCGTCGCGTGCCAGTCCAGTCATCGTCTCCAGCACCTCGGAGACCATTTCCGGGTCGAGGGCGGATGTGGGTTCGTCGAACAGCATGACATCGGGTTTCATGCACAGGCTGCGAGCGATCGCCACGCGCTGCTGCTGGCCGCCGGAAAGCTGGACGGGGAACTTGTTCGCCTGCTCGGGAATGCGCACACGTTCCAGGAACTGGAGCGCGGTCTTGCGTGCTTCCGTGGCGGAGGCACCTTTGACCCACATGGGCCCGGCCATGCAGTTCATCAGCACCGTCATGTGCGGAAACAGGTTGAAGTGCTGGAAGACCATGCCGACGTTGGAACGTATTGCGGCGACGTTGCTCATCTTGCCATGCAGGGCAACGCCGTTCACGACGATCTCGCCGGCCTGATGCGCCTCAAGGCGGTTGAAGCAGCGGATCAATGTCGACTTGCCGGAGCCTGAAGGCCCGCAGATGACGATGCGTTCGCCCTTGTGGACGGTCAGGTTGATGTCCTTCAACGCGTGGAACTGGCCGTACCATTTGGACACGGCCCTGGCTTC
This sequence comes from Mesorhizobium sp. B2-3-5, assembly GCF_006442395.1. Taxonomy (NCBI): domain Bacteria; kingdom Pseudomonadati; phylum Pseudomonadota; class Alphaproteobacteria; order Hyphomicrobiales; family Phyllobacteriaceae; genus Mesorhizobium; species Mesorhizobium sp. B2-3-5. The sequence goes on along the minus strand of NZ_VFVX01000014.1, from coordinate 57,187 downwards.
AATGATGGCTTGGGCGGTCATCGCACCTTGCTCCTGGCATAGTGACGCTCGATCCGGGACTGGACGAGTTCGAGGCAGATAGACAGCATCCAATAGATCATGGCGGCCGAGATCAGCATTTCCATGTGCTGGAAGGTCTTCTGGCCGAGCGTGCGCGCTAGGAACATCAATTCCCAAACGCCGATGACGGAGACCAGCGAGGAATCTTTCAGCATCGAGATGAACTGGTTGCCCGTCGGCGGAATGATGACCGGCAACGCCTGCGGCAGGATGATGCGGCGCATGGTCAAGGCGAAACCGAACCCCATGGAGCGCGAAGCCTCCCACTGGCCGCGATCGATACTCTGGATACCGGAGCGGAAGATCTCGGTCATGTAGGCGCCGTAGCAGAGTGACAGCGCCAGGATGCCGGCTGGGACCGCATTGATGACGAAGCCGAACTGCGGCAGTCCAAGATAGATCAGGTAGACCTGCATCAGCAGCGGCAGGCCGCGGAAGAAGGAGGTGTAGAAGCTGGCGATCGCGTAGGCGAAGCCATTGTTGGAGAGCTTGGCGACGGCGCCCGCCACCGCGATGACCGAAGCGATGACGATGGAAATCGCCGAGACATAGAGGGTGGTGACGACGCCCTGGCTGATCAGGAACGGCAGTTTCTCGCGGATGAAAGGCAGGCTGAGATGGAACGTTTCGAAGAAGCCGATGAACAGGAGCAGCAGCTCCAGCCAGACAATGCCGATCTGCAGCTTGAGCGGCGCGAAGCCGATCAGCACGACGTTCAGCGTGAAGATCACCGCTATGGCGAAGCCGATGGCAAAGCGCCCGTAGAGGCCGCTCGTCGACGGTTCGCCGATTACCGGACGCATGAGTTCGGCAAAGCTGGTGCCCGACATGTTGAAAGCCATGAAGACGAGCAGAACGATGCCGAAGATCGTAGCCACGAACCAGGGCTTGTGAACGAGGACTTCGGCCTCGACGGTATCCGGATAGAGCATCTTTGAGCACCGGCGGTTCGGCGGCCTGCCATCGGCAGGCCGCCTTTGAAGGGCTAGTTCGTCTTCGAATAATCTTGGCCGTACCATTTTTCCGAGAGCTTGCTCAGCGTGCCATCCGCCTTCATCGCTTTCACGGCGTCGGCGATCTTGGCCGACAGTTCCGGATCGCCATGCTCGATGGCGATCGCCAGCGGCTCGTAGAACACCGGATCGCCGATCTGCTTGATCGGATAGCCGGCCTTCACGGCATCGAGGATCGACGGCAGCGACGACACCACCGCGTCCAGGCGCACGCCATCCCCGAGGCGAAGGTCGTCGAAGGCCGTCGTTGAGTTCTCGTAGGAGTGGACTTCCTTCGGGTTGAGCTTGTACTCGAAGGCCGGCGCGCCGGCGGCGTCGAGCGTCAGATCCTTCTTGGCATAGGCTTCGAAGGTGGACGTGCTGGTGGCGCCAACCACCTTGCCGTCGAGGTCGGCCAGGGTCTTGGCCTTGCTGTCCTTGTGCACGGCGACCGCGGCCGGCGTGTAGTAGTACACCGCCGGGAAATCGAAGATTTCGGCGCGCTTCTTGGTTGGCGTCATCGAGCCGACATGCATGTCCCAGCGCCCCGCCCAGTTGCCGGCGGTGATGATGTCCCAGCCAGGCGTGACGAACTCGACCTTGACGCCGAGATGCTTGCCGATCGCCTTGGCCACGTCGACGTCGAAGCCGTCGAGTTCATTGTTGGCGTTCACGAAGGATTGTGGCGCCCAGTTGGCGTCCGTCGCAACCTTGAGCGTGCCTGCCGCGGTCACGCGGTCGAGCACCGCGCCGGCGTGGGCAGGATATGCGCCGAGCGCAAGCGCCAGCGCGGCCATCGCCATTTGTCGTCTGTTCCAGAATGTCATGTGCGTATTCCCCTGTTGTTTGTTCAGTCCCATGCGCTCATGGCCGTTCAGCCGGTCATGACTTCGCAATCCCTTGCCGACGAGATCGGCATCCTCCGGATGGCTCGCGGATTTAGCGATGCCAGCGCCGGTCCGGTCTTCCGCTGCCGCGAAGGATGTCTGCAGCCGTCATTCCCTCGCTCACGGGGAAAGCTTTGGCCTCTTCCCAGCGAAGTGCCGCCCAGCGCTTTGAACAAAACACCCTCACCTGCTCCGCTAAGACCGCTAACCATGCGCAACGGCTCCTCTCGCGCGATCGACGCCCAGCAGGAAATCGGCCATCGTGTCGGCGACGAGGGCCGGCGCCTCGATCAGGATCGAGTGGCGAAGCCTGGGCAGGATGGCGATTTGCGAACCCTGGACCTGTTCGTGCATCAGCCGCGCCATGCGCGGACTGGACCCCTGGTCGTCCGCGCCCGTCATGATCAGGGTTTGGCAGGTAATGCGGTCGAGGATGCCGCCGAAATCGGTTTCGGCGAGAACCCGGTAGGCAGCGGCGTAGCAGTCACGGTCGTTCTCGGCGTCGCGCCGGCGCAGTTCCGCGATGATCTCAGGGTTCCTGTTCTGAAAATCCTCCGTCAGCCAACGCGACAGCGAGGCGGCGTGATGCGCCGAGGCATCGCTCGCCATCAGCGCCGCCAGCCGGCCGCGCACCGCATGCCGCTCCTCTGGTGTCCGGCCTGCGACCGTCGACAGCAGCACCAGTTTTTGCAGGCGTTCGGCATGCGTCAGCGCGAGGCGCTGCGCGATCAAACCGCCCAAGGAAAACCCTGCCAGATTGAAGGTGGAAAACCCCAGATGATCGGCCAGCGCCAGCGTCTCGCCGACGAAAGCATCGATCTCGTAGCGGCCCTTGACCCGGCTTGAGCGGCCGTGGCCGCGCAAATCGAAGGTAAGGACCGCGAAGCGATCTTTCAGCCGCTCGGCCACGCCATTCCAGGCTTCGAGATAGGAGCCGACGCCATGGATGCAAACCAGCGGCACGCCGCCTTCGCCTTCGAGGCGCCAGTTGAGCAGCACGCCTTCGACATCGAGCTGGCCGGAACGTGCCATCCTCACGCCCTCGCCGCCTGACGCGCCTTGTCGCGCTCGCGCGCGGCAAAGACCGGCATCACCTCGTCGACCCAAAGCTTGATCGTCTTCTTCTGCAGTTCGAACGGCAGGTTGAACGTCAGGCCGAGGCAATATTGATCGACGCCGGCCGCTTCATAGTCGAGCAGCTTCTCGATCACCTCGTCCGGCGTACCGAACATGAGGTTGCGGCGGATGTTTTCGGGATTGTAGTTGTCCTTGCCCTTGACACTGTCGTAGGGCACGGCTTCGGGAAAGCCGCTGCGCACCGTCCCGATATTCTGGAACAGGTTCTCGAACGCGCGGCCGTAGTCGATCGCATGCCCGACCGCGACCTCCCAGTCCTGCGCCCGATCGTAGACGCAAGTGCGACGCTGCATCATCAGGCGCGGCCGCGCCACCTCCGGATGATCGGCGACGGCCTTGCGGAATTTCTCGCCGAGCACGGCGATCTCCGCCGCCGGCGCCGAGAGCGGCGTCGACAGGATCGAGGCGCCGATGCCGACCGCCCAGTCGAATGTGCCCGGGTCTCGGGCGGCCACCCAGATCGGCGGGTGCGGCTTCTGCAGCGGCTTCGGCACGCCGGCGGCCGCGGGGAACTTCCAGTAGTGACCGTCATGGGCATAGTCGTCGGCCCACAGCCTCTTCACCGCCGGCACCAGCTCCTTGAGATAGGCGACGCCTTCCTGCTGCGGCATACCGCCGGCCATGCGGTCGAATTCATACTGATAGGAGCCGCGCGCGATGCCGAATTCCAGCCGCCCGCCGGTCAGGTGGTCGCAAAGCGCGGCCTCCCCCGCCAGCCGGATCGGGCTCCAGTAGGGCGCGACCAGCGTCGAGGTGCCGAGCCGGATCTGTTCGGTGTGCTGGGCAAGCCAGGTCAGCGTCATCAGCGGGTTGGGCGAGATCGTGCATTCGATCGTATGATGCTCCGCCGTCCACAGCGTTTCGAAACCGCCCTCGTCAGCCATGCGCGCGAGGTCCAGGAGATTGCTCTTCACCTGCCCCATCGGGATATCGGGCGAGAAGCGCTCCATGGTCAGCGATACGGCGAATTTCATGTCGGTCTCCCGGTCGTTGCGTCGGGTCTTGCTCAGCGAAGGCGGATGACGAACGGGTCCTGCATGGCGCCCGAATAGTCGATGACGACGTTCTTCAGGCGCGAGAACTCCTCCATGGCGTCGAAGCCGCCCCGCCGCCCGTAGCCGCTCTCCTTGAAGCCGCCATTGGCGGACATGAAGGAGGAGGCGCGATAGGTGTTGATCCAGACCGTGCCCGCCTCGACATCACGGACGAAGCGCAGCGCGCGGTTGATGTCACGCGTCCAGATGCCGGAGGCGAGCCCGTAGCGCGTGTCGTTGGCGAGCCGGATCATCTCGTCTTCCGACGAGAACGGGATGACGCCGACGACGGGACCGAACAGCTCCTCCTGCATGAACTGCATGCCGTTCTCGGCCTCGGTCATCACCGTCGGCTCGAAATACCAGCCGCCGGCAAGCTCGTCCGCCTGCGGACGCTTGCCGCCGGCCGCGATCCGCGCGCCTTGGCGCACACCGGAAGCGACATAGCCTTCCACTTTGGCAAGCTGTGCCGACAGCGCGAGGGGGCCGATATCGGTGTCCTCCAGCATCGGCAGCCCGACCCGCATCCGCCTTGTGCGTTCGACCAGCGCCTCGATGAAAGGCTCATAGACGCTCGCCTCTACGAAACAGCGCGAGCCGGCGACGCAGGTCTGGCCCGCGGCCGCGAAGACACCGGACACAACGCCGTTCACGGCATGATCGATGTCGACGTCGCCGAAGACGACGTGAGGGGACTTGCCGCCAAGCTCCATCGAGCAGGGGATGAGGTTCTGCGCCGCATTGGCGGCAATGCGGCGCCCGGTTGCGGTCGAACCGGTAAAGACGAATTTGGCGATGCCTGGATGCCTGGTCAGCGCGTCGCCCGCGACAGCTCCCGTGCCGGTCACGACGTTGACGACCCCGGCGGGGAAGCCCGCCTCCATGATCAGTTCGGCCAGAGCGAGTGTCGAGGCCGAAGCATGCTCGGACGGCTTGACGACCACTGTGTTGCCGAGCGCAAGGCACGGCGCCAGCGTGCCGGTGAGCAGCATCAGCGGCGAATTCCACGGCGTGATCATGCCGACGACGCCGATCGGCTCGCGCAGATTGAAGTTGAGCATGTCGAGCTTGTTGACGGGAATCGTGTCACCGAGCAGCTTGTCGGCCATGCCGGCGAAGTAGGTGTAGCTGTCGGGCATGGCGCGCATCTGCGCCCGCATTTCCTTGAGCAGCTTGCCATTGTCGCGCGTCTCGATCAGCGCCAGCTCGTCGGCGTTGTCGAGGACCAGTTCCGCCAGGCGGCGCACCAGCCTGCCGCGGTCGGTCTGGGTCATACGCCGCCAGGCCGGATTGGCGAAGGCCTCGCGAGCCGCCTCGACCGCCGCGCCGACATCCTCGGCGTCGGCCTCGGCGAACTGGTACCAGGGCCTGCCCGTGGTCGGGTCGAAACTGTCGATATAGTGCCCGCTCCTCGGCGCCACGAACGCACCGTTGATGAACAGGTTCTGGCGCGAGCCTTCGAGCGATGCGACCGTCGTTTTCATGCTGTCTGTCCTGCGTGGATCATCATTCGGACGCGGCCTGCGTCCACGATTGCGACTGGCCGTCGATCATGGCGACGCGGCCGCCGTCGCCGGTATCCATGTAGATGCCGAAGCGCTTGTCCTGCCGCTCGCGCGCATAGCGGCGCAGCATGGCGCGCACCTCATGCGTGACGATCTGCTCGTAGGGCAGCATGTCGACTGGAAAGAAGGCGTGGCCATCCGGCAGGGCGGCTTCAGCACCCTCGCGGCTCAGCTCGGCACGGTAGATCAGGTAGCCGGGATCGCTGTCGGCGATATCGAAAACCGAATAGAGGAAGGTGTTTTCGGGAACGAGGCTAAGCGCCTCGCCGCCATCTAGGATCAGGTTGCTATCCGCCTTGCGGCGCCGTGCCGTCGGCAACATCCAGCCGCCTTTACCGTCGTTGCGCAAGAGGATGCGATCGCCAGCCTCGACCAGATAGCCGATGATCATGTCTTGCGAGGCCAGCCAACCGGCTGGCAGCGGATCCTTCACGCTGGCGTAGCGGCCGCGGCAAAACCCGAGCGGCGCTGACGGGCTGGTTCCGAAGGCCTGTACCTGACCGATCAGGATGATGTGGTCGCCGGCCTCTACGCGATTGTGAACGGTGCAATCGAACCAGGTCAGGCTGTCGGTGAGGACCGGTGCGCCGGTGTGGGCGCGATCATGGTTCACAGACTGGAACTTGTCCGCAGCCTTCGATGCGAACACCGATGAAACATCGACCTGCCCCTCATGCAGGAAATTGACCGCGAAGGATTGGCTTTCACTGAAGGCCGGAAAGCTCGCCGCCGATTTGTCGACACAGACCAGTAGCAGCGGCGGATCGAGCGAGACGGAGGTGAAGGAATTGGCCGTCATGCCGCGTGGATTGCCGTCGCTGTCACGCGTGGTGATCACGGTGACCCCGGTGACGAAGGTGCCGAAGGCGCGACGCAAAGCGATCGGGTCGATCATCCTTTGTGCCACCGCGTCCGCCATCGCTTTCCTCCACATTGCGGGATGAAACCTAGGCAGGAGCCGGCACGGCTTCTTCCTCCGATCTGTAGGAAAGACTTCGCGACAGTCTGCTGCCATCCCGAGCAAGCGCGAGCGCGACGCACCATATGTCGGCGGAATGTTGGGATGGACCGGTTCTAGCGGACCGTCGGCACGCGGCTGTCGATGATGCCGCTGAGTCGGATCGCCAGCTCGACCGCGAAGCGCTGTTCGGGCGTGTCGAGCCGGATGCCGAACAACTCCTCCATGCGCGACAAGCGATAGCGCAAGGTGGTGACATGCAGGCCGAGGGCGTCGGCGCAGGCCTGGCTGCGGCAGCCTTCGCGCAGATAGGCAAACAGCGTGTCCAGATAGGGCGTGCCGTGCTCGCGGTCATGTGCGGCCAGCGCGCCGACGCTTTTGTCGACGAAGTTGCGCACGTCGGGCACATCGGCGGCGGCGACCAGCATCGGCAGCGGGCCAAAATCCTGGCCGGCGAAGACGCCGGTGCGCCCGAAGGAGCGGCCGATGCGGAGCATGCGGCGGCAACGCTCCCACGCCGTCGGGTAATCGGCCAGCGCGGCACAGATTTCGGAAACGAGGACCGTCGGCTCACGTTCGAAATAGCGGCCAAGCTCCGCGGCGATTCTGTTCGGCAATTTCGCGAGACGGACGCTGTCCTGACCGGCATCGTCCGCAACGAGACAGACGAGGCCGCCTTCATTGGCGATAACGATGCCTGCCATGCCTGCCTGTTCCAGAAGCCGGACAAGGGCATGATGCGGATCAGCAAGACCACTGCCGCCGTCCCCGGTCTCGTCGGCGTAGTCGACCACAATCATTCTCTGCGGCGTCGTCAGGTTGACCCCTAAGCGGCGCGCGCGATTGACGATATCGGTCTCGTCGCGCCAGCGGCGCTCGACGACTTCCAGGAAAAGCTCGGTCAGCGATCTGGTCTCGAAGCGGAAGCGGACGAAGCTGCGCATCATCTGCACGCTGAGCGCGAATTTGGCGCTGTCGAGCAGCATCTGGTCGAGCTGGCCTGACTGCTGCGGCGTCGGAAAAATCATCAGCGCGCCAACCACTTCGTCATCGATTGTGAGCGGCTCGATGCGCACCGAAAGCTTGAGCCGGTGCGCGCCGCCGTCGACGAACAGCGTCTCGCTCTGGCGCGCCTCGGACGCGCCGCGCGCGACTTTGAAGATCTGCCGGTTGAGCACGCCACTGACGGCTTGTTGCCAGGTCGCTGCATCAAAATGCGCTTCGCTCGGCGAGCGGCCAGCCACGACCAGGTTGGCGTGGAAATCGATGACCACGACCGGATTGGGCAACAGCTCGCCGACTTTCTCAGCGAGCGAGACCACCGATCCTTCCGACAGGGCCTGCTGAAGAAGCGTGGTGTGCGCCAGCAAAGCGCGCTGCAGGCGCTCGCCGGCTTGCTTCTCCTGGCGCAAGCGATGCTGCTTCTCCACCGCGATCTCGCCCAGATGCACGATCATGCCGATGAAGGCGATATCCTCGGCGCTCACTTCGGTGATCTCGCGCGAGACCACGGTCAGCACCATTGGCCGGCTGTCTTCATCGACGCAGTTCATCGGCATCACCAGGACGCTGCGGTAGTCGCGCTCGAACGCCTCGCGGCGATAGCCCGGAAACTCCTCGGATACCCGCGCGTCCCTGATATAGACGGGCTCGTTGCGGTTGAGCGCGACGATCGAAGGGCTGGTCGCGAGTTCCCAACGGTCCGGCAGCGTGCGTTGGATGAGCGTCGGGTCGTGGCGCACGATGACATAGGCGTGGCCATGCGGCGCATCGATGCTCATGATCGAGCCCAGGGTCCATTTGGCATGACGGCAGGCTGCCAGCACGAGGTCGCGCAGCACGGACTGGAGATCGCCACCCGAATTGATGAGGCTGGCGGCGTCCCGCAAAGAGAGAATCTGCGACTCGTGGTCCACGCCCGGTCTTCCGCCTCGCGAAGGGCCAATTCAAGCCGTCGCGGATATACGAACGCTACACCGCTTCCAAGCGAGGTGCACGCCGATTCTTCCTACGAACCGGAGGAATACCTGTCCATTGGGCCTTACTAGGCTGGGCTTCCACCAACAGGGCCCAAAATCATGGAATTGCGAAAAGTCTGCACCTTCATCGAGGAAGTGCACATCGAAGGCGGCAAGGCGGCTGCCAGGCCGGTAACATCGATCGTCGTCGCCGCCGTCCTGCGCAATCCGTGGGCCGGGCGCGGTTTCGTCGAGAACTTGCGGCCGGAGATCGTGGCCATCGCGCCCCGGCTGGGGCATGAACTCACGCATCGGCTGCTCGGGCTTATGCCCGCGGAGCGCATCGAGAGCTACGGCAAGGCCGCTGCTGTCGGGGTCGCAGGCGAGATCGAACACGCCTCGGCAATGATCCACACGCTGCGCTTCGGCAACGTGTTCCGCGACGCCGTCGGCGGCACGACCTATCTGGAATTCTGCAACACACGCAACGCGCCGGGCGCGCTTCTGTCATTGCCGATGATGCACAAGAGCGAGAACGGCCGCCGCTCGCATTTCATCACCGCCAACTTCCAGATCGCCGACGGCCCGGCCGCCGACGAGGTCGTCGTGGCTATCGGCGCGGCCGACGGCGGCCGGGTTCATCCCCGGATCGCGGACCGTTTTCAGGACATGGAAGAGCTGGAGCAGGAAGCCACGATGTAGTGCCGTGCGCGACATCCGTTACGTTGTCGGATTGTGCGTCAGTTCTGCATTAGATCGGAATACTGGCTATGGCCTCGATCGGAATCCTAAGCCGTATCGTCAGAGACGACGCAAGAGAGAGAGAGAGAGAGAGAGAGAGAGAGAGAGAGAGAGTCACAACAGGCGATAAGCCCGTTCTTCCTAAAAGCGCGGGGAACCCCAGCTCGTTCATCTGGACGGTCACTCTCCTCGACGACCGGGCTGGGCTTTCCTTGATCGAGACGGGCCCTGGACCTAGCCGCCCATTTTCTTGGCCATCGCGCAGAATTCTGCGTGGGCCTTGTTAAGCGTGGTATCGCCGCAGTCTTTCAACACAGCCGTACGCTCGTCCGGTTTCATGGCCATCCAGGCGGTCTTGAAATCCGCTTCGGTCCTCAATGTTTTCATGCCGGCGTCAGTGAAGAACGGCGACATCTTGGCCGGGTCATCGAGTGCGGACGTGCCGGAACCGGCGGCTAATGCAGCACTACTCATCATTGCGAGCGCAACTGCGCCCAAGCTGAGCACCTTGAAGTTCATTTGAATATCCTCCGTTGGGTCCTTCAACAAAAGGTGACCTGGTGAAAAAACGTGAACTTAAGGGATCGGTTCCAAGCCGTTGAAAAAACAAACATGCTGGGCCACGTCGGCGCATATCTCTGGTTCGATGTGCCGTGAATCACAATCGTGCCGGGTTGACCAGACGGCCCGGCCCCCTCTTCTGGCGCTCTCGCGCCGCCGCTGTGAGGCTTCGCCGAGCGTACCTGCGGCCCGACACCTATGTAGCGCTCGCCGATCCCAGGCTTCGGTCGATACGCTCGAGCGTTATTGCCGCGATAGAGGGTTTCTCGTGGGAATCTAGGACAATTCTTCGACCCCGATATCGAATCCGATTGCCTGTCCGCCACCTCCGGCAAAATACCTGATAAAAAGCACCGACAATGAAATATAGCATATTGCATAATGTTGAGCCGTGGCATAGCTTAAGCGAAGATCGCCAAGTCTCGCGGAAAGTCCTTTTTCATGTCTGAAGCCGAAGCCACAGCCTCCCGATCCGCATGGCGGTTAGCCAGGCCCGAAGAGGACGACCAGCCCAGCCTCCGCGAGGTCAATTCCTCCATCGCGGTGCCGAGTTCCAGCGCCTGGTCCCGCCGCCTGTTCGCTTTCATGGGTCCCGGCTACATGGTTTCGGTCGGCTACATGGATCCCGGCAATTGGGCGACCGACCTCGCTGGCGGCGCCCAGTTCGGCTACAGGCTCCTGTTCATCATCATGCTGTCCAACCTGATGGCGATCCTGCTGCAGGCGCTGGCCGCCCGTCTCGGCATCGCCACCGGCCGCGACCTCGCCCAGGCCTGTCGTGCCTATTATCCGCGCCCGGTCAATTTCGTGCTGTGGATCGCCTGCGAACTCGCCATCATCGCCTGTGATCTGGCCGAGGTGATCGGCACGGCGATCGCGCTGCAGCTCCTGTTCGGCATTCCGCTGATCGGCGGCGCCGTGCTCACCGCGCTCGACGCCTTCCTGGTGCTGCTGTTGATGAACAAGGGCTTTCGCTATCTCGAAGCCTTCGTCGTCGCGCTATTGACCATCATCTTCAGCTGCTTTGCCATTCAGATTTTCGTTGCCGCCCCGCCGCCCGGCTCGATCCTGCATTCGATGTTCGTGCCGTCCTCGGAAATCGTCACCAACCCGGCAATGCTCTACATCGCCATCGGCATCATCGGCGCCACGGTCATGCCGCACAATCTCTATCTGCACTCGTCGATCGTGCAGACCCGCGCCTATGAACGCACCGACGCCGGCAAACGCGATGCCGTCAAATGGGCAACGGCGGATTCGACCATCGCCCTGATGCTGGCGCTGTTCGTCAACGCCGCCATCCTGATCGTGTCGGCGGTAGCCTTCCACAGCACCGGCCACCAGGATGTCGCCGAGATCGGTCAGGCTTTCGAGCTCTTGTCGCCATTGCTGGGCCTCGGCATCGCCTCGATCCTGTTTGCCGTCGCGCTGCTTGCCTCGGGCCTGAACTCGACGGTGACGGCGACACTTGCCGGCCAGATCGTCATGGAAGGCTTCCTGCGCCTGCGCATCCCCAATTGGGCGCGCCGGCTTTTGACGCGCGGCATCGCCATCGTCCCGGTCGTGGCCGTCACCGCGCTCTACGGCGAGAAGGGCACCGGCCAGTTGCTGGTGTTCAGCCAGGTGATCCTGTCGATGCAGCTGCCTTTCGCGGTCATCCCGCTGGTGCAGTTCGTGTCCGACCGGAAGAAGATGGGCAGTCTTGCCATTCCGCGCGCGGTCGCCGCGTTGGCCTGGGTGGTCGCGGCCATCATCCTGGTGCTCAATTTCAAGCTGCTCTACGACACGATGTTCGGGATGGGCTGAAGTCCACCCGGTCCCAAGAGCGCAAAATCGCGCTATCTTCCCGGGCGTCATGACCAATGTCGAAGACGCCAGAAAGTTCTATGCACGGCTGATGGCCGCCAACGCCGCCTCGTCGGACCCGCGGCTGGAAGACGTGTTCGCCAGCGTTCCGCGCGAAGCCTTCCTCGGTCCGGGGCCGTGGACGATCATCGCCGGCAAGGGCAAGATAACCACGCCCAGCTCCGATCCGGTCCACCTCTACCAGAACGTGCTGGTGGCGCTCGACGCCGACAAGGGCATCAACAATGGCGAGCCGTTCCTGCACGCCATGTGGATCGGGAAACTGTCGCCGAGACCCGGCGAGGCCGCCACGCATATCGGCGCCGGCACCGGCTATTACACGGCGCTGCTGGCCAGACTTGTCGCGCCCGGCGGCAGCGTCACCGCTTTCGAGCTCGACAAAGACCTGGCCGGCCGCGCGCGAAAAAATCTCGAAGCCTATGACAACGTCGCCGTCATCCATGGCGACGCCGTCACGGCATCCCTGCCGCCATCCGACATCATCTACGTCAATGCCGGCGTCGTCGCACCTCCGGCCGGATGGCTGAAGGCGCTGCGGCCAGGCGGCCGCATGATTTTTCCCTGGCGCCCGACCGAGAGCGTTCCGTTCGCGGTGATGGTGACCCGCACCGGAAAAGGCTTCGCGTGCGAACCGTTCATGCGCTCCTGGTTCATCCCTTGCGTCGGCGCGTCGAGCGTGGACCCCGCCGCCAAGATCCCGACGCGCGACCAGGCCGCGCGCAGCCGCTCGATCTGGCTGACGCATGACAAGGCGCCGGACCGCACCGCCACGGCCATTTTCGGCGATGTCTGGTTCTCGTCGAAAAATCCCGGCGCTTGAGCTGGCAACGGGCGGATTGATACCGGCTTGCGCAAAATTTTTGGCAAACCGTGTCGGGATGGCCGCGCGCCGGCCGTCCTTGGGCCATAGTCCGGCCGCGACGGCGTGGATGGAACAAGGGAGAGCACAATGAGAAAGATCATCGCCGCCACCTTCGTCAGCCTCGATGGCGTCATGCAGGCGCCGGGCGGTCCGGAAGAGGATCCTGTCGGCGGCTTCGAGTTCGGCGGCTGGACGTTCCATTACTTTGACGAGGTGGCGGGCACGGTCATGGAAGAATTGTTCTCCAGACCCTTCGCGCTGCTGCTCGGCCGCAGGACCTACGACATCTTCGCCGCGTACTGGCCGTATCAGAAAGATCCGATCGGCGATGCCTTCAACCCGGCGACCAAATATGTGGCCACGCACCGTCCGGATTCGTTGACCTGGCAGAACACCCAGTGGCTTGGGCCCGATGTCGTTGCAAGGCTTAAGGAACTCAAGCAGGAAGACGGACCTGACCTGCTGATCCAGGGATCAGGCAATCTCATCCAGACGCTGCTCGCCGACGGGCTGATCGACGAAATCCGGCTCATGATCTTCCCGCTGTTGCTGGGCAAGGGCAAGCGGCTGTTCGGCGACAACGCGCTGCCCGCCGCCTTCAAGCTCACCAAGTCGCTAACGTCGACCACCGGCATTATCATGGCGACTTATGAGCGCGGCGGTGAGATCAAGACCGGCTCCTTTGTCACGGAGCAACCATCCTACGCCGAGCTCGAGCGGCGCAGGAACTGGAAGTAGCAGATCGGGCTTTTGCCTTGAACGTTTGCGCCGCCCGACGAACGCCCGGCAGGGCAATGAGGGGCGGCGCGACACTTCCGAGTTGGTCGCATCGATGGAACGTCGACATTCTCCAATGCAACAATTCAAGCCGCCTGTCTTTGCCGGCCCAACCCGTCACGAATATGCCGCGCGAACTCCAGCGCCGCCGGCGCAACGCCATGTCTCGGCAAATGCAGGTTGATGGCAAAATTCGGCAGTGGCGGCAGGCCGGACTCGAACGGCAATATGTCGAGATCGGAAGGCACGGTGGAAGCCAGCCAGGTGGTGACGGCGAGGTCCGATCGCACGGTTGCCGTCGTCGCGTCGATGTTGCCGTTCTCGAACACGGTGCGCCATTCCAGCCCGTGCTCGTTGAGCGCCGCCAGCACGACCGGGCGAAAGGCGCAAGTGTCGGCGACGATCGAAACCGGCAGCGGACGCTTGGCGCGGGCAACGCCGGCCTTGGCGCCGACCCAGACCAGCCGGTCGATGACAAGGCATTCGCCGGCGCTCGGACCAACCCGCTCCTCGATCACCGCAAGGTCGATGGTTCCCGCCGCCAGAGCCGAGGCCAGCTCCGGCGAGGAGGCGCAGACCAGCGAGATCTCGACCTGCGGATAGGTCTCGGCATAGGCCTTCAGCACCGGCGCCAGCAAGGTGCCGACGAGATCGTAGGGCACGCCGAGCCGCACCTCGCCGGCGACGGCACTCCCCGCCATCTCGGCCCAGATTTCATCGTTGAGGCTGAGCAGGCGCTTTGCCTTGCCGAACAGCCGCTCGCCGGATCGCGTGAGGCGCAAGCCGCGCCTGTCGCGCTCGAACAGGCTGCAGCCGAGCGTCTCCTCCAGCCGCTTGACCTGCTGGCTGACGGCGCCCTGCGTCAGATGCAACGCATTGGCCGCCGCCGTCATGCTGGCCTTGTCGGCGACGGTGACGAAGGTGCGGATGAGCGCAGTGTCGAGATTACGGATCATGCCTGCATTATAGTTCCTAATGCCAGCCATGACAAATATCGCATTTACTGATTGATAGTCGCGCATACCATGACGGCCTCCGACAAAGGAAGCCGCATGCTCCAGCCCATCCTGCCACTCATCTTGTTCGCCTTCGTGGCCACCGCCACGCCCGGCATCGCCACAACCTTGTCAACGGCGTCGGGCGCGCAGTTCGGCTTTCGCCGTTCGGTGCCCCTGATGATCGGCAGTGCCGCTGGCCTCGCGACCGTGACAGGGGCGGCCGCCGCCGGGCTCGCGGGCCTGTTGCTTGCGGTGCCTTCCTTGCAGCTGGCGATGAAGATCGCCGGCTCCCTCTATCTGCTCTGGCTGGCGGTCAAGATCGGCCGTGCGGGGCCGCCCAATCTCGACGTCACCATGGCCAAGCCGAACAGCTTCCTTGGCGGCGCCGGCATCCAATGGATGAACCCCAAGGGCTGGGCCATGGGGCTGGGCGCGGCCGCTTCGTTTGCCGCGTTGGCCGACGGGCCGGGGCAACTCGCCTTGCTGCTCGGCTCCACTTTCGGCCTGACCGCCGCCATCTCGCTGTCCGTCTGGTGCGTCGCCGGCATGGTTCTGGCACGGCTGCTCAAGACCGAGTGGCAATGGCGCGCACTCAACATCGTGCTGGCGCTGGTGCTGGCGGCCTCGATCATCCCGATGTGGCGGTCGGCGTAGAGCACGGCCCTCCTTCCTCTCCCCCACGGACGTGGGGGCAGAGGTGGCTCGGCGAAGCCGAGACGGAGTGGGGGACTGGCGCGGCGATGCCGGGTTTTCAGCGGCATTCGCCCTACGAAGTCCCACTCCGTCCGCTTCGCCCCCTGTTCACTCAGGCCGCGTAGCGAGGGGCCGGCTTGTCGGCGTGCAGGCTGCCGTAGAAGGCTTGCCTGGCGCCGAGGAACGTATCCAGCTTGGCCACGTCGACAAGCGCCGGCGCGGTGACGGCTTCGCCCCTGGCCAGGCCGACAAGGGCGGCATCGACCAGATCGTCGGCATTCATGATGATTTCCTTCGGCAACTGGTCGATGTCGCTGCCGGCAAGTTCCCAGAAATCGGTTCGGGTCGCGCCCGGCAGCACCACCTGGACCTTGACGCCGGTGCCCGCGACCTCGCGATGCAGGGCTTCGGTGAAGTTGACGACATACGCCTTGGTGCCGCTGTAGATGCCGCCGAACGAGCTGTCGAAGGCAAGCACCGAGGCGATGTTGACGATGGCGCCGCGATTGCGCGCCAAAAGCCCCGGCAGCACCGCGCGCGTCAGCCGGGTGAGCGCCACGACATTGACCTTGATCATGCGCTCGGCCGCGTCGGCGTCGGCCGTCGCCACCACCTGCTGGCCGCCGAGGCCGGCATTGTTGACCAGCAGCGTCACGCTCTCGTCGGCGGATATCGCCTGCTCGACGCGCCGCACATCATCGTCGTCGGACAGATCGGCGCTGATCACGCTGACCTTGCGATCGTAGGCATAGCGCAGCTTCTCGGCCAGTTCCTCCAGCCGGTCGGCGCGCCGCGCCACCAGCACGAGGTCATACCCCTGCCCCGCCAGCCGGTCCGCATAGACCGCACCGATGCCCGATGAAGCGCCGGTGACGACCGCCGTGCCCTTGTTGTCTTTCCCAGTCATTGTCGTTCCTTCCGTCCTGTTCGTTGTCGCTCGGCCTTGCGGACTATCGAGTCCCACGCCGCGCCATCCAATTCCAATTAGTGGCATATGCCACCTTCGCCGAAGTAGGTATATGCCACTATCTTGTCAACGGCGACCCCAAAAACTATTTTTGCGATGGGGCTGGCGCATCCGTTGCGCAGCCAAGGAGTTCACATGACCGAGAGCCACGGGCCGGGATTCAGCCTTTGCAATAACGCCACGCTGCGCCGTGCCGGGCGCAGCCTCGGCCGTTTCTATGACGACATGCTGGCGCCTTCCGGGCTGAAGGGCACGCAGTTCGGCTTGCTCTTTCAGATCGATGTCAGCGACGAGCCGACGATGGGCGCCATGGCCGAGGCGTTGATCATGGACCTGTCGGCGCTCGGCCATACGCTGAAGCCGCTGATCCGCGACGGCTTTGTCGAGACTTTCACCGACAGGGACGACCGCCGCGTCAGGCGCGTACGGCTGACACCGCAGGGTAAGGTCAAGCTGGAGGAAGCGATAAAATTATGGAGCATGGCCCAGCAGCGTTTCGAGGCGATGGTCGGCAAGGAACGGGCGGCCCAGCTGCGTGCCGCGCTGGATGAAATCGCCGCGCTGGATTTCGACACGCCGACGGCCGCCCCTTCGGACTGAAGGAGCGGCCGTCAAAATCGGTGGAGTCGGAAAATCTATTCCGCCGGCATCGCCACTGGCCTCGCCAGCACCCGCCCGGCCAGCACGATACCCAGTCCGATCAACGGAAACATCGCGGCGACAAGGCCGAGATCGGCCGGGGCGCCGTAACGCAGCACCTCGCCCCCGACAACCGCGCCCAGCGCCACGCCCAGATAAAGCGCCGAGCCGTTGAGCGACAGCACGATCGGGGCGGCGTCGGGCGCCAGCTTGATGATGCGGCTGGCCTGCGCCGGCGGGAACGCCCAGCCGACGATGCCCCATGGCACCATCATCGCCATCAGCGCCGGTCCCGCGATCTCGCGCGGCAGGAAGGTCGGGACGACCGACAGCATCACCAGCATGGCGGCGCTCAGCGTCAGCGACCAGCCGACGGTGCGCGTCGCGCCGAACCGGTCGGCCGCCTGGCCGCCGGCGATGTTGCCGATGACGGCGCCGACGCCGAAGGCGAGCAGCATGCCGGGCAGCGCGATCTGGCCGAGCCCGGCGCCCTCGATGGCGAGCGGCGCGACATAGGCGAAGACGGTGAAGGCCCCGGTCAGCGCCAGCAGCGTCGTCACCAGGATCGGCATCACGCCCGGACGCATCGCAGCGGCAAGCCGGCGCTTCAGGGGCAGTCTGGTGCCGACGATGCCGTGCGGCAGCCGATACCACAGGATGGCTCCGGCGAGCGCGCCAAGCCCGGCAATGGCATAGAAGGTGCCCCGCCAGCCGGCGATCGCGGCGACCAGCGCGCCGAGCGGCGCGCCGACGGCGACGGCGACCGTGGTGCCGCCGACGACGACGGCAATGGCGCGCGCCCGGTGATGGTCGTCGACCAGCGCCACCGCCGTGCCCTGCGCGGTCGCCGCGAACAGGCCCGACGACAACGCCATGATGATGCGCGCGATAAGCAGCACCTCGAAGGAGGAACTCATCGCGGCGGCGATATTGCCGACGACGAAGAACACCAGCGTCCACAGGATGACGCGGCGCCGGTCCCATTCGCCGGTCAGCGTCGCCAAGATAGGCGTGCCGATCGCATAGGCGAGCGCGAAGGCGGTGATCAGCGATCCGGCGAGCGGGATGGAAATGCCGGCGTCCGCCGCGATATCAGGCAGGAGGCTGGAGATGACGAAGCCTTCGGTCGAGATCGTGAACGATCCGAGCGCAAGCCAGAAGAGCCGCTTGTCCATGGCATGTGTCCTTAGTTCAAAAGTTATTGAACAATTGGACATAACGGGGCATGATGTCAATGAAGCCAGCCAAAAATAGCAGAACCATCCTGACAGCCCTGTGTCAGCACGGTCATCGAATGGAGAAACAGTGTGCATGCCCACGGCAGGACAGACGCGTTGAAATCGGCCCGAACTGTGCTTAGTTTTCGAGCATGACCCTGCCCCATCCCAATATTGACCAGATCAGTCTGCCGATCGTGCTCGGCGTGCTCGGCGACCCGACACGGTTGGCCATCGTGCGCTATCTCGCCAGCAAGGAAGGCGTGCCGCTGAACTGCAGCCGTTTCCTTGACCTCGGCTCCAAGACCAATCTGAGCTATCACCTCGCCAAACTGCGTGAGGCCGGGGTCACCCGCGCCGAAGTGGTCGGCACCAACCGCATGATCACGCTGCGCCGCGCCGATCTCGACGCCCGCTTCCCCGGCCTGCTCGACAGTGTCATCGCCGCCGCCGTGGACGATCCCGCACTGCCGGTCGTCGGCGGCCACGACCTCGATGTGCCGGCCTGAAGAACTCCCCGGCCTATGGAATCGCGAAGGGGATTTCGCTCTGCTGAAGGTTCATCTATAGCCCGCTCGGCGCGGCGTCGGTGTCGACGCTGACGATCACCGACATGCCGGGCGCAGCATCCGGGCAAGGTCCTGCCCTTCGTCGATCTCGATGCGCACGGGAGGATTGACCTGGCGAGGGGATCGGCTGCGGCTTCGAAAGCAGCAGCAGGGGTTCTCCCGTCCGCCCAGCAGCATGGTTCGCTTGAATTTTCGGACTTACATGGCGGCACGTCGTCCCTTATAAAACCGGCCGGGCATGCGGCTGGGTCGCCGTGGCATGGTGATTTTGACTATCGGCGCACGGCCAATGAAGAGGCGCACAGTTACGCTCCGAAAAAGTTTGCATGCGCTGATTGCCGCCGCTTCGCTGCTGATGGCGGCGTGGCAGGCTGTTGTTCCGGCCCATGCCGAAGAGGCGCCGTTCATCTCCATCGTCACCGGGCTGGCGCCAGACGACCTGCTCAATGTCCGCACCAAGCCGTCGCCGATCGGCAAGACCGAGACCCGTCTGGCCGCTGGCGCCAGCGTCAGGAACCTCGGCTGCAACGACATTGACGGGCATCAATGGTGCAAGATCGTGTCGGACAATCCCCGGGCAACCGGCTGGGCCCCCGCGCGCTATCTCGTTCCCGTCAACCCGGCGGCCGTATCTGACGCGGACCAACAGGCGGATGCCGGCACCGAGGACGCGGGCGCGGCTGCCGATGCGAACACGACCGGGGACAGGGTGGCGGCCGCCGATCCCGCCCAGCCGCCGCTGGCACCTCCGGCCGATCTTGAGGCAAGGTTGGGGCGCGCGGCTCATCCGGCCGCTCCTGAAACACCGATGAAATCGGCCGCCGACACCGCCATGCAGGATGCCTATGGCCTGGCATTGGCCGCTGCTGAAACCCCGTCCACCGGCGAGGTCGCGCCCCCCGCCGCCCAGGACCCGCAGACCGTCGCGGAACTGCCGCATCAGTCAGACGCTCTCGCCGGTGGCGGCTCTATCGAGATCCCCTGCGCCCGCAATGTCGGCCAACCGATGACCCGCTGCGCGGCAACAGTCCTGCATAAAGGTACGGACAAGGCCGAAGTGACGGTGACCTGGCCCGACGGCGGCACCCGTGTCATCTCGTTCGACGGTGGCCGGCCGGCCGGCTCGGACGCCCAAGGCGATTTCCGCTTCACCCGCGAAGGCAGTCTCAGCATGATCCGTGTCGGCGTCTCCGAGCGCTTCGAGATCACCGACGCGGTGGCGTTCGGGGAATAGTTTCTAAAGGGAGTAGGGCAGTAGGGCAGTAAGGCAATATGTGAAGTGCCTGGAGTCGCTTGCCCTACTGCCCTACTGCCCTACTGCCCTACTGCCCTACTGCCCTACTGCCCTACTGCCCTACTGCATTTTCGGGGTTACATCGGGCAAAACTCTTCCCTATAAGGCCCTCCTAGCCTGATACCAGAATCGCAAGCACAACCGGCCGGGTCCTCCCGTCCCGGTTTTTCGTGCAAGCCGCTCGCCGAACGGAATCCTAGACATGCCAAGACGCACCGACATCAAGTCGATCCTGATCATCGGGGCCGGCCCCATCGTCATCGGCCAGGCCTGCGAGTTCGACTATTCCGGCACCCAGGCCTGCAAGGCGCTGAAGGAAGAGGGCTTCCGCGTCATCCTGGTCAATTCCAACCCGGCCACCATCATGACCGACCCGGAACTGGCCGACGCCACCTATATCGAGCCGATCACGCCCGAAGTGGTGGCCAAGATCATCGCCAAGGAGCGGCCCGATGCGCTCCTGCCGACCATGGGTGGCCAGACCGCGCTCAACACCGCGCTGTCGCTGCGCCGCATGGGCGTGCTGGAGCGCTATCAGGTCGAGATGATCGGCGCCGACGCCACGGCGATCGACAAGGCCGAGGACCGCGCGCTGTTCCGCGAGGCGATGAGCAAGATCGGGCTCGAGACGCCGAAGTCGATGCTGGCCAACGCCACCGACGTCAAGAACGCCGACCGCAAGACGCATGAGGCCGAGCGCGCCGCGCTGAAGGCCGAGAAGCCCGACAATCTCGACGCGGCACTGGATGCGCTGGAAACCAGCTGGAACCTCGGCGAAGGCGACCGCAAGCAGCGCTACATCGGCCATGCCATGGCGGTGGCCGCGCAGGCGCTCGACCACGTCGGCCTGCCAGCCATCATCCGCCCCTCGTTCACCATGGGCGGCACCGGCGGCGGCATCGCCTACAACCGCGCCGAATTCTACGACATCGTCCAGTCCGGCCTCGACGCCTCGCCCACCACTGAAGTGCTGATCGAGGAAAGCGTGCTCGGCTGGAAGGAGTATGAGATGGAGGTGGTCCGCGACAAAGCGGACAATTGCATCATCGTCTGCTCGATAGAGAACATCGACCCGATGGGCGTGCACACCGGCGACTCCATCACCGTCGCGCCGGCGCTGACCTTGACCGACAAGGAATACCAGATGATGCGCAACGCCTCGATCGCGGTGCTGCGCGAGATCGGCGTCGAGACCGGCGGCTCCAACGTGCAGTTCGCGGTCAACCCGGCCGATGGCCGCCTCGTCGTCATCGAGATGAACCCGCGCGTCTCGCGCTCGTCCGCGCTGGCCTCCAAGGCGACCGGCTTCCCCATCGCCAAGATCGCCGCCAAGCTCGCCGTCGGCTACACGCTGGACGAGTTGGAAAACGACATCACCGGCGGCGCCACGCCGGCTTCGTTCGAACCGTCGATCGATTACGTGGTGACCAAGATCCCACGCTTTGCCTTCGAGAAATTCCCCGGCGCCGAACCCGTGCTGACCACCGCCATGAAGTCGGTCGGCGAAGTCATGGCCATCGGCCGCACCTTCCAGGAATCGCTGCAGAAGGCGCTGCGTGGGCTCGAAACCGGCCTGACCGGCCTCGACGAGATCGAAATCCCCGGCCTCGGCCATGGAACCGCGGTCGCCAGCCATGCCGACGACCGCAACGCCATCCGCGCCGCACTGGGCACGCCGACGCCTGACCGGCTGCGCATGGTGGCGCAGGCGATCCGCATGGGCACCTCGCTGGAAGACGTGCACGCCATGTGCAAGATCGACCCGTGGTTCCTCGAGCAGATATCAGGCATCGTCGCCATGGAGGCGCGCATCCGCGAGCACGGCCTGCCGCAGGATGCCGTCAATCTGCGCATGCTGAAGGCGATGGGCTTCTCCGATGCCCGCCTCGCCTCGCTGACGAAGACCGACGCCGAAGTGGTTGCGAAGATTCGTGAAAAGCTCGACGTTCATCCGGTTTATAAGCGCATCGACACCTGCGCGGCCGAGTTCGCCTCGCCCACCGCCTATATGTACTCGACCTACGAGGTGCCGTTTGCCGGCGCGCTCGCCAACGAAGCGCAGGTCTCGTCGCGGAAAAAAGTCGTCATCCTCGGCGGCGGCCCGAACCGCATCGGCCAGGGCATCGAGTTCGACTATTGCTGCTGCCACGCGGCGTTCGCGCTGCGCGACGCCGGCTATGAAGCGATCATGATCAACTGCAACCCCGAGACCGTGTCGACCGACTACGACACCTCGGACCGGCTCTATTTCGACCCGCTGACGGCGGAGGACGTGCTGGAGATCCTGCGCGCCGAGCAGGCCTCGGGCGAACTGGTCGGCGTCATCGTCCAGTTCGGCGGCCAGACGCCGCTGAAGCTGGCGGACGCGCTGGAGAAGGCCGGCATTCCGATCCTCGGCACCTCGCCCGACATGATCGATCTCGCCGAAGACCGCGACCGCTTCCAGAAGCTCTTGCACAAGCTCAACCTCAGCCAGCCGAAGAACGGCATCGCGTATTCGGTCGAACAGGCCCGCCTCGTCGCCGGCGAGCTCGGCTTCCCGCTGGTGGTGCGCCCCTCCTACGTGCTCGGCGGCCGCGCCATGCAGATCATTCATGACGAGAGCATGCTGCAGACCTACCTGCTCGACACCGTGCCCGGCCTGGTGCCGGAGGACATCAAGCAGAAATACCCCAACGACAAGACCGGCCAGATCAACACGCTGCTGGGCAAGAACCCGCTGCTGTTCGACACCTATCTGTCAGGCGCCATCGAGGTCGATGTCGACTGCCTCTGCGACGGCAAGGCGACCTTCGTGTCGGGCATTCTCGAACACATCGAGGAGGCCGGCATCCATTCGGGCGACTCGGCCTGCTCGCTGCCCGTTCACTCGCTGCCTTCGGACCTCGTCGACGAGCTGGAGCGCCAGACGGCCGCGCTGGCCCGCGCGCTCAATGTCGGCGGGCTGATGAACGTGCAGTACGCGATCAAGGACGGCACGGTCTACGTGCTGGAGGTCAACCCCCGGGCGTCGCGCACCGTGCCTTTCGTCGCCAAGACCGTCGGGCGGCCGATTGCCAAGATCGCAGCGCGCATCATGGCCGGCGAGACGCTGGAAGACGCCTTCGCCCATTACGGCGCCATGCCCGACCCCAGAAATCCCGGTCACATCGCGGTCAAGGAAGCCGTCTTCCCCTTCGCCCGCTTCCCCGGCGTCGACATATTGCTCGGCCCGGAAATGCGCTCGACCGGTGAGGTCATGGGCCTCGACCGCGATTTCGCGCTGGCCTTCGCCAAGAGCCAGCTCGGCGCCGGCGTCGACCTGCCCCGCTCCGGCACGCTGTTCGTCTCGGTGCGCGACGAGGACAAGAAAGGCATCTTGCCGGCCGTCAAGCGCCTCGCCGGCCTCGGCTTCAAGGTGCTGGCGACGTCAGGCACGCAGCGCTTCCTCGCCGAAAACGGTGTCGTCGCCGAAAAGATCAACAAGGTCCTCGAAGGCCGCCCCCACATCGAAGACGCCATCCGCAACCGCCAGGTCCAGATCGTCTTCAACACCACGGACGGCCAGAAGGCGGTGTCGGACTCGAAGTCGCTGCGTAGGGCAACGCTGATGCAGAAGGTGCCGTATTACACGACGCTGTCGGGTGCGGCGGCGGTGGCGGAAGCGATCGCGGCGCTGAAGGCAGGGAGCTTGGAGGTGCGGCCGCTGCAGGAGTATTTTGCTTGAGGTGACATTTAACTGAAACAAAAGCAATGGCATTGCCAGGTATCACCCCGGCCAATCCTCGCAACTAGTCGCTCGCGTCTCGATATTGGCGTTAGATATGGGAAGTTCTGTCGACATAAATTCGTCAAATATTGGCCTAATCTCCTCGATAGTTTTACCATTTATTTCTTCGAGTTTTTTCATGGATATCATCCAAACTTCGAACGCACCAAGGCCAGATGGTGGAACAACTCGATTGCTTTCGATCTTTGGCATCGCCGAAGGGAAGACTTCAAGGACGGAAATACCTCCAACCTCTACGATCCAACGTGCCTGTTCAACCACCCTTGGTATCTGCCATACTTCTCGAGAATCGGCATTATATCCGTTGAACCGTAAAATGTATGGCGCACCGCCACCCGTTATTCCGGGCATGCAAGATATGAATAACTCCTCCAAATCTGACCGATCCATGTCAGGCTCAATATAGATAATTTGGTCACAATCGATCTCCGCTGCTACCGGTGACCTAAATCTGTATTCGAACGGCGTAAGGTAGCCCAGAAGTGCGGGGTTGAAACTAATACTCCACATGCATTCTAGCCTGCCGCCAAAAGATTTTAGATCCTCTTTCCAATAAGAATCGATCGCAGTTGGAATAAATTGTTCAACATAAATCTTTCTAAATCTAGAAAAATCAAGAGATATCCAAGGATCTGTAGCATAATCGCCTAAGAACCCGTCGACCATATCGATTTTTCGGCGCGCATATCTCGTCAAGTTTGAATAGTTTTCTTCTGACTGTGCCCTTTGAAAATCGGCCCTAGAGACAACCCCCGCCTCTATATGCCCACCGATAGGCGCAGTTTCAATTAACTTGAGCGGTCCAAACAATTGCTCCGGCCAGTTATCAACGCCGCGAATACGCTCGGCTCTGGCTAATGACAGGATCGCAACGAGAGAAATACAATTTACTAGCTCGTCTTCTTGATACGGAAGAACTCTGATTCCATCCCAGCACCTATTTATCAGCTTCGAAACACTGGTTTCACGCTTGGCATTCTTGGTTGACAATTTGACTGAAAATGAAATCAGCCGACCGGAAGCCTTGTGAGTGCGCACCGCATCTGACACCGCCTGATACATGGAAACCTTTGCTTTTACAGGATCCTTTAAATCAACAACCGGCAATGTCACAATGCTATGAGCCGCGACAAGCGACACGCTCTCAATAGGAGGGACGACCCAACCGCGTTCAAACCCAAACCAACTTGGCCCAAATTCCGGCACCTTGCGCCAACGAAATATGCCGGGATATGTCTGCCGGTGCGTCAGAGAATTATACTTTATGGCCCCAGAAAAATTTTCTATCGCACTCTCAATTTGGCGCCGGTAAACCCACTGATCGATGGCAATCTCCAATGCACTTTTCCGGACTGGATAGAGCCGATCGTTTTCCTCTGAACACAGATGCGCTGCTGGAAAATATATACGTATCGATAGGTTTCGAAGCGTTTCTGCTAGCCCCTCATCCAAAAACTCGATGAACAAACCTCGCTGAGATTCAAGCCTCCAAAGGTTCTTGACATCTATTTTGACTATATTCGCATTGCTCAGAAGCCTAATCGTATCGCCTAAAAAGCAGTACACGACTGACTCACCACATAACTCCCGTTCTTGAGGAGTCTTTGAAAATAAGACCGCTATTTCGGGATTTGTTGTCACATCGAGAAATGAGGTAGAAATGCCGTAGTGCTGGGCGACAGCGGTAAGCGCACCGTCATTGCCGTCATAAATCGCCATTTGCGGAACGTTAGCCCCCCACTCTTTGAAAAGTCCTAGTTCAATCGAGGCATTCTGCCTGTCCACTCCAGTGGAACGAAAGAGACTCGGGATCAACTTCGGCCAGTCGCGTGTTTGCCCCCGAAATAGATCAGCTTGCCCAGTGCGAACTAGTTCCCAGCATTTTTCAAGTGCCTCTTCCACATTATCGAACCGGAATTCCATATCGCGCCTCAATTTCTCCTCGGACTTGGACGATGATATCGCTTTTGCGTATAAGTAAATAAGGAAATTAAGCATTGGCGACGTAGTCAACAGCCAGTCAACGCTCAATCTTTGTTACCCAGGATTTGTCGACCGGGCACCAATTAAACTACCTCGGCCAGACGTCACCGACGACTGTCGGCATTCGACGCTGAAGCAAGTGATGAGATCGTCAGTGTTGTGCGAACCGAATTGCAAGTAGCGCGCCGTGATCGATGGCTTGTTTACGAGGTAGTAGTCGTTGCCCCTGTTCTAGGCGAAGTTCATGTGGTCTCTAGCCTCAGATAGCGTTTGGTCATCGTGCTCGGCGGGTCCGTTCGAGGCGGAAGCGCACCCTTCATCCCACCGCCACGCACTCAATCTCAATATCAAACTCCATCGGCCCCGCAGCCACCGGCACAAGACTCCGCGGCCGGCGGGTCACGCTGAAACACCGGGCATACACCCTGTTCATCGTGTTGTAGAAGCCGGAATTGACGGCGTGCATCATCACCACGTTTTCCAGCGAGGTGCCGGCCGCTTCCAGGCAATGTTTCAGCGCCTTCAGCGACGCCTCGGCCTGGACCTCGATTTCGTCGCGCACCATCGCGCCGGTCACCATGTCGACCGGCGGCGTCGCCGATGAACACGAAGCGGTTGGCCTTCCCGTCGAGCAAGGAAGTCCGAGCGCCCGCACCTTGTCCGGCATGACGGGCACTTCGATGACTTCCTTCTTCTGATGATCTCCTGATAGGCTGGCGCTCTACGAGGACCCCACCCGGACCTGCGGTCCCACCTCCCCACAAGGGGGAGGTGGGAGCCAGGGCATCGTTCGGCGACACGCTTGACGGTTTAGCCGAGGCGGCACCGTCGACCTACCTCCCCCTTGTGGGGAGGTCGGACCGCAGGTCCGGGTGGGGGTATTCGTAAAGCGATAGCGCTATGGTTCAAGCGAGCTTATCGCGCGCCCCCCTCTGTCCTGCCGGACATCTCCCCCACAAGGGGGAGATCGGCCGATATTGCGGCCTTCGCCAGTTTTCAACGTTGCAAAAGAAAAGCCGGCGCCCGAGCTGCCAATCTCCCCACCTGGGGGGGGAGATGTCCGGCAGGACAGAGGGGGGCGCCGTAGAGCGCCATCTTTAACCGTTCAGCCCTTGCCGACCGAGCCCTCACCCCTGGTGCGCGGCGCCCAGTTCCTTCACATGCTTCTCGTGCATCTTCAGCACCGGCAGCGTCTTCTTGGCGAATTCCTTCATCGCCGGATCGTCGCCCGATTGCGCATAGGTGCTGAACATCGCCACCGCATCCCTGTGCGCGTCGGTCTGCATCTGGATATATTTTTGGTCAAACGCCTTGCCGCTGGCGCCCTTCAGCTCGTCGAGCATCTGCTGCTCCTTCGGCTGCAAGGCAGGCCCGGCGGGCTTGACCGAAGCGGTGGTCTGGCCCTTGCTCAGCGCCGCCTTGAAGTCCTCCCCAGCCTTGGTGTGATCCTTGATCATCCGGCTGGCGAAAGCCTTGACGTCTTTCGACGACGATTTTTCCTCGGCGAGCTTGCTCGACTGGATTTCGAACTCATTGGCGCTGGGCACCGTCGTGACGAAGGTTTGGGTGTCGACCTTGCTGTCGGCCATCACAGGCGCGACCGTGTTCGATTTGGTGCCGTTCGTTTGGGCAAGCACGGCCGGCGCGCTGGCAAGCAGGGCCGCGGCTGCCACAATCAGAAACGTTTTCATCTGAAATCTCCGCTCGGAATGATCCTTCTGACTGTCCAACGCCGCAGACGCGCCGAGGTTGCGCGTTCTCTCTCCCCTCAGTGGCAGCACGACTCGCCATATTGCAGTTGCTCATGCCAGTCCGGCCGGCCTTCCGGGGTGAAATCCATCAGGTTCCACAGGATCTCGCAGGTGCCGATGGCACGCGGGTCCTGGCCGGGTTCGACAGGCGCGAAGCCGAGCTCCGACGACCAGGAATGCCGGATGCCGTCACCGTCGCGATGGAACACCGACAGCAGCGGGATCTGCGCGCCATCCGCATCCTCGGCGTTGTAGTCGCGCTTGAAACTGTTTCCGGCCGACGAAACCAGCCGCATGTTCTTCCAGCCGCGGTCGCGGCCAAGCGCCGTCAGGTTTTCCAGCGCCGTCTTGGCCACCACGGCAAAGTTGAAGCCGGCCGCCTCGAGATGGCGAACCGCGCCGTCGAATTGGTCGAGCAGCGCCGTGCAGGAGGGGCACGGCTGGTCCTGCCTCGGCAGCTTCGCCGTCTCGCCGCCTGCCGCCACGTCGCGCGTTTCCTGCGGATGGCGCGGGAACATCATCTGATAGAGGATCAGCGTGTCCTTGCCGGGCGCAAACATCTCCGACAGTTTTACCCGCGTTGGCTTGCCGGCGATGTCCAGCCCGTCGAACACATAGTCGCGTGGCACCAGGCCGCCCGGCGGCAGGGCGCGCCGTGCCTCGGCCACGGCTTCCATGGCGCGGCGCAGCTCGATTTCCTTTTTCAAGAGCTTTTCGCGGGCGGTGCGGTATCTGGCGGATTCGTTGGGAAAGGTGATCATGATCGGCTCCTTCAGATCGTCGCGCCGGCGTCCCGGCAAGGGTGCTCTACGACCCAAGGACGGGGTGCACCGACCGGTTCCTACATTTTTTCGACCGCTCCTCACCCCTTGACCCCACCGGCGGTGAGGCCGGAGACGATCTTGCGCTGGAAGATCAGCACCAGCACGACCAGCGGCACGGTGACGATCACCGACGCGGCCATGATGTTGCCCCACGGGATTTCGAACTGCGAATTGCCGGAAAGCAGCGCGATCGCCACCGGCACGGTTCTTTGCGCATTGTTGGAAGTGAAGGTCAGCGCAAAGAGGAATTCGTTCCAGGCGCCGATGAAGGCGAGCAGCCCGGTGGTCGCCAGCGCCGGTCCCATCAGCGGCAGGAAGATGCGCGTGACGATGATCCATGGCGTCGCGCCATCGAGAATCGCCGCTTCCTCGACCTCGACCGGCAGGTCGCGCACGAAGGTGGTGAGCACCCAGACGGTGAACGGCAGAGTGAAGATCATGTAGGAGAAGATCAGCGCCAACAGCGAGTTGTAGAGGCCGAACATGCGGACGATCTCGAACAGGCCGGCGAGCACCGCCACCTGCGGGAACATCGAGACCGACAGGATGGCAAGCAGCAGGGCCGAGCGGCCGCGGAAGCGAACGCGCGCCAGCGCGTAGGCCGCGGTGACGCCGAGCAGCAGCGACAGCGCAACCACCGCCCCGGAGACGACCAGCGAGTTCACAAGATTGCGCGCGAAGGCGCCTTCGGTCAGCACGTTGCGGTAATTGCCGAGGCTGAAGGTCTTCGGCCAAAGACCGGGCTCGAAGAGCTCGGTTCCGGATTTCAGGCTGGTGACGATGGCGTAGTAGAACGGAAACACCGCGACGAAGACGATCACCAAGACCAGCAGGTAGAAGGCCGCGCGCCGCACGATCCACATCTCAGCGGCCTCCGTCCAGGCTTATCCGGCCGATCTGGATGTAGGCGATGGTGAGCAGGGCAAGGATCAGGAAGAACAGGGTCGAGGCGGCGGAGCCATAGGCGAACTTGTCGAACTCGAACAGGTTCTCCCGCGTAAACACCGACATCGACTTGGTGTTCACATTGTTGGGCGTCAGCACATAGATCAGGTCGAAGATGCGCAGCGCATCGAGCGCCCGGAAGATCACCGCCACCATCACCGCCGGGCGGATCAGCGGCAGGGTCACCCGCCAGAAGATCTGCCACGCATTGGCGCCGTCGAGCCTGGCGACCTCGATGATCTCGCCCGGCAGCATCTGCAGCGCGGCAAGGATGAGCAGCGCCATGAACGGCGTCGTCTTCCAGATATCGACGATGAGCACGGCCGCCATCGCGGTGTCGGGGCTGGCGGTCCAGGCGATCTTGTGGTCGATCAGGCCGAGATTGACCAGCACGACATTGATGATGCCGAACTGGTCGTTGAGCATCCACTGCCACATCTTGGCCGAGACGATCGTCGGGATCGCCCAGGGAATAAGGATCGCCGCCCTGACGATGCCGCGGCCAGGAAAGCTGGCGTTGAGCACCAGCGCGACGATCGTGCCGAGGATCGTCTCGCAAGTCACCGAGATCGCCGCGAAGCGCACGGTGTTCCAGACCGCGCTCCACCAGACCGGATCGACGAGCAGCCCGTCATAGATCACCCGGCCGCTCGGCAGGCGCAGCACCGAGAGATAATTGTCGAAGCCGACGAACTGGCGGGCATCGAGGTCGGCCAGCGAGGCGTCGGTGAAGCTGAAATAGACGGTGCGGATGAGCGGCCAGCCGGCAACGGCGGCCAGCACCAGAAGCATCGGCGTCAGGAACAGCCATGCCGAGCGCACGCGCCGCGCCATCAGCCGCGAATGCCTGACAGGCGCGACGCTCACCAGCCCTTGCCTTTCAGCTTGGTCAGCCTCGCTTCGAGGTCGGCCAGATTGTCGGCGGCGCTGCCTTCGCCGGAAAGGGTGTTGTGCACGGCCGTCCAGAACTGGCTCGATGCCTCGTTGTACTTAATCCTGACAGTCGCGGAAGGACGCGGCACGGCATTGAGAAAAATCTGCTTCCAGCGCGGCACGATCGGCTGCTGCCGGGCAATGTCGGCATCGTCATAGAGCGCCTGGATGGTCGGCAGATTGGACGTCTTCAGCGTCCGGTATTTCTGCATCTGGGGCGAGGCGATGAACCTGACGAGTCCGATCGCGGCGTCCGGATGCTTGGAATATTTGGAGACCGCGAGGTTCCAGCCGCCCAGCGTCGCGACCGGCCGGGCGCCCTCGCTTGTGCCTGCCGGCAGAGGCGCCACGTCGAACTTGCCCTTGATCGGCGAATTGTCGCTGTTGCCGAGCGCATAGGCATAGGGCCAGTTGCGCATGAAGACGGCATTGCCGGTCTGCCAGACGCCGCGCGATTCCTCTTCCTGGTAGGCGAGCACGCCGGGCGGCGAGATGGTCCCGATCCACCCCCTGACCATGTCGAGCGCGGCCGCCGCTTTAGGGTTGTTGACCGATATGGTGCCGTCCGGCTCGACGATCCGGCCGCCGCCGCTGGACATCACCCATTCGAGCGCGTCGCAGGTCAGCCCCTCATAGGCGTTGCCCTGGAAGACGAAACCCCAGATATCCTTGTTGCCGGCCGCCCGTTCCTTGTCCATGACCAGCCTGGCGGTGTCGGCCAGGTCCTTCCAGGTGGCAGGGACCTTGGCGCCATATTTGTCGAGCAGGTCCTTGCGGTAGTAGAGCGCCGGCGCATCGGTGAAGATCGGCAGCGCGACCAGCCTGCCGTTGACGGTCTGCGACTGGATGATCGATGGGAAATGGGCGCCGACCACATCCTTGGTCGCTTCGGTGAGATCGACGAGCTGGCTGGCGAGCTGCGGCGCCCAGATGACGTCGGTCTGGTAGACGTCGATGTCGCTGTTTCCGGCGGCAAGCCACAGCCTGTACAGGCCGAACTGGTCCGTTGTCGACGGCGGCAGGACGACGATGGAAACCTTGTTGCCGCTCTCTTTCTCATAGCGGTCGAGGATCTCGCGAAGCACCTTGATGCCGTTACCGGTATCTCCCGACACGATCGACAGGTCGACCGCGTGGGCTTGAGCGACTGCCAGGATGCTGCCAACCACAAGCGCCAGAAATGCGTGGAAAGGCTTCACGTCGGGTTGGGTCTCCCTTTCGAGCCGGACACCTCCCACGCGCCGGCAGCTCGTCAGCTATCCCCCTGCCCTGAATGCGAAGCCGTCCTTTCGGGTTCCCGGGCTTTGACAAAGAACACTGAAGCCCCTCGCATGAATCCGTTTCGGCGCGATGCGCTTCAGGCTTCCCAGTCGACCTCGAACATGCCGACCCGTTCATAGAGCCGCACGGCGGCGGCGTTTTCGACCGTGTCGGTCTTGAGGTCTACATGAGCGGCGCCGCGGTCGCGAAAGGCGGCGAAGGCCTGCCACATCAGCGCTTCGCCAATGCCTTTGCCGCGCGCCTCGGGATGAACGGCGAGATCCTTGATGAAGGCCGAAGTCCAGCACAGCGCTGCCGCCGCCAGCCGGCCCTTGGCATCGATGACGAGGAAACAGAGCTCCGGATCGAATTCGGGGTCGCCCGATATGCGCGGCCACCAGTCGTCGAACGGCTCGTCGGCGCGGTTCTCGAACACGTCGCCCAGCAGCGCATGCAGGGCCGACGCGTCGCCGTGCCTCAGACAGCGCATGACGAAGCCGTCCGTCCAATGCGGCGCAACCAGAGTCTCGTCGAGGATCTTGCGCAACCGGATGTCGTTCGGAGCCGGCGGGCGCGGTTCAGGCATTGCGCTCAGGCGGCGGGCTGCCGCTTGCGTTCGGCGCCAAGGCCCGTCGCCTCGAGCAGACCCTTGCGCTTGGCATCGAAATAATAGCCGGTCTGGTAGAGCCAATCGGCCTTCTTGGCGTTCCCGCCGGCCACCAGCCAGGCGCCGCGCAGATATTTGACCGCGTATTTCAGGTTGGTCTCGGCGTCGAACAGGCCCTTGGCCGGCCCGTCATAACCCATGCCGCGCGCCGTCGCGTGCTTGATCTGCATCAGCCCCCAATGGCCGTTGTTGTAGGCCTTGGGGTTGTATGTGCTTTCGCGATTGACGACATGGCGCACCAGATCAACCGGCACCTCGTAGAGGGCGGCATATTTGACGATCAGCCGGTCGACGTCGCCGCGCATGCCGGTGGCATGCTCCTCTTGCGTCGGAGCAACCGGCGCCGACGGGAACTGCACCAGGGCAGCCGGATTCTGCGGCAGCATATAGGCCACCTGCTGCACGCCGGGCATTTTCTGGCCGGCGCTGGCGGTCGCCGGCACGATAAGCCCGGCGGTCGTGTATGCCTGAGCCGCCTTGAGTGGCTGACCCGCTTTGGCCGGCGGCGGCGCTTGCCAGGCATTGGCGGCCATCACGGCGGGCACGGCCGGCGCCGCCGGCGTCGCTCCGGCAAAGGCGGCGGTCGCGGCAGCGGGTTGGGTGGCTGGATCGAGAGCTGGCGCGGCCGCCGCGCCAGGCGTCAATTCGGCCGTTTGAACAGGCTCGATGCTCGAGGATTGCGGCAGCACCGAAACCGTTTCCGGCAGTGGTATGGTGAAGCCGGCATCGCTGCCTGCCACTGTCGCGGTTTCGGTCAGGGACGGCGCGGCTTTCATCTGCGAGGTCGAGGTGCAGCCGCTCATGCCTGCCGCCGCCACGATCACGCCGATCGCGATAAGGATCTGTTTTGCTGGCAAGCCGCGCTCGGGTCCGGTTTGTCGGGTTGTTAAGATTTCCCTTACACCAGCGATTCTTGGGGTGCAATCGGGGCCGTCCGGTGGTTTTCGGGTGGCGAGACTTGAGCGGTGATGCCATATTGTTCCTGATATGTACCGGCAGGAATCCCGGATTTCGCCGCTTTGCGGAAAGGAGTGCATCATGGAAACGACAGCTTCGATCACAGCCGGCCACGCAGTGTTAGAAACAGTGATCGGTTTCATGGGCATCGCCTGGAGCGAAAAGGGCCTGATCCGGCTCTGCCTGCCCGAACGCAGCCGCGAGGCGGTGGAGCGGCGGCTGATGCGCCACGCCGGCGTTTCCGCCTCCACGGCCCAGCCGCGATGGGTGGTCGACCTGATCGCTTCGATCAAGGCTTATGCCGCGGGCGAGGACGTCGATTTCACCGATGTTCCGGTCGATCTCGACGGTGTCGACGACTTCCGCCTCGCCATTTATGACGCGGCGCGCAAACTCAGCTATGGCGAGACCACCACCTACGGCGAACTGGCCAAGCGCGCGGGCCACGCTGGCTTGCCGCGCGAGACCGGTGCCGCCCTTGGCGCCAATCCGGTGCCGCTGGTCATCCCATGCCATCGCATCCTCGCCGCAGGCGGCAAGATCGGCGGCTTCTCGGCTCCCGGCGGCTCGGGCACCAAGGAGAAGATGCTGGCCATGGAAGGCGTGCGCGTCGGCCCGCCGCCGCCCGCGCAGGTGTCGTTCGGGTTCTGAACCGTCGTAGCCTAGTTATTATGGAAGAAGCGCCGGCGGAAATGCCGGTCGTTATCCGGCCGCTTGCAGTTGTAGACCGGGCAGGACTTCGTATCGGCGCTCGGCACATAGGCGCGCGTCCTCACCTCGCCCATGGTACAGAACTGCTGGCTCTGCACATAGCGGTCGTAGAGCGGCAGGCCCGGCACGCGCGTCGACTCATAGCGCAGGATGACCGCGCCTTGTCGCGCGATCGTCGCCTGGACCTTGCCGCAACTCATATGCGTCGGATCATAGCGCGAGACCGCCTGCGCCTCGGCGGCCATCAGCGTCAGGCAGGCGGCAAGCAGAATGATTTTCATGGTCTCCTCCCCTGATCCGCAGCCGCGGTCAGCACGACCTGCCGCAACGGTTTCACCAGATTGGGGCGGCCTTTGGGCGGCGTTCCGATCACGGCTTTCTCACACAGTCTTGTTTTTGGTGCGAAAGCATCCTATATCAGCCCCATTGATATTTCGGCCGATCGATCCGGGCCTCGCGATCTTCGCGTTTGCTGACGTCTATCTCCAAAATCTCGATGCACACCGGCTGGGCCTCGGTCCAGTCAAACCAAAGCAAATGTGAAGGACTATTTTTATGGCAACTGGAACGGTCAAGTGGTTCAACGCCACCAAGGGCTTCGGCTTCATCCAGCCTGACAGCGGCGGCGCGGACGTTTTCGTCCACATCTCGGCTGTCGAGCGCGCTGGACTGTCGACCCTGGTCGAAGGCCAGAAGATCAACTTCGAGATCGAGCAGGACCGCCGCACTGGCAAGTCGTCCGCTGGGTCTCTGAGCAAGGCAGCCTGATTTTGCGAATGGCGCGCGCCGGGCGAGAGCTCGGGGCGCGCGGCAAGTCACGGATGTACTGACGGTCGCGCGAGAAGCGCGCCGGAGCGGAAAGACCCGACAAGCTGGAACAGCAGATAGCTGCCAGCCCGGACCGGACGCTCCCGATCAGGCTACCAAGCATGGGAAGGCGGGCTTTGTCCCGCCTTTTTGTTTGTCTGGAGTTCAGGCACCTAAGCTGGGACTATAGTCCCACTTGTGGTACTTTTAGCCCAATAGTGATACTATTCGGATATGACCAAGCTTGAGCAAATCGAAAAATCCGTCGCCGAACTGAGCCCCGAAGAGCTGAAGGCATTTGCCGCATGGTTCGAGGCGCTTCGGGCTGATACGTGGGATCGGCAGATCGAGGCCGACGCGAAGGCGGGCCGGTTGGACAAGTTTGCCGAAGCGGCGCTGGCTGACCATCGTGCCGGCCGGACCCGGCCATTGTGAATCACATCGCCTCTCCATCGTTCTGGGAGGCTTACGAAAAACTGCCATCGCTAATCAGAGCAAAAGCGGACAGGCGTTTTGCCAGACTGCGCGGTGATCCTTTTCATCCATCACTGCATTTCAAACAGGTCGGACGTTATTGGTCGGCGCGAGTTGACGATAGCTACCGGGCCGTTGCCGTCCGTGACAATGATGATGTGATCTGGTTCTGGATCGGCACCCATGCCGACTATGACCGTCTTTTGAAGTAGCCTCTTGGCATGCCCCGTCCAGCCGCGAAGCGGCGATGAGCATGAGGACAGACTACCCCACCCACCCGATCGGTACGTGCCCCGGATCCGCCTCCACGCGGCCAAGCCAGGCCACAACCGCCGGATAGGCGTCGAGTTGGAAGCCGCCGTGCTCCGCCGTATGCGTATAGGCATAGAGGGCAATGTCGGCGACGCTGAGGGCGCCGCCGGCGAAGAAGGCATTGTTCTCCAGATATTTGTTCATCACGCCGAGCGCCTTGTTGCCGCGCTCCAGTGTCACTGACAGCCGCTCCGGCGTGGCGTCCTTGGCCCTCTCGGGAAAGGTCAGCAGCGCCTTGCGCACCGCTATATAGGGCTCGTGGCTATATTGCTCGAAGAACAGCCACTGGTAGGCGAGCCCGCGCTCATATTTGTCCGTGGGCAGGAAGCGCGTGCCCTCGGCGAGATAAAGCAGGATGGCGTTGGACTCGGCCAGCCGCCGGCCGTCGTCCAGTTCGAGCAGCGGCACCATGGCGTTCGGATTCTTCGCGATGAAATCGGCTTTTCGCGTATCGCCCGTGTGCGAACTCACCTCGATCGTCGTGAAGGGGAGGCCGAGTTTGGCCATCAGCAGGCGCGGCTTGTAGCAATTGCCGCTGTCGATCATGCTGTAAAGTATCATTGCCGGTCCCCGAAGCTGCCTTGTGCGGACGCGATTATCGCAGCCCCGGCGTCCTCAACCAATGATTTGTTTTGGCGTGATCATCAGCACCGCTGATGCAAGCTCCTAGCCAAAGAGCGGCACGACATTGTTCTCCCTGCCCAGCAGTGCATCGATGGCGAGCGGCTTTTCGTCGAAGATGGTGCCGGCCAGCGCCGGCCGGCCCAGAAGAAAACCTTGCACCAGGTCGACGCCGCCTTCGAGTGCGACGCGCAGATGGATGGGTTGCTCAATGCCCTCGACCAGAACCTTGGCGCCGCGGTCGTGCAGGCTGGACACCAGCGGGCGGAAGAACCGTTCGGCAGCAGCGTGGCGGCAGAATTCCGCGAACCAGCCGCCATCGATCTTCACGATATCGGGCCTGAGCAGGTTCACCCGCTCCTCGGTCGAATGACCGGTGCCGAAATCGTCGATGGCGATACGGATGCCGTCGCGCCGCATTTCGCGCACCAGCCGCGCCAGAAGCGCGTCATCCGCCGCCTGCTCGGTGATTTCGCAGACCAGCATGCCAGGGGCGAGGTCGAGCTCGTCGAGATGCCTGCTCATCAGCCGGATCTCCGCCAGCGCCCGCTCCGGATGATCGTTGACCACCGGATTGTAGTTGAAGAACAGATCGAGCCCGTCGACACCGATGTTGTGAAAATTCCGCAAATGCAGCGCCCGGCACATGGTCTCGACAAACAGCCGGTCCGGCGATGCAACGCTCTCGAAGAACATCTGAGCCGACCCTGGCTGGCCGGCACGGCGCGGCTCGACCAGGCCCTCGACCGCCACGGCCCGCAAGGTGCGGCCGCGCGGGGCGAAGATCGGCTGGTAGGCGCTGCGCAGGCGGAAATCGCCATGGACACCATATTCGATGCCGACCTCGTCGACGAAGATCGCATCGCCGACATTGCGCCGCAGCTCCGGGCTCATGGTGACGTCCTGCGCCCGAAGGCCTTCGCCGGTCGTGCTGTTCGCGGCGTGGCCGTGGCAGACTCCGCCCCGGCGGTGGCGGAGACGGTTTCCTCCCCGGCTTTGCCGAAGGCGTGGAAGCTGGTCGGCGCCAGTTCGGGGCGCGCCAGCACATAACCCTGGACCATCGAAGCTCCCGATTTCTCGGCGAGCTCCAGTTGCCATCCCTCCTCGATGCCCTCGAACACGGTGCGGATGCCTTGCTCCTCGAAGCTTTTCACCATGGCGGTCAAAAGCGCGAAGCCGGCGCCTGACTCCATCAGCTGCGTGATCCAGCGAGCGTCGAACTTGACGATGTCGGGCCTCAACTCCTTGACGCGGTTGATGTCGGAATCGTCGGCGCCATAGTCGTCGACGGCGATGCGAAATCCGTTGCCACGCAATGCCGCGACGAACTCGTACAAAGTCTCTTGCGATGCCGATCGCTGCTCGGTCACCTCGCACACGACCCGGCCCGGATCGATGCCGGCCTCGTGCAGCACCAGCCGCATTTCGCGCAAGGCATTGTCGGCAATCGCCCGCTCGGTGAACACGGACGGATCGAAATTGATGAAGATCGAAGCCTCCTGCGGCAGGCAGGCGCCGGCATTGAGCAGATGCAGCGTCCTGGTCAGCGCCTCGACATGCAGCCGATCGGCGGCCGGACAGGTCGAAAAGAAGGTCATCGGCGATTGCGGTTCGCCATCGCGAAACGGCCGGATCAACCCTTCGAAGGCGACGACCAACAGCTTGCCCTCCTTGAAGGCGAAGATCGGCTGGAAGGCGCTTTGCAGCGTGTAGATGCCCCAGACACCTGACGAGGTGCCGTCATCATGACGGATAATATGGGCAAGCCCGATGCTGCGCGACAAGGGTTCCTCGCTCCGCGACTGGCGGAATTGGATTGCGATCCTGCCATGCAAGCCTCTACCTTGTGTTAATGAACTCTCCGTTGATCACGCCTCATTGACCGCATCGCCATACCTGGCCCAGCCGACAATGCTTGCACTTGGCGGCAGCATGCGACATGAGAAGCGCCGCGGCCGCTCCTGGCCGCGCCGATCCTTTGGAGAGACAAAAGGTCATGGCCTTTCTTGCCGACACCCTTTCCCGCGTGAAGCCTTCCGCCACCATCGCGGTGACGCAGAAAGCCCGCGAGCTGAAAAATGCCGGCCGTGACATTATTGGCCTCGGCGCCGGCGAGCCGGATTTCGATACGCCCGACAACATCAAGAATGCGGCGATCGAAGCGATCCGCCGTGGCGAGACCAAGTACCCGCCGGTTTCGGGCATCGTGCCGCTGCGCGAGGCCATCGCCAGGAAGTTCAAGCGCGAGAACAATCTCGACTACAAGCCCGAGCAGACCATCGTCGGCACCGGCGGCAAGCAGATCCTGTTCAACGCCTTCATGGCGACGCTGAACCCTGGCGACGAGGTCATCATCCCCCGCCCCTACTGGGTCAGCTATCCCGAAATGGTGGCGATCTGCGGCGGCACCTCGGTGTTTGCCGACACCTCCATCGACAATGGTTTCAAGCTGACGGCTGAAGTGCTTGAGAAGGCGATCACGCCGAAGACCAAATGGCTGCTGATGAACTCGCCGTCCAACCCGTCGGGTGCCGCCTATACGGAGGCCGAACTGCGGGCGCTGGCCGACGTGCTGCTCAGGCATCCGCATGTCTGGACGCTGACCGACGACATGTATGAGCACCTGACCTATGGCGATTTCGTCTTCAAGACCATCGCCGAGGTCGAGCCGACCCTCTACGAGCGCACGCTGACCATGAACGGCGTGTCCAAGGCCTATGCCATGACCGGCTGGCGCATCGGCTATGCCGCCGGTCCGGTCCAGCTGATCAAGGCGATGGACATGATCCAGGGCCAGCAGACTTCGGGTGCCTGCACCATCGCCCAGTGGGCATCGGTGGAAGCGTTGAACGGCCCGCAGGACTTTATCGCCAAGAACAAGGCGATCTTCCAGGGCAGGCGCGATCTGGTCGTATCGATGCTCAACCAGGCGCGCGGCATCACCTGCCCGTCGCCGGAAGGCGCCTTCTATGTCTATCCGTCCTGTGCCCAACTGATCGGCAAGAAGACGAAAGCCGGCAAGGTGATCGGCACCGACGAGGCCTTCTGTTCGGAACTGCTCGAGGCCGAAGGCGTCGCTGTGGTGTTCGGCTCGGCCTTCGGCCTTGGCCCCAACTTCCGCATCTCCTACGCCACATCGGAGGCGCTGCTGGAGGAAGCCTGCACACGCATCCAGCGCTTTACGGCATCGCTGACCTGATCAGATAGGCCCGAGGAGGCGGCCGCCGTCCGCGGTCAGGACTCAGCTGCCATACTGCTCGCCGGAAACCGTTTCCAGCCAGTCGACATGGACGCCATCGAGTGCCTCCTGCATGGCGATATGCGTCATCGCGGTTTTCGGCCCGGCACCATGCCAG
This sequence comes from Mesorhizobium sp. B2-3-5, assembly GCF_006442395.1. Lineage (NCBI taxonomy): Bacteria > Pseudomonadati > Pseudomonadota > Alphaproteobacteria > Hyphomicrobiales > Phyllobacteriaceae > Mesorhizobium > Mesorhizobium sp. B2-3-5. Next base: position 18,042 of record NZ_VFVX01000014.1, on the reverse strand, counting down.
TGCTTCTCGCCCGGGGCGAACGAGATGGTATCGCCGGCCCTGATCTCCTGGACCGGGCCGCCCCATACCTGGGCAAGCCCGGCGCCCGAGGTGACATAGAGCGTCTGGCCGAACGGATGCGTGTGCCAGTGGGTGCGTGCGCCCGGCTCGAAGGCGACCAGCGTGGCCCTGAGCCGCGCCGGCGCCTCCGTCTCGACGATCGGCGTCTGCAGCACCCGGCCGGTGAAATACTTTTCCGGCACGATAATGGTCGGCACGCTGCCGCAAGCAATGATCTTCATCGTCTGATCCTGAAACTGGGGTGAGCCACTGGTGGCAAACACCGCGGCTCATCGAGCAACCGTATTGTCGGTCGATATCACCCAGGACGCAACCCGCGGTTTCGCCTGCCTGACCAAGATCGGTTTCTTCTCCTTAACCATGAACCTTCTCCGCATGGTGCAGCGCGGTGAAATGACGGGGAATTCAATGTCTTCTTAACGGCTGCGCACTAGCCGTGAGCCAGCTTCGCGGGGGCTGGCGGATGAGCATACTGGCAACGATCAAAAACCACAGCGGCCGGATCTACCGCGGCGTCCAGGCGCTGCTTGTGCTCAGCATCGGCGCGGCGGCACTTGGCGCTTTCGACAATTCGCGAAACCTGCCGTCGAGCAGCGCCTTCGCCGTCTCGATCCTGGCCACGAGCGTCGCCTTGCTGGCGCTGATGTACATGCGCAGCAGCATCGTCCATCGCTTGCGGTCGGCTGAGGCGGCCGAGGCGGAGAAGCACTATTTCCTGACCAGGGACGCGATGACCGGGGCGATGACAAGGCGCTATTTCCTCGAAGCGCTGCGCGACAGCCTGGGCACCATGCGCGATCGGCGCGAGGCGACCTTGCTTTTGATCGACCTTGACCATTTCAAGCAGTTGAACGACACGTTCGGGCATCAGTTCGGCGACCGTACCCTGATGTATCTGGTCAAGACAGCGGAGCGCATCTTTGCCGGCAGCATGGTCGGGCGCCTGGGCGGCGACGAATTCGGCGTCATCATCCCGCACGCAGACCTCAACGCCATCAACAAGGATGTCAGGCAATTGCTGGATGCCATGCGGGCCGGCAAATCGCATGAAGGCAAGATCATTCCACTCTCCATTTCGCTCGGCGTGGCGCTGGCGCCCGCCCATGCCTCGAACACGACGGAACTGATGCTGGTTGCCGACCTGGCGCTCTATGAAAGCAAGGCGGCCGGCCGAGGCCGCGTCACCGTGTTCGACGAGGAGATGCTATCCGACAAGCGCTACCGCCGTCTGATCGAACGGGAATTGCGCGCCGCGGTCTATCTCGGCGAACTCGAACTGCACTACCAGCCGATCGTCAATCCGGACGGTTCCACCCATGCGTTTGAAGGGTTGATCCGCTGGCGTCACCCGGTACGCGGCCTGATCTCGCCGGCCGAGTTCATTCCGATCGCCGAACGCTCGACCTTGATCGACATGCTCGGCGAATGGGTGTTCAAGCGGGCTTGCGCCGATGTCGACCATTTCCAGGGGCGCCGCATCTCGATCAACGTTTCCGGCGAACAGCTCAAGCGCGACGAGATCGTCACCATGTGCGACCGCGTGCTGAAGGAAACCGGCCGTCAGGCGGCGCAATTCATCATCGAGATCACCGAGACGGTGGCGACCGCGGCCACGCCCGAGATCCTGCGTCGACTCGAGGCATTGGGTGGCCTTGGCTTCCACATAGCGCTCGATGATTTCGGCACCGGCCATTGCGGCTTCAACTATTTGAAAACCTTGCCTATCGACATCATCAAGATCGATCGCTCCTACATACGCAGCCTCGCCCATGACCAGGTGGCGCAGATCTTCGTCTCCGCGCTGGGGCAGATTGCGCGCATCCAGGACGTCACCATCGTGGCGGAAGGCGTGGAGACTGCGGAAGAATTCGCGCTGGCCAAGGCGGCCGGCTGCAACCGCTTCCAGGGCTATCATTTCGGCCGGCCGGCGCCGCGCGACAAGCTTGCTCCCGTTCGCACCGTCAATGCCGCCCCCCTGGCGCTGAGCGCCTGACGCCGCACGGCATCGGCTTCCTATTTTCCTTGCCCTGCCGGCAAACAAGTGGGACGATGCTTTTGGGCAGGTGGCGCTTGAAAAGAACCCCGCCCGCGACGGTCGAACAGGCCGGCCGCCGCTCGGGACCGATTGACCAAGCCTGAACCATGAATGCCAGTCGGTCCTACGGGAAACGCCTGAGTGGAGGTCAGTCATGGGTAATCGCGCCGGAGGACGACGCACGGGACCGAAATGCATTGCCATAGTCGGTCCCTTCGCAAGCGGTAAGACGACACTTCTAGAAGCCATATTGGCCCGCACGGGCGCTATCCCCCGCCAGAACCCGGTTTCCTCGGGCAGCACCGTTTCAGACCATTCGCCAGAGGCACGCGTCCACGCCATGAGCGTCGAGGCGACAATCGCCACCACCGAATTCATGGGCGAGCAGTTCACCTTCGTCGATTGTCCCGGCTCGATCGAATTCTCCTTCGAGGCCGAGCCGGTGCTGGCCGCCTGCGACATAGCAGTGGTCGTGGCCGAGGCCGATGAGAAGAAGATCCCCGCATTGCAGCTCATCATGCGCAAGCTCGACGACCTCGGCGTACCGCGCATCCTGTTCCTCAACAAGGTCGACAAGGCGGTAGCGGGCGTGCGTGACACGCTGAAGATGCTGCAGCCGGCAAGCTCGGTGCCGCTCCTGCTGCGCCAGATTCCGTTGCGCAAGGACGGCGTCGTCATCGGCTCGATCGATCTGGCGCTGGAGCGTGCCTACATCTACCGCGAATATGCCGAAAGCGAAGTGGCTCAGATACCTAGCGACGACAAGGCGCGCGAGCTGGAGGCACGCTTCTCCATGCTGGAGACGCTGGCCGACCATGACGATCAGCTGATGGAACAGCTGCTCGAGGAGATCGAGCCGCCGAAGGACGCGGTCTTCGACGACCTGACCGCCGATCTTCGCGACGGCGTGGTGACGCCGGTGCTGATCGGCACCGCCGAGAAAGGCAACGGCGTGCTGCGCCTCCTGAAGGCGATCCGCCACGACGCGCCCGACATCGAGGCGACCCGCAAGCGGCTCGGTGCCCCGGATGGCAACGCCACACTGGCCCAGGTGATGAAGACCATCCACACGCCGCATGGCGGCAAACTGTCGGTGTCTCGGATCCTGTCCGGTCAGGTCGCCGACGGCCTGGAACTCTGGCTGCCAGGCGGCGGCACCGCCAAGGTCTCCGGCATCTACAAGATGCTGGGCAAGGACCAGGTCAAGCTCACCGCCGCCAAGGCTGGCGATACCGTGGCGCTCGGCAAACTGGACGACGTCAAGACCGGCCAGACGTTGACCTCGACCAAGGGCGGCACCAAGCAGCTGTTCGATGTCGAGCCGCCGCAGCCGGTCTTTGCCTTCGCGCTACGCCCCAAGGAACGCAAGGATGAGGTGAAGATGTCGGCCGCCATCCAGCGGCTGGCCGAGGAGGACCCTTCGCTCAGCCTCCGTCACAACCAGGACTCGGCTGAAACGGTGCTGTCCGGCCATGGCGAGATGCATCTGCGCGTCGTGCGCGAGCGGCTGGAGGGCAAGAACCAGATTCCGGTCGAAGGCCATGCGCCGGCCGTGCCCTATCGCGAGACGATCCGCAAATCGGCGCAACAGCGCGGCCGCCACAAGAAGCAGTCCGGCGGCCATGGCCAGTTCGGCGATGTGGTGATCGAGATCAAGCCGCTGCCGCGCGGTTCCGGCTTCCAGTTCACTGACACCATCACCGGTGGCGTCGTGCCGAAGACCTATATCCAGTCGGTGGAGACGGGCATACGCGACTATCTGAAATCCGGCCCGCTCGGCTTCCCCGTCGTCGACATCGCCGTCAATCTGTCGGATGGCTCCTACCACGCAGTCGATTCTTCCGACATGGCCTTCCAGATGGCAGCGAGGCTGGCGATGAAGGAAGGCATGGCCGCCTGCTCGCCGGTGCTTCTGGAGCCGGTGATGAAAGTGGAGATCGTCACGCCGTCGGACGCCACCTCCAAGATCATCGCGCTGATCCCGCAGCGGCGTGGCCAGATCCTCGGCTATGACGCGCGGCCCGACTGGCCTGGCTGGGACGTCGTCGAGGCGACCATGCCGCAGGCCGAGATCGGCGACCTGATCATCGAGTTGCGTTCGGCGACCTCGGGCGTGGCCAGCTATCACGCCGCCTTCGACCACATGGCCGAACTCACCGGCCGCCTCGCCGACGAAGCGATGAACACCAACGGCAAGGCTGCCTGATTCTCATCCAATGCATGTCGCCCAAAAATGCCCAGCGGTTTGGGCGACATGCATGGAACACATCAAGCGCGTCGCTCTGATGCGCGACGCTTTTGGCGCAGCATCCGTTCTGTTCGGGGGGATAAAACCAAAAACGACGCCCGGGGACCGGACGCCGTTTTGTTTGCGGACCGTTTTCTTGGGAGGAGAAACGGCAGGTCCGCCGCATGTGCAATTGCCGAATCTTCGGCGGAAAAGGTTCGGACGCGGTAGCCGCCTGAGCCCGGCCGTCCGAGTGATGCCCCCATCTCTCGTCCGAACCACACCGCGTCCTATCATCTACTTAGCAGGTCGAGGGTGGCCTTGTCATGTTACCAGAGGTTACATGACACTGTTACGTGGCAGTTCCGGTGAACTTTTCCGCCACCATGGTGGCGTCCGGGCAACAAAAAAGCCGGATCAATGAAGATCCGGCTGAGTTTGATTGGAAGTGCCTGTTAAGGCTAACCTCCAGAGGGGAACACTCGAGGGCGCTAATGGGAGGAGAACGCGCCCAGGAGATGATCTATATATGTGCCCACCATGCCCAAGAAACAAGCATCTATTTTGCAACACACGCATGCAAAAAGACACAGGCTGTGGTCTAACCCATTCCTGACGCCAATAGGACCAGCAGAATCGTCAAAATGGAGCACACAACGGGGCAATTGCCGTCTTGAGAACGTCAATTCCGGACGACTTTGCTCGCAAATGCCGAAAAACACCTGATGAGCTGAAATCAGGCAGTAGTCGTTTAATTCTGAGGCAATCAAGCGCGGGCATCCAATGCGTCCGTTTTCGGCGATCGCCGGCAGCGGCATCTTCCTGATTGCGGCACCCGGCGTGGTCGCCGGACTTATTCCCTGGCTGCTCAGCGATCGCTGGGGCCTGCCATTGTCCGCCGTCCCAGGCTTTCTCCCTGCCGGCGGCGTTCTCATCGTTGCGGCGGCCGGCGTGCTGCTGCATGCCTTCGCCCGCTTCGCACTGGAGGGGCTGGGCACACCCGCCCCTGTCGCGCCCACCGAGAGGCTGGTGATCGGCGGCATCTACCGCCATGTCCGCAACCCGATGTATGTCGCGGTGCTGTCGATCATCCTTGGCCAGGCATTGCTGTTCTCGAGCTGGACGCTTCTCGCCTACGGCGTTGTCGCGGGCGCGACCATGATCACCTTCGTCAAGCTCTATGAGGAGCCGACGCTCGCCAGCCGCTATGGCGCCGAATACGCAACCTACCGCCGCAATGTGCCGGGCTGGCTGCCGAGGCTGACGCCCTGGCGGGGTGGATAGACCACCGCCGCCGGCGCAGCCCCCGTGGGCTAATAGGACCAGCTGCGCGCCTTGGCGATGACGAAGTCGCGGAAGACATGCAGCTTCGCCTGGTTCTTCATCGCGTCGGGATAGGCGAAATAGGTGTCGAAGGACGGCACTTCGGTTTCCGGCAAGAGCTGCACCAGGCCTGAGTCCTTGGAGATCACATAATCGGGCAGCATGGCGATGCCGGCGCCGCCCTGCACGGCGCGCTTGATCGACAGGATATCGTTGATCTGCAGCGTCGGCACCCGCTGGCCGCCTTCGAAATCGCCGACCGTCTCCAGCCAGTTCAGCTCCGACAGATGCGAGGGCACCGGCACGCCGAAGGTGACGATGCGATGGCTCTTCAGCTCGGCGACCGAAGCCGGCTTGCCGTACTTGGCGACATAGGATGGGGCCGCGTAGAGGTGGAAATGCACGGTGAACAGGCGGCGCTGGATCAGGTCCGGCTGCTGCGGCTGGCGCAGCCGGATGGCGCAGTCGGCCTGGCGCATGGTGAGGTCGAGTTCCTCGTTGGCGAGGATCAGTTGCAGGCTGATCTCGGGATAGAGTTCGATGAACTCCTGCACACGTTCGGTCAGCCAGCCGGCACCCAGACCCACCGTCGTCGTCACCCTGAGCACGCCGGAAGGCCGGTCCTTGGTCTCGGTCAGACGCGACTTGATGGTCTCGAGCTTCATCAGCACGTCATGCGCCGTGCGGAACAGCATTTCGCCCTGCTCGGTCAGCACCAGGCCGCGGGCATGCCGGTTGAACAGCGGCACGCCGACATCATGCTCGAGCGCGCTGACCTGCCGCGAGATCGCCGATTGTGAAAGGTGCAGTGTCTCGGCCGCGTGTGTAAACGACCCCGCTTCCGCCGCAGCGTGAAACACGCGTAGCTTGTCCCAGTCCAACGCCATGATACCCCTCGTTCTGTTTGGCGTCTGAATGAAAAATCAGGCTTTTACACGGCGTTTCTAAGCTGATTTTTTAACAATTTTACAAACGCCTATTCCGCCGCCTCGCGATGCACCTCGATGCCCGCCAGGTACTTCTCCGCCTCCAGCGCGGCCATGCAGCCGAGGCCCGCCGCCGTTACCGCCTGGCGGTAGATATCGTCGGTCACGTCGCCCGCCGCGAACACGCCGGGCACGTCGGTGCGGGTCGAATCCGGCGCCGTCCACAGATAGCCGTTCGGCTTCTGCTTCAGCTTGCCGACGAACAGCTCGACCGCCGGCGCGTGGCCGATCGCCACGAACACGCCATCGACCTTGAGGTGCGTTTCGGCACCGGTCACCGCATGCTTGAGCTTGAGCCCTTCGACGGAAGGCGGCAGCGGCGCCTTGCCGGGGCGCCCGGTGATCTCGTCGACGATCGTGTCCCAGATGACGCGGACATTGTCCTTCTGCAGCAGCCGCTCGCGCAGGATGCGCTCGGCGCGGAAATCCGAGCGCCTGTGGATGACCGTCACGCTCTTGGCGAGGTTCGACAAATAGAGCGCCTCTTCCACCGCTGAATTGCCGCCGCCAACCACGGCGACATCCTTGCCGCGATAGAAGAAGCCGTCGCAGGTGGCGCAGGCCGAGACGCCGAAACCCATGAAGTCCTGTTCGGTCGGAATGCCCAGCCACTTGGCTTGCGCGCCGGTGGCGATGATCAGCGCGTCAGCGGTGTAGGTCGTGCCGGAATCGCCCTTGGCGCGGAACGGCCGTACGTTGAGGTCGACCTCGGTGATGATGTCGTTGATGATATCGGTGCCGACATGCTCGGCCTGCTTGAGCATCTGCTCCATCAGCCACGGCCCCTGGATCGGGTCGGCGAAGCCGGGATAGTTCTCGACATCGGTGGTGATCATCAACTGGCCGCCCTGCTGCAGGCCGGCGACCAGCATCGGCTTCAGCATGGCACGTGCGGCATAGACCGCCGCCGTATAGCCGGCCGGGCCGGAACCGATGATGAGAACAGGCGCGTGCTTGGTGGTCATTTGAAGCCTCTGCGGGGCAGACAGGGAGTGTGCCTTGGGAAATAGCATGGAATGTCGCGTCTAATGTAAGGGTTGCCAACCATGCCAGCAAGACGAACGGGCCGTCGTCCCCGGAAAGCTTCGGCCCGTGGATTATTCGCGCGACGGTCGCATTCGTTACCGGTCAAAAATCGCGTTGATGAGGGCTGGCGCCAACACAAAAGTCGTTTAATTACAAAATTGCGAAAGATTCTTGCGCCGAGCTGAGACAGCCATGCCCCTGAAAGCCGACCTCGACGCCATCGACTGGAAGATTCTGCGTGAGTTGCAGGCGGACGGGCGCATGACCAATGTCGAGCTCTCGAACCGGGTCGGCATTTCGGCGCCGCCCTGCCTGCGCCGGGTCAAGCGGCTGGAGGAAACCGGCATCATCCGCGGCTATCGGGCGTTGCTCAATGCCCCGGCGCTCGGCCTCGACGTCGTTGCCTTCTGCCTGGTCGGGCTGCACCATCAGGCCGATGCCGAGCTTCGCACCTTCGCCGAGCGCACGCGCGGCTGGCCGATCGTGCGCGATGCCTGGATGGTGTCGGGCGAATCCGATTTCCTGCTGCACTGCGTGGCAAGCGACCTCGGCGCCTTCCAGACCTTTGTCATCGAGGAACTGACCTCGACGCCGAATGTCGACACGGTGCGCACCGCGCTCACCATCCGACGGGTCAAGGATGAAGGGCTGGTCTCGTTCGAGCGATCTTGAGGCCAGGCGAACGCCTGCGCGCCTGCCCCCCCGCGAATTCCTGGCCTTCGCCACACCGGCGCCGCGTTGGTGTCCGACAGACGCTCATGGATCGCTCCGCCGAACTTCGCCGCTTGGTTGGTTTCTCATGCAATTCTTGGAAAAATGTATAACGGTTTTCCGCCCGGGACTGCGTAAGAACAGATAGCGCAAGCAGCGTTGTTCCGAGGACGATCCGCCATGGGAAGGGGACCATGACTCGATTTGCAAGCCCGGTCTCGGCGCTTATCATCTGCATGGACGAGGTCGATATGATCGGCCCGTGCCTGGAAAGCATCGATTTCTGCGCCGAGATCGTCATCGTCGATTCCGGTTCGACGGACGGCACCGTCGAATGCGTGCGAAGCTATATCGCCAAAGGCTACCCGATAAGGCTGCTGCACAATGACTGGCCGGGTTTTCCCCGTCAGCGGCAATTCGCGCTCGACCATGCCAATCAGCCCTGGTGTCTTTCCATCGATCCTGATGAACGCGTCGATGACCGGCTGCGGCAGTCGATCGTGGCCATCACGCAATCGACCAACGACAAGATCCACGGCTGGTACATCCGCCGCCGAGACTGGCTGAAGGGCTACGGCTATGCGCACCGCTGGGTGCTGCACAACAGGCTGATGCGGCTTTTCCGCCGCGAAGGCGCCACCATGGATCTCACCGCGCGGGTGCATGAATCCTTTGGCGTGCCGGGCGAGACCGGCACGATCGAGGACGGTGTCCTGCTGCATCGCCGCGAAATATCGGTCGAGGACGATGTTGCCCGGGCCAACGCCTATTCCAGCCTGAAGGCCGTCACGCTGGTCGAGAAGGGCAAGAAGCCCGGCCTGCTGCGGCTGGTGCTGTCGCCGCTTGGCAACTTCCTGAAATTCTACCTGGCCAAGCGCTACTTCCTTTGCGGCCGGCACGGTTTCGTCTACTCGATGTCGGTGATGATCTATTCCTTCGCCACGGAGGCGAAACTCTATGAAGCCTCCGACCGCAACGATCCCGTGTAAGCCGTCAGGTTCGGATCAGGATCTGTTGTCCCCGCCGAGCGTGTCGATAGCGGCGAGCAGGCCGCCAAGGTCATCGCCGCCATCCAGGCGCCGGATTGCGAAGCCAGGCTGCATCGCCGCCTCCCCTCCCACCAGCCAGCCTTGTGCCAAGCCGGCGCGCCGTCCCGCCTGCATGTCCGCCGGCTTGTCACCGACGATCAAAGAGCGCTGGAGATCGAGGTCGAGGCGCTTGCCCGCCTCGATCAGCATGCCCGGATTGGGCTTGCGCATCGGATGATCGGCAATGGCGAGCGGCCCGATGCCGGCCTCGTGATAGGCACAGGCCAGAACCATGTCGACGAACACGCTCTGTTCGCGCAGCAGCTCCAGCACGCGGCGGTTGACCGCCGCAAACACGCTCCAGTCGAAATAGCCGCGCGCGATACCGGACTGGTTGGTGACCACGACGACCGGGACACCGGCCCGATTCGCGGCCGCAATCGCCGGCAGCATCTGCGGCCTGAGCGCGATCTCGGCCGGGTCGCTCGGATAGTCCGTGTCGACATTGATGGTTCCGTCGCGGTCGAGGAACAGCGCCGGCGTACCTTTGGGAAAGACCTCCTTGCCGACCCGCTCGACCCACAGGCCCGGTTCGGTCAGAGGGTACGGCTCCTCTCTGCCGTCAGCCTCCACTCCGTCAGCCATTGTGCAGGCGGGCTTCCACCACCTCGCACAGATGATGGTAGAGGCACAGGTGCCCCTGCTGGATGATGGGCGTCGAGGTCGAGGGCACGTTGAGCAGGATGTCGCACAGCGGCTTGAGCTTGCCGCCCGTGTCGCCGGTCAGGCCGATCACCGTCATATCCATCATCCGCGCCTGTTCGGCGGCAGCGAGGATGCTCGGTGAATTGCCGCTGGTCGAGATCGCCAGCAGCACGCCGCCGGCCGAGCCATGCGCCTCGACCTGGCGCGAGAACACCGTGTCGAAACCGTAATCATTGCCCCAGGCCGTCAGCACCGCGGCATTGGCCGGCAATGCGATGACATTGTAGGCCTTGCGCTCCTTGAGGAAGCGGCCGACCAGCTCGCCGGCTATGTGGATGGCATCGCTGGCCGAGCCGCCATTGCCGCAGATCAAAAAAGCCTTCCCAGACGAAAGCGCCGTCACCACGGCGCTCACCGCCCGCTCCATCTCGCCGGTAAGGTCGCGCTCGACCATGGCGGTAATCGCCGCCGCCGAGCGGACCAGATAATCGTTCAGTTCGGACATGGAACCCTCAGTTGGTGGTGCCGGAACGCATTTTGCCAATGGTGTTGGTGGTGCTCTTGCCGGCAACGAGATCGACCAGCACGACGCGCCCGCCGGCCTTCTGCACCACATCGGCGCCAACCACGGTGTCGATCGTGTAATCCGCGCCCTTGACCAGAATGTCGGGCAGGAGCGCCTCGATCAGCGCCAGCGGTGTATCCTCATCGAACACCACGACGGCGTCGACCGAGGCAAGCGCCGCGAGCACGCAGGCGCGGTCATGCTGGTCGTTGACCGGTCGTCCTGGCCCTTTCAGCCGCCGCACCGAGGCGTCGCTGTTGAGGCCGAGCACCAGCCGGTCGCACTGGCTGCGCGCCGCGTGCAGCAGGCTGACATGGCCGGCATGCAGGATATCGAAACAGCCATTGGTGAAGCCGACGCTCAGGCCCTCTTCCTTCCAGGCCGCCACCATGCGCGCGGCCGACGTGGCATCGAGGATGGCGTCCTTGTGCGCGGTCGGTCCGTGCGAGCGGAACAGCGCGCCGGTCAATTCCTCGACCGTCAGCCGCGCGGTGCCGCGCTTGGCCACCACGACGCCGCCGGCCGCATTGGCGATCGAGGCGGCGGCGACAGGATCGGCGCCGGCGGCAAGCGCCAGCGCGAAGCTCGCGATCACGGTGTCGCCGGCACCTGAAACGTCGAACACTTCGCGCGCCTGGGTGGCGATGTGGCGCGCTTCGTCGGGGCCGACCACGCTCATGCCCTTTTCACTGCGGGTGGCGACGACGAAGTCGAGGCCATGCGCTGAAATCAGTTCGCGGGCGGCCTCGACGATCTCGTCATCGGCGAACACCGCATGGCCGACGGCCTCGCCAAGCTCCTTGCGGTTGGGGGTGATGGCGGTCGCCCCGGCGTAGCGCGCGTAATCGCGGCCCTTCGGATCGACCAGCACCGGTTTTCCCGCCCCGCGGCAGATGGCGATCAGTTCGGCGGCGACGCCGTCGAGCAGGATGCCCTTGCCGTAATCGGACAGGATGACGATGTCGGCCTCGTCGAGTGCCGCGCGAAAATGCCGGATCAGCCCCGCCCGCTCAATGCTGTCGAGCGGCTTGACCTCTTCCTCGTCGAAGCGCAGCACCTGCTGGTTGAGCGCGCTGAAGCGGCTCTTGGACGAGGTCATGCGGCCGCGCTGCTGCGCCAGGCCCGCCGTGTCGGCGCCAAGCGCGCCGAGCATCCGCACCAGGCTGTCGCCGGCAGCGTCCGTGCCGATCACAGAAACCGGAATGGCACGCGCGCCAAGCGAAACGATGTTGGCCACGACGTTGCCGGCGCCGCCCATGGCCGAGGTTTCGCCGCGCCCGTGCAGCACGGGGATCGGCGCCTCCGGCGAAATCCGCTCGATGATCCCATTGACGAAACGGTCGAGGATGATGTCGCCGACCACCAGCACGGCGACGTCGCCAAAGCGCGCAATGGCGCGGTGCAAGGGTTCGGGAGAAGGCGGATTGTGCTTGATCATGTCACTGGTAACGCGCTGGGAAACCGTCTCTGGACTATATGGGGTCGGTTGGCGGGACCGATCGTTCGTGCCTGCCGATATACCGCAATTCGAGCCGGCGCAACGGCGGCGCCGCGTCAGCTCTTCTGCAAGGCAACGTGGACGCCGAGCCCGACCAGCACCGCGCCGCCTGCCCGCTGCATCAGCCGCTGCGCACGGCTCGAACGCCGCAGCCGGCCGATCACCAGGCCGGCAAGGAAGACGCAGACGATGTCGGCCGAGGAGAACATCAGGTTGACGATGGTGCCGAGCACGACGAATTGCAGCCAGACCGGAAACGCCGCCGAGGCATCGATGAACTGCGGCAGGAACGCCATGAAGAAGATCGCGGTCTTGGGATTGAGCACCTCGACGGTGATGCTCTCGAAGAAGGCGCGGCGCGCCGACTTGCGCTCGATGACGGGCAACGCCGCGTCACCCTCCCCGCGCTTGCGAAACAGCGAGACACCGAGCCAGATCAGGTAGAGCGCACCGACCAGCTTGACCGCCATGTAAAGCGGCGGCACGGCGTGGAACAGCACCGACAGGCCGGCAGCAGCGGCAAGGACGTGCACATAGCCGCCCAGATGAATGCCGAGCGCCGCCGTCAGTCCCGACCAGCGCCCGCGCGCCATGGTCTGCGCGGCTGCGTAGAGCATGGCCGGACCGGGAATATAGGCGAAGATCGCCGTGGTGGCGAAAAACGCGATGAGCAGTTCGGTCGACGGCATTCTCTTGTCCCTTATGATCCTGCCCTGTCCGATTGCAGACCTTTCAGTCAGCCCGTGGGATGGCTTTGGATTGGCCTGCGCGAACAGCCGCAATGAAAGCCGATATGACTTTTTTGTGGAACGACGGACTGAATGCGCCGATACGCGCACCCGGTTCGAAATAGGCCGGCGATTCCAGAATATCGTGGTTGTACTCGTCGACTATGACCCAAAGGGGAATAGGGTCAAGGCCGGCGCGGCGGCGTTCAATTTCCGGAACGCGAACGGCGATGCGATCACGGCCCGGCTGCGTGGAGGTGATGGCAAGGATGAAAAGGTTCGTGCCTCCGGCTTTTCCGGGAAGAACGGCGACAAAGGCGACAGGCCTCGTCTTGCGGCCTTCGGTCTCGCCGTCTCCATGTTGGCGATGCCACAGATATGGATATCGCCAGGCGTCCGCGGCGACCGGTTTAGTCACCGTTCAGTTCCGCGGCGTACTCCTCCAGCATCTCGACATGTTCCAGCGGTGCATCCTCCGCCGCGTAGGCGCGACGGCTATCGGTGCCGAAGCGCGCTTCGTAGGTCTCGATGCTCATCAGGACGTATCTCGGCTTGTTGTGGCGAGTGATGGAGACCGGCTGCTGGCTGGCAGCCGCGAGCACGTCGCCGAGATTCTGTTTCAGATCAGTCGATGTATAGTGTTTCATTGGACACTCCGTTTTGCCATAATAGACAAAATGGACAAAACAGACAAGCCTGAACGGGCGAGCCCGAGCGACCGCCTGCTTTGTCGACAGCCCGGCTGGCCTCGCCTATAAGGACCGGAATCGCAAGCAACCAGAGGCCTTCATGATCATCGTCACGGGCGGCGCCGGCATGATCGGCTCAAACATCGTCGCCGCGCTCAACGTCGAAGGCCATGACGACATCGTCGTCGTCGACGACCTCACCGACGGCCACAAGATCGCCAACCTCGCCGATCTCAAAATCGCCGACTACCTCGACAAGGACGATTTCCTGCCCCGCATCGAGGCCGGATCGCTCGGCCGCATCGAGGCCGTCTTCCACCAGGGCGCCTGCTCGACCACCACCGAATGGAACGGCAAGTTCATGATGGAGGTCAACTACGCCTATTCGAAGCGGCTGCTGCATGCCTGCCAGACGCTGCGCGTGCCCTTCCTCTACGCCTCTTCCGCGTCCGTCTATGGCGGCGGTTCCGAATTTCGCGAGGAGCCGGCGCTGGAGCGGCCGCTCAACGTCTATGCCTATTCGAAGAAACTGTTCGACGACTATGTCAGGCGCACCGCCTTCGACACCGACCATTCGCAGGTCGCGGGCCTGCGCTACTTCAACGTCTATGGCCCACGCGAGGCGCACAAGGGCGCCATGGCCTCGGTCGCCTTTCATCTGTTCAACCAGGTCGAGCGGGGCGAGAACCCGAAACTGTTCGGCGCCTATGATGGCTTCGGACCGGGCGAGCAGAGCCGCGACTTCATCCATGTCGGCGACATCGCCGATGTCAATCTGTGGCTGTGGAAGCGCGGCTCGAGCGGCATCTTCAACTGCGGCACCGGCCGCGCCCAGCCGTTTCGTGCCATCGCCGAAACCGTCATCGACACGCTGGGCAAAGGCGAGATCGAGTTCATCGAATTCCCCGACCACCTCAAGGGCAGCTACCAGAGCTTTACGCAAGCTGATATGTCCCGCTTGCGCGCGGCCGGTTATAACGGTCAATTCCGGAGCGTCGAAACTGGCGTCAGAGACTATGTCGAATGGCTGAAAGCCCAACGATCCTCGTGATCGGCCCACGCTGGGTGGGCGATATGGTGATGGCGCAGTGCCTGTTCTCGGCGCTGAAGGAGTTCCATCCCAACGTCGCGATCGACGTGCTGGCGCCCGCCTGGGCCGCCCCGCTGGTCAAGCGCATGCCTGAAATACGCCAGCAGATCGACTTTCCGCTAAAGCCGGGCGCGCTCGAATTCACCCATCGCCGCCGTTTCGGCCGCCTGCTGCGCGGCCGCTACGACATGGCCTATATCCTGCCGGGCAGCTGGAAATCGGCGCTGATCCCGTTCTTTGCCCGCATTCCGCGCCGTTTCGGCCATCTGCGTGAAATGCGCTATGGACTGCTGACCGACATCGTGCCGCTGCCCGATGCCGTGAAACGGCGCACCGCGCAGGCCTATTTCGGCCTCGCCCAGGGCGGCACTTTCCGAGCGCCTCATCTAACCGTGGACACCAGTAACCAAGCCGTCCTGCTCGAGCGTTTCGGGCTGACGCCGCAAAAATTCGTGGCCCTGATGCCCGGCGCCGAGTTCGGCCCGGCCAAGCGCTGGCCGAGCGAAAGCTATGCCGGGCTTGCCCGCGAATTCATGGGCAAGGGCTTGAAAGTCGCGCTGTTCGGATCGAAGAACGACCGCGACGTGACGGCGGAGATCGCGGCCCTCGCGCCTGGCGTCATCGACCTCGCAGGCCAGACGCGGCTGGAAGACGCCATCGATCTGATCGCCGCCGCCAGGCTGGCCGTCTCCAACGACAGCGGCCTGATGCATGTCGCCGCGGCTGTCGGCACGCCCATCGTTGCGGTCTATGGTTCGACCTCGCCGCAAAACACGCCGCCACTGGCGGAGCGTCGTGAACTGGTCTGGCTCGGCCTGTCCTGCTCGCCCTGCCACCGCAAGGTCTGCCCGCTCGGCCATCTCAATTGCCTCAAGACATTGGAAGTCGGGCAGGTTGCGGCGGCGGCGGACCGGCTGCTGGAACTTCCGGCAGCGGCATGAAGGTCCTCATCGTCAAGACATCGTCCATGGGCGATGTCATCCACACATTTCCGGCCGTCGAGGATGCCAGCCTCGTCAGGCCGGACATATCCTTCGACTGGTGCGTCGAGGAGGCGTTCGCCGGCATCGTGGCGCTCCATCCGGCGATCGGCAGGATCCACACGGTCGCCATCCGGCGCTGGCGCAAGGCACTGTTCAATGGCGGCACCTGGCGCGAGGCGGCCGCCCTGCGCCGAACCTTGCGGTCATGCCACTATGACCTGGTCATCGATGCACAGGGCCTGCTGAAATCGGCGCTTGTGGCGCGGCAGGCCGGCGCGCCGATCGCCGGCTTCGACCGGTCGAGCGCGCGCGAACCTTCGGCGACGCTGTTTTATGACGTCAACTATAGTGTGCCCCGCGACCTGCACGCCATCGAGCGGACAAGGCGGCTGTTCGGACTGGCGCTTGGCTACCAGCCCGATCTTTCGACGCTCAATTCCGGCATTGTGCCGCCGGCTGGCACGATCGCCAACATCCGCGGCAAGACCGCCTTCCTGCTGCACGGGACCAGCCGGGAGGACAAGAAATGGCCGGTCGAAGACTGGATCGGAACCGCCCGGCTGCTGGTCGACCGGGGCATGACGCCTGTCACCACCTGGTCGAATGAGCGCGAGAAGATTGTGGCCGAAGCGATCGGCAAGGCCGTGCCGTCCACGGTCGTGGTGCCGAAGTCACCGCTGGCCGACATCGCCGCCATCCTCGGCCGCTCGACGCTGGTGATCGGCGCCGACACCGGGCTTACACACCTCGCCAGCGGCTTCGGACTGCCGACAGTCGCGGTGTTCCTGGCGACGGAGCCGGGTTTGACCGGCCCGCGCGGGCCGTATGCGTCGACACTGCTGGCCGCGCCCGGTGGTCGTGTTGTACCAGCGGAGGTGATAGCGGAGGCGGAGAGATTGCTGGAGCTTAGCCAGGCAAATATCGGCGAAGATTGATGCTTCGATCGAAACAGTCGGAAAGTCGGCGCCGCCCCTCATCCGCCTGCCGGCACCTTCTCCCCGTATAGGGACGGGGAGAAGAGAGCTGGGCGCAACCTTGGCGGCCTTCTTGCAATGCTGGCGATTAGCGAAATCATCTATGACGGCGTTCCTTCTCCCCGTCCCTATACGGGGAGAAGTGCCCGGCAGGGCGATGAGGGGCAGCGCCGACCTTGGCTTGAAGTGCGGACAGTACGAAACCGCCCCGTCAAACTCCCTAAATAAACTGCACCTGGACGATCTCATAGCCGCGCGCACCACCTGGCGCATTGACCTCGATGGCGTCGCCGACTTCCTTGCCGATGAGCGCCCGCGCGATCGGCGAGGAGATCGAGATGCGGCCGGACTTCACGTCGGCTTCCTGGTCGCCGACGATCTGGTAGGTCTTCTTTTCCTCGGTGTCCTCATCGACCAGCACGACGGTGGCGCCGAACTTGACCTTGTCGCCGCTGAGCTTGGTGACGTCGATCACCTCGGCGCGCGCGATCAGGTCCTCGAGTTCGTTGACGCGGCCCTCATTGAGGCTCTGCGCCTCCTTGGCGGCGTGATATTCGGCATTTTCGGACAGGTCGCCATGCGAGCGCGCCTCGGAGATCGCCTCGATGATGCGCGGCCGCTCTTCCTGCTGGCGCCAACGCAGTTCTTCCTTCAATGACGCGAACCCCTCGCCTGTCATCGGGACCTTGTTCATAATGCCTGACCTTTCTGCCGCCGCCCCCGCGTTTCGGGGGAAGCCTTGTCGTTGGGTACAAAAAGAAAACGGTCCGGCAGCCTCGGGCTAACGGAACCGTTTCACCGCAATTTCCCCCAATATAGCAATCTTCGCGGGTTTTTCACGCCCAAAAAAGCGGTTTTGCAAAAATCGTCACCGCTTTCGCGAGCCGGGCGGCGGCGAGGCAAGGCGGCGACAAAAAGCGGCCGCGATCGCTCGCGGCCGCTTCGAGACCCTTGGACGCCAGGTCAGCTCCGCATGAAATGGTCGATCTGCTCGGCCAGCATGCCGTATTCGCGCGATCCCTTGCCGGTGCGCTTCTCGATCTCCACCAGTTGCTGCTGGGCGCCGGCCAGATCGCCGATCTGCAGATGCGCTTCGCCGAGATATTCGCGCACCAGCGTGTAGTTCGGGTCGATGCGCAGCGCCTCTTCGTAGTAGCCGAGCCCGACGGCAACACGGCCGGAATGGCGGTGCGAATAGCCGAGATAGTTCAGGATGCGCGGATCCTGCTTGTTGGCGGCAAGGGTGAGCACCGAGATCGCCTCGTCATAGCGCCCGGCCATCGCCAGGTCGTGACCGGCTTCATAGATGCTGTCGTCGTCCAGCATGCCTTCCTGAGGCGCGACGCACTTTTTCTTCTTATTGTCCCAGACTTCGCCCTTCTTGCACTGACTGACGGTCTGGCCACCGCCACCC